>NZ_BAAAPH010000014.1:15803-200941 GCF_039531045.1 Kribbella hippodromi | reverse complement strand
CGCCGACACCGACGCCGACACCGACGCCGACACCGACGCCGACACCGACGCCGACACCGACGCCGACGCCGACACCAGCGACACCGCCGACGTCGCGGACGTCAGCGCCAAGCGCGTTGGTGCGTACACCACGAGCAGCGAGACGGACGTCGAGGCTGCTGATGTTCACGTAGCGGATGCTGACTCCAAAGACGCCAGCGCTGAAGAACCCAGCGCCGAAGAATCCGACGCTGAGGAACTCAACGCTGAAGAATCCGACGCTGAAGAATCCGACGCTGAGGAACTCAACGCTGAAGAACCCAGCGCTGAAGAACCCAGCGCTGAAGAACCCAGCGCCGAAGAATCCGACGCTGAGGAACTCAACGCTGAAGAACCGAGCGCTGAAGAACCCAGCGCTGAAGAACCCAGCGCTGAAGAACCCAGCGCGGAGGTGCTCGGCGCGGAGGTGGCGGGTGCGGAGTCGGTTGGCGCCGAGCGAGCCGAGTCGGACTCGGCCGGCACGCTAGAGGCTCACGCGGACGAGCCCAGCCTCGCTGAGTCGGATTCGGTTGGCACGGTAGCGGCTGACGCGGACGAGCTCGGCGTGAAGGAGCGCGACGCGGAGCCGGTTGGTACGGATCTGGCTGAGGCGGATTCGGTCAGCGCGGAAGGGGCCGACGCGGAGGCACCCGGTACGTCGGCTTTGGGAAGCCACCATGCACTTCGGGACCGCGAAAATACGCGGTCGGTTCTCAAAGCCGCCGATGCGGATGATCTCAGCGCTGATGCGGCGGACCTCGGCGCGGAGGCGCGCGGCAACGCGGACGAGTTGGGCGCCGACGAGTTGAGCGCCGACGGGCGTGACGCGGGGCTGGTAGGTGCGGGTCAGCCTGGTGCGGACGCGGCGAGCGCGGATGGGCGTTCTGCCGATGAGGGTGGTGCGGAGTCGGAGGAGGCCAGGGACCTCGCTCCTGCTGTGCTTCCGGTGGAGGGTGAGGCTGAGGAGGCGGGGACCGAGGCGCTCGCTGCTGGTGTGGTTCCTGTAGTGGGTGACGCTGGGCTGGCGGGGACCGAGGGGCTCGCTGCGGATGTGGTTCCTGTCGAGGGTGAAGCTGGGCTGGCGGGGACCGGCGGGCTCGTACCTGATGCGGTTCCTGTGGAGGGTGGAGCTGAGGAGGCGGAGGGCGAGGGGCTCGCTGTCGATGGGGAGTCCGGTGGTCGCGGGGCCGAGGAGGCTGGGGCTGAGGAGCTCGTTGACGGCGCGGAATCCGTTGTGGGTGACGGGGAGTCCGCGGGCGGCGCGGAGGTTGTTGGTGGGGCTGGTTCCTCGGTTGCGGCGGCTTCTGGGGCTTCGGTTGTTGAGGAGCAGGAGGCGGCCCTGGTTGAGCCGGCGGCATCCTCGGGCGTGGTTGGTGGGGAGCCGACGGCTGCTGCGGTTGAGGCGGTGGTTGGGGCGGCTTCCGGGGGTGTGGGGCGGAAGGCGGCTGTGGTTGAGCCGGTGGCTGTGGTGGGGGTGGCTGGGCGGTTCCCGGGGGCGGAGACGCTTGAGCAGTTCTGGGACAACCTGGTTGTGGGTGTGGAGAGTGTTCGGCGGTTCTCGCCTGAGGAGGTTGGGCAGAGCGGGGGCGCTGGTGGTACGGGTGCTTGGGGTACGGGTGGGTCGGCTGGGCGTGCGGGTGTGTCTGGTGGTGCGGCCGGGCGTACTGGCTCGGCGGTGCGGCCCGCGACTGGTGCGGTTAGGCCTGCGACTAGTGCGGTGGTGCGTCCCGCGAGTGGTGCGGCGGGATGGGGTACCGCTGGGCGGCTCGGTGCAGCTAACGGCGTAGCAGGTGCGGCCGGCACGCGGAGCGGTTCCACGGGCACGCGCGCTGGTGCATCCGGTGCGGCGGCTAGCGGTGCGGGTGGTTCCGCAGGTACGCGCCCTGGTGCAACCGGCGGGGCAGCTGGCGGTGCGGGTGGTTCCGCAGGTACGCGCGCTGGTGGAGCTGGTGCGGGTGGTGGTGTGGCTGTTGAGGGGAACGGGTGGGGGGATGAGGGGGTTGCTGTTGGTGGGGTGTTGGAGCATGTTGAGGCGTTTGATGCGCGGTTCTTTGGGTTGAGTGATCGTGAAGCCGAGCTCATGGAGCCGGCGCAGCGGTTGTTTCTTGAGGTTTGTCATCAGGCGTTGGAGCATGGCGGGTACGCGGGCACCACCGGCCGCGTCGGTGTGTTCGCCGGGTCGGGGATGAATCTCTACAACCGTCAGCCGCAGCCGCGCGATTCGATTGCGACGCGGGTGGCGTACCGGTTGGGCCTGACCGGCCCCGCGATCGGCGTGCAGTCGGCCTGGTCGTCGTCCTTGGTCGCGGTGCATCTGGCGTGTCAGGCGTTGCGTTCCGGCGATGCGGATCTCGCGCTCGCGGGCGCCGCCGCCGTACAGGTGCCTCAGGCAACGACTTTTCACCCGGCTCCGGATTCGCTCCTTTCGCCGAGCGGGCACGTACGCGCCTTCGCCGCGGATGCGGACGGTACGGTCGCGGGCAACGGCGTCGCGGCCGTACTCCTCAAGCGGCTCGACCAAGCGCTCGCCGACGGCGACACCGTGTACGCGGTCATCCGCGGCACCGCCGTCAGCAACGAGGATGCTCCGTCGGGTAACCAGGTCGAGCTGATCGAGCGCGCGCTGGAGCGGGCAGGGTTCGACGCGGATTCACTGAGCTACGTCGAGGCGAACGGGATCGGCAGCGCGACCGCCGACGCCGCCGAGGTGCGATCGCTGACGACGGCGCTGCGCCGGCACACCGACAAGGTCGGCTTCTGCACGATCGGTTCGGTGAAGCCGAACATCGGCCACCTGGACAGCGCCGCGGGTATGGCCGGTCTGATCAAGACGATCCTGATGCTGCAGCACCGGACGCTGGTCCCGACCATCAACTACACCGAGCCGAATCCGGCGCTCGAGCTCGACGGCAGCCCGTTCGTGATCGGCACCGAGGCGCGGGCCTGGACTGTGCCCGCCGGATCTGGGGGTACGACCCTGCGCGCCGGCGTCAGCGCCCTGGACGCGGGCGGCATGAACGCGCACGTGATTCTCGAGGAGGCGCCCCGGCAGATCCGCCGCGGCGACGACGGGCCGGTCGTACTCCCGCTGTCCGCGCCTGACCCGGATGCCCTCGCCGACCTGATCGAGCTGTACCGCACCGACCTCGGCCACGGCACCGGCCATCGCCTGATCGACCTCGCCGGTACGGCGGCTCTCGGGCGGCCCGCGCACCGGTACCGAGTCGGCGTCGCGGGCGGTACGGAGGCCGAGCTGGTCGACGCGCTGGCGTCCGCGCAACCGACCGAGGTACCGCGTGGCGGACCGGGTCCGTTGGGGTACGCGTTCACCGGGCAAGGCGCCGCGCGACGTGGGATGGCGGCCGGTTTGGCGGCGCGGTTCCCGGTGTTCCGGTCGGTACTCGACGAGTGCGATCGCGTGTACAACGAGGAGACCGGCGGCAATCTACTCGAGTTGCTGCTCACCCCGGCGGGTACGACTGAAGGGGTTTGGCCGACCGAAACGGCGCAACCGGCTCTGTTCGCGTTCGAGCTGGCGCTGGCGCGGTTGTGGCAGTCGTTCGGTGTGCAGCCGGCGTTGGTGGTCGGGCACAGCGTTGGTGAGTACGCGGCGTTATGCGTCGCCGGTGCGCTTTCGCTGGCGGATGGTGTTCGCCTGACCGCGAAGCGCGGTGTGCTGATGCAGCGCGGGACGGTACCCGGTGCGATGGTCGCGGTCCGCGCGGACGCCGACCGGGTACGCGAGATCGCCCGCACGGCTGGAGTTGAAGTTGCCGCGGGCAATGGTCCGCAGTCGTTCGTACTGACTGGGTCCGAGGTGATCGTCGGGCAGCTCGCGGCGCAGCTGGATCGGCTGCAGGTCGCATGGCAACGGCTTGATGTCGACCGGGCTTTCCACAGTTCGTTGGTCGACCCAATTTTGGCCGACTTCGCGGAGATCGTCGGCGAGATCACGCTCGAGCCGCTGCGTACGCCGATGGTGTCCAGCTGGTCGGGCGAGCTGCTCGAATCCGGGACGGTGCTCGACGGCGACTATCTCGTCGGGCAGTTGCGGCAGCCGGTGCAGTTCGGTGACGCGGTCGAGGCGGTGACCGCGGCCGGGTGCCGGCGGTTCCTCGAACTCGGTCCGGACGCGGTACTCAGCCCGGCCGGCCGCCGGATCGCGCCCAACAGCACGTGGATTCCGGCGCAGCGGCTCGGCCAGGACCCGGTCCTCGCGACCATGAACGGGCTCGCCGAGCTGTACGAGCAGGGCACCGAGATCGCCTGGGCGAAGGTGTACCCGGATGGCGGGCGCGTGCCGCTGCCGACGTACCCGTTCCGCCGGGTGCACCATCCGGTCGACCCGTCGGCATCCGTACACGCCGCCGGGCCCGCGGGGACCGTGCATGCGGCCGGGGCGGGCGCGACCGCGTACGCCGCTGGGCCGGGGGCAACCGGATACGCCGGTGCGCCGGGGGCGATGGTTGCCGGGGACAACGGTGTGGTGACGGCGCGGGTCAACGCGTTCGAGCGGGCGGCGCGGGCGCAGACGCCGGTGTTCGATCCGCCGTCGAGCGCCGCGGTGAAGCGCATTCCGCTGGACCCGCCGGTTGCGGCCGAGCCGGTAGTTGTGGAGCCGGTCGAGGAGGCGGAGCGGTCACCGTTCGCGTTGCCGGCGGAGACGCATCAGATCGACGCCGACTACCTGGCGCAGGCCGGGTCGCTGCCCGGCGACGAGGTCTCGGCGGAACGGTACCGGGATTCACTGGATGTGGTACTCGATCTGACGTGCGAAGAGCTTGGTCTCGATCCGTATGACTTGACGGTCGACCACACGTTCGCCGAGCTCGGCGCGACGGCCGCGTCGATGGCGCCGGTGATCGACGAGATCAACGGCCGGTTCGGGGCGGAGATTGCGCCGGACGACCTGTTCCTGACGTACACGACGCCGCACAAGCTGGCGACTGCTGTTGCGGTGCAGTCGGCGACGGGGGCTGACGAGGGTACGGCCGGGGATGCTGTTGAGGCGTACGCGGGTGAGCTGGCGGATGGTCTGGTACACGAAGAGGCGACCGCCGACCGCCCTGGATTCTCTGAAGCTTCGCCCGCCGAGGGTTATGGAGCTGATGGTTCTTCAGCCGACCGCGCCGGAGCCGATCGCGCCGGGGCCGATCGTGCTGGGGCCGATCGTGCTGGGGCCGATCGTGCTGGGGCCGATCGTGCTGGAGCCGACCGTGCCAGAGGCGGCCGGGATGGGGACGCCGCATCCGGGGCCGACCGCGGCCGGGAGAGCTCGCCTGCGGCCGACGGTCGATGGATCGGTGATCCTGCTGAGGATGGGTTCACCAGCGGCGAAGTTGTTGCTGTGGTTGACTTGGACAGCACCCGCGGAGCGTTCGCAGCTGCGACAGGTGCGGATGCGGCCGCTGAGGGCTCTGGCGTTGCTGGCGGCTCGACTTCGGATGGTTCGGCGGGTGCTTCCGGGGCTGGGGATTCTCGGGCCGCGCTGACTGTGTTGGGTTCAGGTTTGGCGGAGCTCGCCGCACGGGTGGACGCGGCCGCCGCGGCAACTGGCGCCGCCGAACTGCCCGGGAGCGGGATGGCCGCGCTCATGTCCCAGCAACTACGCGTAGCCGGCCAACTGGTAGACGGCGTCACCAAGCTGATGCGCGAACAACTGAACCTCCTAGACCAACACCAGCCATCCGAACCCACGCACACAGCCGAACCCACAAGCAGCCCCGACGCTCAGGACACCGAGCCCAGGGAGCGTACCTCCGGTGGTACGGCCGAAGCGGATGCTGAGGTCGAGACGCGTAGGCCCGGCGCGGATGCTGCGGTTGAGATGCGTACGCCGAGTGGTGCGCTCGGCACGGATGCTGCGGTCGAGGGACGTGCGCCCGGTGATGCCAGCAGTTCAGCCGAGCACACTGGTGATGAAGCAGCCGGGAGCGAGGCTGTCGGACAAGCAGCGGCGGGCGAGGTTGTCGGAGAAGCGGCGGCGAGCGAGCCTGTCGATGAAGTGCTGGTACAGAGCATCGCCGGTGAGGTCGCCGAGGAGCAGGTTGCGCCTGACCGGGGTACCGCCGGGCGGTCAAACGCCGAGCAGGTAGCCGAGAACACCAGCGCCGAGCGAGATGCGATCGACCGAGGTGCAGTCGAACGCACGGTTGCTGAACGGGCGGTTGCTGAACGGACTGGTGCCGAGCGGACTGGTGCCGAGTGGACTGGTGCTGAACGGGCTGGTGCTGGTGTGGCTTCGGTCGGCCGGGTCCGGATGACGGATCTGACGCCTACTCCTGGAGCAGTCCGGGAGCACACGTCCAGCGCAGACAGCACCGTCGGCAGCCTGAAGGACGATGCAGCTGACGGCACGACCGAGTACGCGACCGATCCCGTCGACGACAGTGCGGTCGAACGAGCCGACCACAACCCCACCACAAGCGCAGCCGACAGTACGCCCGAGAGCGCGCCCGACGGTACATCCGAGAGCAGGACCGACGGTACGTCCAAGAGCGCGTCTGACGGTACGCCGCGGAGCGCGTCCGACGGTGCCTCGGCTGGTGTGTCCAAGAGTGTGTCCGGCGGTACGTCCGAGAGCGCGCCGGGCGGTACGTCCGAGAGCGCGTCCGGCGGTACGTCCGAGGATGCGGCGAACGGTACGCCTGAGCATGCGACGAGCGGTACGTCTGAGCATGCGGTGGGTGGTACGGGCGGCGATGGGGTCGGCGGGGCGACTGAGGCGCTGGCTGAGGTGGCGATCGTGGGTGCGGCCGACGGTGTGGGTGGTGACGCGGGCGTAGCACGTGGTCTGGTGGAGCACGCGGACGACAGCTCGGTCGAGGACGTTGAAGACGCTGTGATCGCGGATGCGGTTGAGCCGGCGGAGGACGACGTTGAGGCGGCCGCCGTGCAGCAGACGGTTGAGGGCGTTGAGGCGAACGCGGTGCAAAGCGCGGTCGGCGATCCTGCCAAGAACTTGGACGACAGTACTGCCGAGCACGTGGACCACGGTGCTGCCGAGAGTTCGACCGACGGTACTGACGAGGCTCTGGACGACGGTACTGACGAGGGTCTGGACGACGGTACGGCCGAGGGCATGGTCCTTGGTTTCGCCGAGCGGGTGGGCGACCGGTCGGTTGAGGGCGCTGATGCGGCGGCTGCTGGTCCTGTGGTTGATGGGGATGACGGCGCTGCTGCGGATCACGTCGGCGCTGAGGGTGCGGTCGAGGGTCGGGCTGGGCGAGGAGACGACAGCTCGGCCGAGGGTCTTGGTGGCGCCGGAGCTGAGGGTGCGGCCGTTGGTTCCGTCGAGCAGGCGGATGACGCTGCAGGCGCTGACGTAGACGCGGGCGCTGACGTAGACGCTGGTGCTGGTGCTGGTGCTGGTGCTGGTGCTGGTGCGGATGTGCGTGGGGCGGCTGCGGGTGGAGGGGTTGACGGGGAGGACTGGCGGCGAGGGGATTTGGTTTATTGGGATGGGGTTTTGGTGGGGGCCGGGCCTCTGGTGCTGGTGGGGGATCGGGGTGTGGGGGAGGACAGCGGGGTAGTTGCGGCGGTCAAGCGGGAGTTGGAGGAGGATCTGGGGGACGCGGTGTTCGCGTTCAGCCGGGAGCGGAAGCTCAGTCCGGTGATGACGATGTTCGCGGCCGTGGTGACCGTGCTTGGGCGGTTTGCGGCGCAGGACGATGTGATTGTCGGGTCGGCGCTGGTCCGCGCGAAGGGGGACACCTCGACCGCACCACGGCGGGCACTGCCGCTGCGGATCGATCTCTCCGGCGAACCAGATCTCGGCGAGCTCGCGCAGCGCGTACGCGATGTCGCCGCCGAAGCCTTCCAGCACGCGCGTACGGACCTCGCCCTGCTCGACCGCGAACCGCTCTTCCAGATCCTCGTCGACTTCGAGGACGATGACGACGAGCTGCCCGCGAGTGTCGACCTGCGCTTCCGGCTGACCCATCACGGCGCCGGCATCACGTGTACGGCCGAGTACCGCCCCGCGCTGTTCGCCCAGAGCACCGTGGAACGCCTGCTCGACTACCTCGCCGAAGTGTTGTGCAGGGCAACTACCCGTCCAAACCTGCGGCTTCCGGAACTCGTCCTCCCGATCGAATCCGACCTGCCCGTACTCCGCGACCTCGAGGCCGACACCGACCCGACCGGACCGATCGGACGCCTGCGCCGCGACGCCGTGATCGCCGGTGAACTCAGCGGACTGCACACCCTCTTCGAGCGTCAAGTCGCCCGTACGCCGGACGCGATCGCTTTGATACAAGGCGATCGCGAGCTCACGTACGCCGAACTCGACCGTCGTTCGAACGCGGTCGCCTGGCAGCTCACCGACCTCGGCGTGAAGCCGGGCCAGCTCGTTGCGGTACGTGTTGCCCGAGGCACCGAAATGGTCGTCGCGGTGCTCGCGGTACTGAAGTCCGGCGCGGCGTACCTCCCGCTCGACCCGGGCGTACCGGAGTCCCGCTGGGCGTTCATGGTGCAGGACGCGGGCGCGGTCGCGCTGGTCGGTGACGACGCGGCGCTCGCAGACCGGATCGGCCTGCGCCTGGTCCCGGTCACGGCCACCGATGGTGACCCGCGGGCGCGGCAGGCGCCGCCGGTGCGCGCCGCGGCGGACGACATCGCGTACTGCATCTACACCTCCGGCTCGACCGGCAACCCGAAGGGCGTCGTGGTTCCGCACCGCGGCCCGGTCAACCTGGTACGGCATTACCTGCGTACGCGGCGATCGCTGCGTACTTTGCAATGGACCTCGTTCGGCTTCGACGTGCACGTCCAAGAGATGTTCACGACACTGGCCTCCGGCGCCGCGCTGGTACTGATCGGCGAGGACGACCGGTACGACCCGGATGCGGTCGTGGCCGCACTGCGCGACCACGAAGTCGAGCGGCTTTTCATGGCCTTCAGCCCGCTGACCGCCTTGCTGGCGACGATGCGCCGCCTGCCCGAGCTGCCCGCGTTGCGGGAGATCGTCGCGGGCGGTGAGGCGATGGTGCTGACGCACAAGGTGCGCGACTTCCTCGAGGCGCATCCGGACTGCAGGCTGTTCAACGAGTACGGTCCGGCCGAGGCTTCGATCGTGACCACGATCCACGAGGTCGACCCGGCGGAGGACCGGCCTTCGATCGGGCGGCCGATCGAAGGCGTCGTCGTACGCCTGCTGGACGAGGCACTGCGGCCGGTACCGGTCGGTGCGGTCGGCGAGATCTACCTCGGTGGCGCGGCGGTTGCCCAGGGCTACATCGGCCGCCCGGAGGAGACCGAGCGTGCGTTCGTCCCGGATCCGGGGCATCCGGGCGCGCGGCTGTACCGCAGTCGTGATCTCGGCCGCTGGCGCGTCGACGGCACGCTGGAGTACCTCGGCCGCGCGGACGATCAGGTGAAGATCCGTGGTCACCGGGTCGAACCGGGCGAGACCGAGCACGTACTGGCCGATCAGCCGGGCGTGGTCGATGCGGTCGTGGTCGCCAACTCGGATCCGGCCGGCGACACCTGCCTGATCGGGTACGTCGTCCTCGAGGACAGCGATCCCGCGGTACTGGCACGGCTGATGCTCGACCTGGGCAAGGAACTGCCGATCTACCTGGTCCCGGCGGACCTGATCCCGATCGAGGAGCTCCCGCTGGACGACAACGGCCGCCTCGACCGCGCCCGCCTGCCCGAGCCCGAATGGCTGCACCCGTAGCGCCGTCGAGCCGCAAGGCCGGAAAGAGCCGGCCGAAAGACTTCCGTTCTGCACCGTGGACGGGGGGTCAGGTCCGGTGGCAGCCCTCCCGCGGCCACCGACCGCCGTTCACGGTGCAGAACCCGCGATCGATCCTCACCCTCCGAAGGATCGTTCGCGTCCGAAGCGGTCGGACGTTGCCGAAGGCATGCTGGTTCCCGACCGGTGGGTGACACGGTTGCGGCGGGGGAGTTTCCTCACCCGCCGCTCACGTGGTTCGGCTGATCCAAGGCCCCCCTCGATCAACCGCTGCCGGCCGGTCCGAGCCCCCCTCGACCGCCCGTGGATGCCGGTGCCCCCACCCCATCCATCCGTTGCATCGGGTGGCGTAGGTCAGTCGTTACACACTTTCCCGAGATTCGTAAAAATTGCGCAAAGGTGCGCGTGAGAACCCTTACCGGCGAAAGAAATTGTGCAATGCGTCAGCTGAGCGCGGCCCAGGCCAGATGCGCGGCCCCGAGCAGCCCAGCGTTGTCCAGCTGGGCCGGCTCCACCGCGAGCTCCGTGATGAACGGCAGCTGCGCCAGCCGCTTCACCCACGCCTGCACCGGGTCGAACAGCACCGGCCCGGCCTTCGCCACCCCGCCGCCGATCACCACGCTGGTCAGGTCGACCGTCACCGCGGTCGCCACAATCCCCGCCGCGAGCGCCTGCGCACCGTCGTCGAACGCCGCCAGCGCCAACTCGTCCCCAGCCGCGGCATCAGCAGCCAGTACGGCCGCGTCCACGTCCTCTTCGGTACGCCAGCCGCGCCGCTTGGCCCGGGCAACCATCCGCGGACCACTCGCGTACGCCTCGACGCAACCGTATGACCCGCAGGCGCAGGCCTCGCCGTCCTGATCGACGACCACGTGGCCGATGTGCGCCGCGTTGCCGGACTGGCCGATCAGCGGTTTGCCGTCGACCACCAGACCGCCGCCGACACCGGTCGACACGACGATCCCGAGCAGCGTCTTCGCGCCACGGCCGGCACCACTCCAGTACTCACCGAGCGCGAAGCAGTGACCGTCCATGCCGAGCGTCACGGGGACGTCGCCGGTCAGCGCCCGGACCCGGTCGACGAGCGGAAAGTTGCGCCACCCCGGGATGTTCACGGGGGAGACCAGGCCGTGCTCCTGGTCGAGCGGTCCGGCCGAGCCGATGCCGACCGCGAGCGGGGCCGCGTCGCCGCGCACCCGGCCGATCAGCTCACCGAGCGCGGCGAACACCTGGTCGGCGCCGCCGTCCGGTGTACGGATTCGGTCACCGGCCAGAATCGTGCCGTCGGCGGACACCAAGGCGGCGGCCAGTTTCGTGCCGCCGATGTCGATTCCCAGCACGGTTCCCCGCGCCGGCGCTGCGTCGTCGCTCATCGTCCCCCCGGTCAGGGCGGTCAGGTCGAGAGACAACGTTATCCGTAGTCGGCCCGAACAGACAGAGTTCAACCAAGGTAATCACGGCAAACCCGCAGGAAGGCGGCCGTTAACGGTCATGACAGGACTTGACAACGATACCCCTCCGCCAGCTTTCGGGCGCTAATTATTAGCTGTCCGTGACCGGGCCGCCGGGCTGGCGCGAGCCGGTGCGAGGCTGAGAGGGTTGGCGGATGAGTGATCAACTGGAGCGTGACGCGGCCGGCTCGCTGGTGGTCGGTTTCACCGGGACCACCGCCCCCGACGACCTTCGCCGGGCGGTGGCGGGTGGACTCGGGGCGGTCATCCTGTTCACCCGGAACGTGGTCGACGCCGACCAGGTCGCCGCACTGACAGCGGCGTTGCGCGCCGAGCGTCCGGACCTGATCGTCGCCATCGACCACGAGGGCGGCGAGTTCAGTCACCTGGCCCCGGCGAACCCGTGGCCGCTGGCCAGCCCGCGCGTACTGGGCGACCTTGACGACGTGGAGCTGACCCGTGCTTCCGCGCGCGACGCGGCCGCGACGCTGGCCGCGCTCGGTATCGACCTGATGCTCGCGCCGTCGGTGGATGTGAACAGCAACCCGGCGAACCCGATCATCTCCACCCGCTCGTTCGGCCGGACCGCGGACGTGGTCTCCCGGCACGGCGTCGCGTTCGTCCGGGGCGTCCACGACGCCGGGATCGCGGCCTGCCCGAAGCACTTCCCGGGCCACGGCGACGTAGCGGTCGACTCGCACACCGACCTGCCCCGGGTGGACCGGTCGGCCGCGGAGGTCGAGGCTGTCGAGCTCGCGCCGTTCCGGGCCACCATCGCGGCCGGCGCCGACGTGGTGATGAGCGCCCACATCGTGTTCTCCGCGTACGACGACCAGCCGGCCACTCTTTCCCGGCGAATCCTGACCGGACTGCTCCGCGAGGAGCTCGGCTTCACCGGCGTCATCACCACCGACGCGCTGGAGATGCAGGCGATCACCAGGCACCGATCGATCGAGGACGCCGCGGTCGCGTCAATCGCCGCGGGCGCCGATCTGGCAATGATCGCGGTCGGTACCGCGGATCCGCGGGCGCTGACAGCTCGCGTGGTGGAGTCCGTACGCAACGGAACCGTGCCCGCCGAACGCGTCGCCGACGCGGCCGCCCGGGTCCGCGCTCTCGCCGCGTCACTCGGTCAGCGCAGCCGGCACTCCGGCCTCAGCGGCGCCCCGATCCGCGAAGTGGCGGCCCGAGTGATCGGTCGCCAGACCATCCCCGCGCTGGGCGCCGCGCCGTACGTGGTCGATCTCACCCAGGGCCTGCACCCGGCCTGGAACCCTTATTTTGATGGCCTTCCGGAGATCTTCGCCCGGGTCGCGCCGGGTGCCGACGGTGTCGTTCTGCGCGGTGAACATCACCTGACCGAGAACGCCGAGCCCGCCACCGACGTGATCGCCAAGGCAGCACAGGCCGCGCACGGCCGTCCGTTGGTGATCGCGGTCCAGGACGCGGTCCGTACGCCCTGGATGCGGGAAACCCTCAACCACTTGATCGCAGGTCACCCGGACAACGTGTTCGTCCTCTGCACCGGCATCCCCGAGGACCAGACACTGGTCCCGGCCGACCTCCCGTCCGCCACCACCTCCGGCCGCAACCTGGTCGTCCTCGAAGCCGTCGCCCGCGCCCTGACTGGCAGCTGAGAAGTCGGCAGCTCGACAGGAGGTGTCCGTCGGCCGCCGGCCCTTTCACGCTCGGCGGCGCGGTCAGGAGGCGTCATCTTGGCGACACCTCCTGTCGAGCTGCCGATCAGCTGGGCCGGCAGCCGAGTTCCAGGTCCAGGGCGTTCTGTTCTACGTAGTTGAGGGCGTGCCGGACGGCGCCGACGGAGACTATCGCGTCGCCCAGGGATGAGACGGCGACGCGAGGTGGCGTGCTGGTGTAGCCGGCCAGCTGCTTGTCGAGGTCGGGGAGGAGCGCGGCGGCGGCTTCCGCGACCGCGCCGCCGAGAACGACCAGCTCGGGGTTGAACAGGATGCCAAGGGTGGCGACCACCCGGGCGGTCCGGGCGGCGATGTCCTCCAGGATGCCGAGGGCAACCTTGTCGCCGGCCGCGGCGGCGCTGAACACCTGCTCGGCGGTTACCTCGCCATCGGCCGCCAGCTCAGTCAGCGCTGTGGGTACGGACGGATCGGCCGCTGCCCGGGTGCCCTCCTCGCGGGCGATCCGGGCGATACCGTGGGTGTCACCAACGCCCTCGAGCAGCTTCAGGAACACCATCTCACCGGCGCCGCCGCGACTGCCGTGCAACAGCCGCCCGGAATCCATCAGCCCGGACCCGAACCGCTCCCCGGCCAGCAGAACCACCAAGTCGTCGACGTTGCGCGCCTCGCCCCGCCAATGTTCGCCGAGGGCGGCCAGGTTGGCGTCGTTCTCCAGGAGTACCGGCCAGCCGTGCAGCTCGGTCAGCCGCGCTGCCAGTCCGCTGTCGAACCGTCGCCAGAACTCGTCGTCGACCAGGATGTTTCCGTCCCGGTCCACCGGCGCTGCCACCCCCGCTCCGGCGGCGAGCACCTGGGCGTCCGAGATCCCCGCGGACGTCAGCGCCTCGACCACAGTCGCGTGCACGATGCCGGTCCGCTCGCCGGCGGTCTTCACCCCGGCCGCGGACCGCCCCGCCTTCGCCACCGTTTCGCCTCGCAGGTCCGAGACCAGTACGGTCGTCTTGGCCGCACCGATGTCGATCCCGAGCACGTACCCGGCGCGGCCGTTGAACTCGAACCGGCGGGACGGCCGGCCGACCGAGGTCCGGCCGGGGTCGAGCTCGACCACCCAGCCCATGGAGATCAGGTCGTTGCAGACCGCGTGCACAGTGGCCCGGGTGAGGCCGGTGGCCTCGATCAGGCTGGTGCCGGTCATCACCTGCGCGTGGTTGAGCACGCCAAGCACTTTGCCCGCGTTCACCCGGCGCAACATCGTCGGAGTGGCTGTTGGCGGGGTAGCCGGTGGTTTCGCCATCAAAGCCCCTTGACCTGGTCGTCGTCTCGCCCGCAGAATACATGCAGATTCTAAATTTAGAGCCTATATATAAACCCTGGGTTACCAACAGATTCCGAGTGAGGCGATCGTGACTGGTCCGCAGACGACCGATCCCGACTGGTGGCGGCAGGCAGTCGTGTACCAGATCTACCCGCGCAGCTTCGCCGACGCCAACGGCGACGGCGTCGGTGACCTGCCGGGCATCATCAGTCGAGTCCCGTACCTGGTGGCGCTGGGCATCGATGCGGTGTGGCTGAGCCCGTTCTACCCGTCCGCGCTGGCCGACGGTGGGTACGACGTGGACGACTACCGCAACGTCGACCCGCGACTGGGCACGCTGGACGACTTCGACCGGCTGGTCGAGGCGCTGCACGTCGAGGGCATCAAGCTGATCGTCGACATCGTTCCGAACCACACGTCGGACCGGCACGAGTGGTTCGTCGAGGCGCTGGCGGCGGCCAAGGGGCACCCGGCCCGCGACCGGTACATCTTCCGCGACGGTCCCGACGGCGCCCCCGACCAGCCGCCGTCCGACTGGGACTCGGTCTTCGGCGGTTCCGCCTGGGCGCAGACCGACGACGGCCAGTGGTACCTGCACATGTTCGCCGCCGAGCAGCCCGACCTGAACTGGCAGCACCCCGAGGTCCGCGCGGACTTCCTGGACACGCTGAAGTTCTGGTCCGACCGGGGCGTCGACGGGTTCCGGGTCGATGTCGCGCACGCGCTGGTGAAGGACCTGTCCGAGCCGTTCCCGTCGAAGGCCGTGCTGCCGCGGCAGTCCGAGTCGTACGGCAAGCACCCGCTCTGGGACCAGGACGGTGTGCACGAGATCTACAAGGACTGGCGCAAGCTGCTGAACACGTACGACCCGCCGCGGTCCGCGGTCGCCGAGGCGTTCGTACCGGCCTCCCGCCGGGCCCGGTACGCGAGCGCCGACGGGCTCGGGCAGGCGTTCAACTTCGACCTGCTGCAGGCCGACTTCGAGTACGAGAAGTTCCGCCAGGTGATCGAGGCCAACCTCGCCCTCGCGGAGGAGAACGGCTCGTCGTCGACCTGGGTGTTCTCGAACCACGACGTGGTCCGGCACGCGACCCGCTACGGTCTGCCGAAGAACCCGAAGGGTGGCTGGCAGGACGGTAAGGACTGGCTGCTCAGCAACGGCACCGAGCCGACCGTCGACGTGGCGCTCGGCCTCCGCCGGGCGCGCGCCGCGACGCTGCTGATGCTGGCGCTGCCCGGATCGGCGTACCTGTACCAGGGCGAGGAGCTCGGCCTGCAGGAAGTCGGCGAGCTGCCGGCCGCGAACTTGCAGGACCCGGCGTACTTCCGCTCGAAGGGCGCCGAGAAGGGCCGCGACGGCTGCCGGGTGCCGATCCCGTGGACCGTCGAAGGACTGTCCTTCGGCTTCGGCCCGGGCGGTGCGCACCTGGTGCAACCGAAGTGGTTCGGGGCGTACTCGGTCGAGGCCCAGCAGGACGATGTGGAGTCGACGCTGAGCCTGTACCGCAAGGCGCTCGCGGTGCGGCGCGGTCTGCGGACCGGCAACTCGCTGACCTGGGTGGACGAGACGGACTCGGTCCTGCACTTCACCCGGCCCGGCGGCTGGCAGTGCGTGACGAACTTCGGTGTTGCTCCGGTGGAGCTGCCCGACGCCGCTGTCGTCCTGTCCAGCGGTCCGCTCGACGGGGACAAGCTCCCCGGTGACACAACGGCTTGGCTGATCTAGTGCCCCGCGTCGGAGATTCCTTGGCGCTTGCGGCGCTCAGGCACGCACCTCGCGGCAGCGGAGGAACAGCCACGATGGAAAAACATCGAGGCTGCCCCTCCGCCACCACGATGCACGCACCTGAACACCGCAATCACTCAAACAATCACCGACGCGGGGCACTAGCCGGCCTCTAGAACTCGCTCCGGTCCGGCCGTCCCGAGACGGCACTCCCCCTGTGGCCGGGGCGACCCGTCGGAGCGGGTGTGGTGGTGGACGCGGCGGGGCGGTCGCTCCACCACACCAGCACCCGCACCGGCGGAACTGGTTGTGGCGGGGGCACCGGGCGGCTGCCCCCGTCACAATCCAGCAGGCGACCGCAAATGTCAGGATATGCCCGTGACGACACTTGCTGACGTGATCTCGGTTCTCGACCAGCTGTACAACCCCGCCTGGGCGGAGTCCTGGGACGCGGTCGGTCTGGTCACGGGCGATCCCGATCAAGAGGTACGCCGGGTGCTGTTCGCCGTCGATCCGATGCGGGCAGTCGTCGACGAAGCGATTGCGGGCGAGTACGACCTGCTGGTCACGCACCACCCGCTGTTGCTGCGCGGAGTGAACAGCGTGGCGACGAACACCCCGAAGGGCCGGGTCGTCCACGACCTGATCCGCGCCGGCGTCGCGCTGCACGTCTGTCACACGAACGCGGACAACGCCAACCCCGGCGTCAGCGACGCGCTCGCCGCCGCGATCGGCCTGCGCGACACCCGGCCGCTCAAGGCGATGCCGGCCGAGCCGATGGACAAGGTGGTCGTGTTCGTCCCGGTCGCCGAAACGCAGGCGATGCTGGACGCGCTGGCGCAGGCCGGCGCCGGGCAGATCGGCGACTACGAGCGGGCCGCCTGGAGCGGTATGGGCGAAGGCACCTTCCGTCCGCTGGCCGGTGCGAACCCGACGATCGGCCGGGTCGGCGACATCGAGGTCGTACCCGAGCATCGGCTGGAGATGATCCTGCCGCGCCGAAAGCGCCGTGCGGTGGTCGAAGCGCTGATCGCGACGCACTCGTACGAAGAGCCGGCGTACGACGTGTATGAGCTGGCCGAGTTGCCGAGCAATCGCGGCGGCGGGCGGATCGGCGTACTCGCGGAAGCGCTTCCGCTGGCCGATTTCGCGCGACTCGTCGGGGAGCGCCTGCCGCGCACCGAGCATGGCGTACGCGTCTCCGGTGACCTGGACCGGATGATCGAGACCGTCGCGGTCGTCGGGGGAGCGGGGGACTCGGAGTTCGATCGGGTCCGCGCGGCCGGCGTCGACGCGTACCTGACCGCCGACCTCCGGCATCACCCCGCGACCGAGGCGCGGGCGTACGGCGACCCGGCGCTGGTCGACGTCGCGCACTGGGCCAGCGAATGGCCGTGGCTCGCGGACGCGGAACGCCTCCTGGTAGCGGGTCTGGCGGCTCAAGGCAGTACCGTGGACACTCACATCTCAACCCTCTGCACGGACGCCTGGACGCTGCGGATCTGAGTACGCCGCCCACGATTTGAAGGAGCCGACTCTGAACGCCGAGCCCGCCGTCCAACGCCGGTTGCTGGACCTGCAGGATCTCGACCTGCAGCTGGATCAGGTCGCGCACAAGCGCGCGTCGCTGCCCGAGCACAAGGCGCTGAAGGACCTGGCCGCCGAGAAGTCCGTGGTCGACCGTGAGCTGGTCACCGCGGACACCGAGGTCAGCGATCTGCAGCGTGAGCAGAAGAAGGCCGACAGTGACGTCGAGCAGGTCCGCCAGCGCCGCGCGCGGAACCAGCAGCGGCTCGACTCCGGCCAGGTCACCTCGCCGCGCGACCTGGAGAACCTGCAGCACGAGATCGGTTCGCTGGACCGGCGGATCTCCGATCTGGAGGACTCCGAGCTCGAGGTGATGGAGAAGCTCGAGGCCGCCGAGGTGGTGCAGACCGGCCTCCGGACCCGGGCCGAGGCGTTCGCCGGCCGGCAGGCCGAGCTGGAGACCTCGCGGGACGCGACCCTCAAGGAGCTCGACGAGCAGCGCGCCGGCGTCGCGGAGCAGCGCGCGAAGGTGGTCGCGGAGTTGCCGGAGCAGTTGGTCGCGCAGTACCAGCGCCTTCGTGAGCACAACGGCGGGATCGGTGCGGCGCCGCTGGTCGGCAAGCGGTGCATGGGCTGCCGGATGGAGCTCGCCCCGTCGGACCTGAACGCGATCAAGTCCGCGCCCGCCGACGCTGTGCTGCGCTGCGAGGAGTGCGGCCGGATTCTGGTCCGTACGCCGGAGAGCGCCGCGTGACCATTGATCACGTCATCGTCGAGGCTGACGGTGGGTCGCGGGGGAATCCGGGTCCGGCGGCGTACGGGGCGTTGGTGCGGGATCCCGTTTCTGGGCAGGTGATTGCGCAACAGGGGCGGACGTTGGGGATCGCTACGAACAACGTCGCCGAGTACTCGGGGTTGGTGGCTGGGCTGGAGCTGGCGGCTGAGTACGCGCCGGATGCCTCGATCGAGGTGCGGATGGACTCCAAGCTGGTGATCGAGCAGATGGCCGGGCGGTGGAAGATCAAGCATCCTGATCTGCAGCCGCTGGCAATCAAGGCGCAGGGGTTGGCACCGTTCGGCACTGAGTGGACGTGGGTGCCGCGGGCGAAGAACGCTGCTGCGGATGCGTTGGCGAACAACGCGCTGGACGGCGTACCGATCCCGCTGCGGCCGGCGCCGAGCGGGACCGCTCCTGCTGGTGCCGCAGGTGGTGGTGGCGCGGCTGCCGCGCTTGCCGGTGGGCCGGCGGCGTCGGAGCAGCAGAAGGTGATGCGTGGTTGGGGCGCTTCGAGCGAGCCGCCGACGCGGATGATCTTCCTGCGGCATGGCGAGACTCCGCTCACGGCTGAGAAGCGCTTCTCGGGTTCGGGTGGCGACAATCCGCCGCTGAGCGAGACCGGCCGCAGGCAAGCCGAAGCAGCGGCCGAGTACCTCGCGGGCCTCACCCCGACCGCCCCGGCCGGTGGGGAAGCGCTTGGTGGGATCGACGCGGTGGTGAGTTCGCCGATGCGGCGGGCTCGGGAGACTGCTTCGGTGGTGGCGGAGCGGCTTGGGTTGAGTGTGGTTGTGGATGACGGCTGGGTGGAGTGCTCGTTCGGGGACTGGGACGGGCACACGTTCGCCGAGGTGCAGGAGAAGTGGCCGGATGCGCTGAACGCCTGGCTGGAGTCGACGAGCGTCGCGCCGCCCGGTGGTGAATCGTTCGACGCTTGCGCACGCCGGGCTCGCTCCGCGCGCGACGGCCTGCTCTCCAGGTATCCAGGCAAGACAGTCGTGGTCGTCACCCACGTGACACCGATCAAGCTGATGGTCCGATCGGTCCTGCAGGCCCCGCTGAACTCCATCTTCCGGATGGAGCTCCGCCCCGCGACCCTCACCGAAATCAACTGGTACGCCGACGGCCAAGCCTCCCTCACCACCTTCAACACCCAGCCCTGACCAGCCGGCAGGTGCGCGGCTCGTGGTTGAGGTGTGCCCTAGTCTGACCTCATGCCGTTGCAGAAGGTTCGGTTTGCTGAGGGTGTGCCTGAGGTGTTTCGGGCGTCGTTGCAGGACATCCGGCGGGAGCTGGAGGTGCCGGCCGCCTTCCCACCTGAGGTGACCGCCGCGGCCCTGGCGGCAGCGGGCAACGCGCGCCTGCCGGAGCTCGACCGCACCGACCTCCCGTTCGTCACCATCGACCCACCAGACTCGATGGACCTCGACCAGGCGGTACACATCGAGCGAGCCACCGACGGCTACATCGTGTACTACGCGATCGCCGACGTCGCCGCGTACGTACAACCCGGTGACCCGATCGACGCCGAGGCCCGCCGCCGTGGCGAGACCCTCTACGCCCCGGACAAGCGCACCCCGCTTCACCCGCCGGAGCTTTCCGAAGCGGCCGCATCCCTCCTTCCCGACCAGGTCCGCCCAGCCGTCCTGTGGACGATGACCCTCGACGCGACCGGCGAAGGTACAGCAGTCACCTGCGAGCGCGCTTTGGTGAAGTCACGCGCCAAGCTCAACTACGCCGGCGTACAAAAGGACCTGGATGCGGGTACGGCCCCGGAGCCGCTGCAACTGCTCCGCGAGGTCGGGAAGCTCCGCGAACAGCGCGAACTCGACCGCGGCGGCGTCAACCTGCCGATCCCGGATCAAGAGGTCGTCACCTCGAACCACGGCTGGGGATTGGAGTTCCGCGCACCGCTGCCGGTCGAGGGCTGGAACGCGCAGATCTCGCTGCTCACCGGCATGGCCGCGGCCGTGCTGATGATGAAGGGCAAGATCGGCATCCTGCGGACGCTGCCCGAATCGCATGACGATCTGCGCCGCAAGCTCGGCAACACCGCGAAGGCGCTCGGCATCGAATGGCCGGATGCGACCACGTACGCGCAGTTCATCCACGGCCTGGACCCGAAGGTCCCCGCGCACGCGGCGATGCTCGCGGCCTGCACTGTGCTGTTCCGCGGCGCCGGCTACAGCGCGTTCGACGGGAGTGTTCCGGAGCAGCCTCAGCACGCGGCGATGAAGGCGGAGTACGCGCATGTGACCGCGCCGCTGCGGCGGCTGGTCGACCGGTGGACCAGCGAGATCTGCGTCGCGTTGTCCGCGGGCAATGAGGTACCGGCGTGGGTGCGCGAATCGATGGACGAGATCCCGAAGGTGATGGACGACGCGGACCGGCGGGCGCACGCGTACGAACGGTCGATCGTCAGCATGGTCGAGGCCGGGCTGGTCGCGGATCAGGTCGGCGCGGAGTTCGACGGGGTGATCACCGAGGTCGACGAGCGGGAGAACGGGCGTGGGGTGGTCGCGCTGACCAAGATCGCGATCGAGGGGCGGGTGACGGGTACGGACCTTCCGCTGGGGCAGCAGGCCCGCGTACGGCTCGTCGAGGCTGACATCGCCAAACGTACGGTCGCCTTCGAGTTACTCCGTTAAGTAGTCGTCGAGGGCGGCGGTGGTGCGGTCGAGGTCGCCGGTTGCCAGTAGGTCGATCAGGGCGCCGCGGAGCATCGCGAGTACGCCCGTACGCCGCGCCTCGGTCTCGTCCGGCGCGCTGGTCTTGAGCAGCTCGAGCCAGTCGTCGACCGTGGAGCGCGCGAAGTCAGCCCACGGGCCTTCGGGGGAGACGAGCGACCGCCCGTACGCCTCGACCCAGAACGTCATCAGCGGCCGGCGTTCCGGCGCGGCCAGCCAGGTCCACAGTTCGCGCGCGACCACGGTCAGGCCGGGTGGCTCGTCGTACAGCTGCTCGGTCCGGCGCAGCAACTCCAGCTGATCGGCGCGCCCGCGCGCGAGCAAGGCCCGGATCAGCCCGTCCTTGCTGCCGAACAGGAACAGCAGCACCCGCGGGCTCGACCCGATCGCGGTCGCCAGCGGCCGCAAGGACAGATCGCCCAGGCCGTGCGTCAGCGAGTACGCGTAGGCGCGCTCGAGCAGCTCCTGCTCCCGGGCGGACGGGGCTTCCTTGGTGGTCGGCACGGGGCTAGTATTACGTACTGAAACAGTCGTGTCAGTAGATCGGGTGGGTTGATGACGAAACTGATCAGGAAGCTGGGCAAGCCAGGTGATCTCGGCTGGGTGGTGCAGTCGCACGCGGAGGTGTACGCGGCCGAGTACGGCTGGGGCCCGGCGTACGAGACGCTGATCGCGCAGATCGTGGCGGCGTACGCGACCGAGCACGACGAGGTCCGCGAAGCGGCGTGGATCGCCGAGGTCGACGGCGAGCGGGCCGGCAGCATCTTCTGTGTCCGCGGGCCGGACGAGACCACCGCGCAGCTGCGGCTGCTGCTGGTCACCCCGGCCGCGCGTGGGCTGAAGCTCGGGGCCGAGTTGGTCGACACTTGCTTGGCCTTCGCTCGTGACATCGGGTACAAGCGGATGGTGCTGTGGACCAACGCTCCGCTGGCTGCGGCCCGGCATATCTATCTGGACCGCGGGTTCCGGCTGACCGCCTCTGAACCGCACGCGATGTGGGGAGACTCGCTCCTTGGTCAGACCTACGAGTTGGATTTGTAGCTATTTTTGGCAGGTTGGTGCGTCCGGGGCGGCGGTTTTGTCGATGACGTGGGAGAGGAACGTGGTGACGTACCCGTTCTGAACCGTCAGTGCGTGCCGTGGATCGACGCTGCCGAGCGGGAGAAACTTACGCAACGGGTACGCGAGGTAGTACACGCCGTAATCGGTGAAGTTGAAGTGCCTGCTGCCCGGGATGGTCGCGCACCACGACGTACCGGTGCTTGCCTTGAGCAATGAAATGGCGCGGTCCCGGTTGCTGTCGTTCTTGGCGTCCGGGCCGCACACACTGGTGATGCACGAGTCGTCGGCGCCGAGCAGCAGCATCGGCGCTTTCACGCCCTTGTGCACCACCTCGCCGAACTGGGTGCCGTCCAAGTCGACCGCCGCCGTACACCGCGAATCCTGCCGGCACGCCTCGAGCGACGCGGCGCCGCCGAACGAGTGCCCGACGTACGACGGACCGACCGAGTTCTCGACCGAACCGGGGAGTTGCTTCGCGACCATTCCGGCCGCGAAGCGCGCGTCGGCGGCCCAGACGTCCACCAGGTGATCGCCGGTCTGCTGCGCGGCTTCATTGCTCTCACCGAGGTTCGACGGGTTCGCGGCCGGTTTGCTCTCGACGGTCTGGCCGGCCAGCACGGTGAGGTTCGCGGAGTACGTCGGCGTGACGCCTGCGACCAGGTATCCATGACTCGCAAGATCCTCGGCCAGCGCCGCGTACATCGGCGCCGACAGGCCCATCCCCGGCATCAGCACAACCACCGGGAACCGCCCCGGCGCGACGGCGGCCCGATCGAGCGCGCGATCCTGCAGCGTGTCGAACGGCCCTTGCAGCAAGGAGAGCGGCGCTTTCAGGTGCAGACCACTCCACAGACCGGGCGCGTACTGGACGCGGTGGCCGGTGGTTTGCTTCGCGACGGGATACCAAAGCCAGACAGCCAGCTTGCGCGGACCATCGGCGTACGGATCGCGCCGCGGCCCATCGGTCCACTCGAACGTCCTGCGCCCGACCTGGAAGTTCCCGGTCGGCTCCGGCAACGACACCGGCTCCGACCGCTGCACCAGCACCCAGCCGACGTACCCGGCGGCGCCGAGAAGCACGACCAGAATCACGAACACGATGCTGGTGCGTACCCGTCTGCGCATGCTCCCAAGTTTCGCATCCTCGCCGTGTCGAAGCCGGTGCGTCCGCTCCGACGTACCGGGTGATCGGTGCTGATTCGTTGTCTTTTGCGAGCTTGAGGAGCTGGAATGAACCTGCCGGAGATCGTGTCCCGGGACGAGTGGCTGACCGCGCGCCGCGCGCTGCTGGCCGAAGAGAAGGAGTTCACCAAGCAGCGAGACGCGCTGAACACCCGCCGCCGCGAACTCCCGATGGTGCGGCTCGACAAGCCGTACACATTCACCGGCGCCGCCGGCCCGGTCAGCCTGCTCGATCTCTTCGACGGACGGCTCCAGCTTTTGGTATACCATTTCATGTTCCAGCCCGAGTGGGACGCGGGCTGCCCGAGCTGCACGTGGCTCGTGGACGACATCGGTACCCAGAACAGCCTGCACGAGGCGAACACCACCTTCGCGATGGTCTCGCGGGCACCGTACGAAAAGCTGGCCGCGTACCGCGAGGCCCGCGGCTGGGAGTACCCGTGGTACTCGTCCGGCGACACGGACTTCAACTACGACTTTCATGTCACGCTCGACGAGTCACGCGTGCCCTTCGAATACAACTACCGCTCGAAGGCCGAGTGGGACGTACAGCCGGACAACGAGTTCACCCAAGGCCCGCAGCCCTTCGACCTGCACGGCCTGAGCTGCTTCCTGCGCGACGGCGAGCAGATCTACCACACCTACTCGACCTACGGCCGCGGACCCGACGCGATGACCTTCACCGTCACCGCCCTGGACCTGACCGCCCTAGGCCGCCAACAACCGTGGGAAAAACCAGCCGGCCGAATCCCAGCACCTCCTGCTCCCGAGGAACCCTGCCACTAACACCTACACAGCCACCCGCGCGCGCTCCGCAGGTGCCCCGTCGCTACGCTCCTCCCGCACCTGCTACGCGCGCTCCCACCCACCCCCGGCTCACCGCCGGTACCTTCTTCCCGGGCTATCGCCGGACCCCCGGCTACCGCCGGACCCCCGGCTACCGCCGGACATGCCGGGCTGCCGCCAGGACCTCCGGCTCTCGCCGGACGTGCCGGGCTGTCGCCGTGAGCCCGGGCTCTCGCCGGGACCTCCGGCTGCTGCCGGACGCGGCTGCCGCCGTGAGCCCCGGCTCTCGCCGCAGCGTGCGGGCTGCCGCCCGGGACTTGCGCCTGCGCGCGGTGGGTGGCCCCGCGCGCTCTCACCCGCCCGCCGGCTCATCGTCGGTAAGTTCTCTCCGGGCTATCGCCGGAAGCTCCGGCTGCCGCCGGATCCCGCGGGGCTGCGGGGAGCTCCGGCTTTCGCTGGAGGCCCCGGCTTTCGCCGGAGTGTGCGGGCTGCCGCCCGGGATTTGCGCTGGCGCGCGGTGGTTGGCCCCGCGCGCTCTCCCGGACGCTGGCTCATCGCCGGTAAGTTCTCTCCGGGCTGTCGCCGGGAGCGCCGGCTGCCGGGGGACACGCTGGGCTGCCGATGGCCCGGGCTTTCGCCGGAGGTCCCGGCTTTCGCCGGAGTGTGCGGGCTGGTGCCCGGGACTTGCGCTTGCGCGCGGTGGTTGATCCTCGCGTGCTCCGCAGGGGCTCTGTCGCTTCGCTCCTTGCGCATTTGGTCCGCATTTGATCCTCGCGTCGCGTCGCTTCTTCCGCATTTGCTCCGCATTTGATCCCCGCGTGCCCCGCGGGTGCTCCACCGCTTCGCTCCTTCCACGCTTGCTATGCGCGCCCGCCCGCCGCGCACCCACCCCGGTGTCTGCGGAACAGCACTGGCCAGGGCTTATCTATCCGTGTTGAGGGTTCTCTGCCGGTATGAGGGCGGATAACCCTCAACAGCGGTGGATAAGCTCGCGCGTTCTAATGCGCGTTCTAATGCGCGTACTGCGGGGCAGCGGGTGCGGGCCCCATTCGAGTGCTGATGTGCTGCCTGCGGTCGGTAGGTGATCGACTGGATCGCGTGCCGGCCGCGGGCTCAGCGTTCCCGGGTGAATGTGTTGATGAGGGCCGGGACCGCGCTGTCGAAGCCCGATACGTCCAGCATTCCGGGATCTGAGGGGTTGGCGATCGTGCGGCCGTTGGCGGTCATCGAGACCACGACCAGCCGGGCGTCGATCCCCATCTCCCGGCGGTACTCCTGCAGCGCCTGATGCGGATGTACCTTCCCGTGCCACGTCTCGTTGTCCGTATAGACGACGAACGTATCGATCGCCAGCTTCCGCCGCAGTGCGTACTGCATCGGCAGCGCGCAATCGGTGCCGCCGAACGGCAGGTCCGACACCGCCCGGATTGCACTCTCCAGCCGCAGTCGCGGACTGATCGCGAGCGGCGTCAACTTGGTATCCCAAAAGTTGCGCTTGCTGGTGAAGCCAACGATCTCGCACGCCGGCTCCGTCGCGGCCGTCACCAGCGCAAGCGCCGCTGACGCCTCCCGGCAGCTGATCGGCAGACCAGACACCGGCGACGTCATCGACCCGGACACATCCAGAGCAAGCAGCGTCCGCTTCCCGGTCGGTTCGACCGCGTCGTACGACAAGTAGAACGCGGCATCCAGCGCATCAACGATCGGCTGCGACGGCGCCCAGTCCCGCCCACCGCGAGCGCCGTCCCTGTCTCCGAAAGCACGCGCGCCGTCCGCGAACGTACGCAGCGCCTGCCCAGGCGAACGCAACTGCGCCGCAGCCGCCCCCACCCTGTCCGCTGACGAAAGCGCCCGCTGCCAGGAAGAACGCGCAGCCCGCCAGAGCGAACGCACGCCCGCCGACGCACCTACGCCCGCCGACGTACCTACGCCTACCGACATACCTACGCCTACCGACGTACCTACGCCTGCCGACGCACGTACGCCTGCCGACGCACCTACGCCCGCCGACGCACTTACGGCTCCAGCCGTGTGACGCCCCCGTCCGCCCTGGCCGGACGAATAGATGCGCTGGGCAACAAGTACGCTGATCGGATGCACTCGCGCCTTGCGCAGGCGACCCACGTCGGTCAGTTGATCCGCGACGACCTGAACCCACGGACCGGACGGATCGAGCAACCCGAGCCGAGTCAGGCGGGGGAGTTGGCGGAGGAGCGCGGTCTGCGGCAGACCGTTCGCGAGCAGGACCTCCCAGATCCGCGGCTCGTTCAGGAACCGGTCCGGGATCATCTCCCACGACAGCGCACGGTGCTCTGCGATCACGCCGGCCGTCTCAGCGACGTCGGTCGCACGCTGAAGCCGCTCGAACGCGGCGACCAGTGGCAGACCGGACAGATCCGCGGGCCGGCCATGGAGCCAGTCGAACAGCTCCCGGCGTACTGGCTCGGTGGTGGTCGGATGCGACAGCCGGAGCAGATCCGCATGCGACCAGCCGTTGCGCCGGCGGTACTTCAGAATTTGGTATACCACCGCGTCGACGCTGCGGTCGGGGTCGACGTACCAGTTGCCGATCGCCCGCCGCGTACCGCGACCCCAGCCACCGAACTGCTCCAAGTACCCGGTGAACTGGAAGAGGTGCGTACCCGTCCGCGCGACCAGCGGTACGGCGGCCAGCGCGGCGCGGCGACCGTCGTCGTCACCGAGCTTGGCCGCGGCTGCGAGAGCGAAGAGCGCCGGGCGCTGCTTCGGAGCGCGACCGGAGAGGGAGATGTCCAGTACGGCGGTCACGACTTCGGTCGTACGCTTCCGCGCGAGCCCGACGATCAGCCCGGCGTTCTCCTGCGTCAGCGCATGCTCGGAGGCGTACGCGGTGCCGCCGGTCGTACCGATGGTCAGAAACCGGTGCAGGCGGGCGAGATCGTCTTGGACGAAGGTGTATCCGCCGGCGCTGTTGATGCGCTGGCGTGGCTCGGCCGGTCGGTCCTGCGGAGTACGCCGCGTGCTGAGCTGTGCCAATGGATCTGTGGACATGTCCTTTCTCTCCTATCGGTTCCGGGCATGACAAAACAGACCTGAGCGGACGTGGCGCGCCGACCGAAATGCTGCTCTATCCAGTTGAGCTACGCCGGCGAACCGACGACGGGACTCGAACCCGCAACACGCCCATTAAGAGTGGTAACCGATCAGCTTCGGCCCGCCCAGGTCTGTCTTGGCTCCGACTGTAAGCCACCGGCACCGCTGAACGCGAAGGATTTAACAGCTTTCAGCTGCCGGGCGCGACAAGTGAACCAGGTGACGATTTGTTGCTGAAGGCATCGATGATGGCCGTTGTGCGGGCATCTGCGGAAAGTGCCGCGGTGTCGAGTACGAGGTCGAACGGGCCGTCCATGCCGTACCCCTGATGACCGCGGGCGTTGCCGATGTGGCGGCCGTGATTGCGTTCGTCTTCGCGTTGCTCGATGACATCCAGCGGAGCCTGCAGCGCCACCCAGTACGCGTCGTATCCGGCCAGAGCTTTGCGCCAGGCCGGCATGATCGTGTCGTCGACCGGCATTTCGTCCAGGATGACGTCATTTCCGGTGTTCAGGAGGGCGAGTACGGCCGCGCGCATTCCGGTGAGCAGGCGGGCGCCCGCGGCGCCGTAGTGCGTGATGATGCGGGGCTTTCCGTCGGTGTCCGGTACGACGTCCTGCCAGAATCCTGGTCCGGGTCCACGCGGATGCCCGGCCCAGTCGGAGGGAAACATGTCGTAGAAATGATCCAGACCGACGACCAGCCAGGGGTCGGGAAGCAGGTCCTGCATGCGCCGGGCAGTCGTCGTTTTACCAACACTCGACGTGCCGATCAGAGCGATCAATCGTCCGGGCATGTCGGTCTCCTCCTGATCGCGGCCTGGAATCGTCAGCCTAGTTGCACGTCGCCGCCCCCATTCCCTGGGCGAAACCGGCGCGTGCGGCCGGAATCCCGGTCGCGGGGTCCATCTGATTAATCCCCCTAGCGGTTACCACCCTGCTCCTTGCCCCCAGCAACAACCGAAGGCGATTGGTCAACGTCCGACATCCCGTACGCCCCTCCAACTCGCCCACACTAGTCGCGCCAGCGTCTCACCGGG
This sequence comes from Kribbella hippodromi, assembly GCF_039531045.1. Taxonomy (NCBI): domain Bacteria; kingdom Bacillati; phylum Actinomycetota; class Actinomycetes; order Propionibacteriales; family Kribbellaceae; genus Kribbella; species Kribbella hippodromi. The sequence continues at coordinate 172,946 of NZ_BAAAPH010000014.1, read as the reverse complement.
AAGCGTTGGCTCGCGTCAGCCACACCCCGGTGAAGACCGCCGTGGCGATCACGACGGCGCCGGCGGTGGTGAAGGCGGTGTTCAGCCCGGCTTCGAACGAGGCGCCGTCGGACTCGCGGGCCCGAACGATGGCTCCCAGCACCGCGACGCCCAGTACCGCGCCGATCTGGCGAGTGGTACTGCTGATGCCTGACGCCAGACCGCCTTCCTGTGGATTGACCGCCTGGATCGCGGCACCGGTCAGCGGCGACATCGTCAACGCGAACCCGGCGCCGGCGATCGCCAACCGCCACCACACGTTCCCGTAGCCGGTCTGCGCGTGCACAAAGCCCAGCGCCAGCAACCCGACCCCGGCCAGCGCCAGCCCGACGGTGACAACAATCCGGAACCCGTACCGCGCAGCGAGCCGGCCGGCGTACGGGCTGATGACCACCATCGCCAGCGAAACAGGAAGCGTCTGCAACCCCGCCCGCAGAAGCGAGCTCCCTTGCACCGAAACAAAGAACTGCGAGAAGAAGAACGACGACCCCATCAACGCGAAACCAACCACAACCATCGCCGTATTGGAGACCGTGAACAACCGCTGCCGGAACAACCGCAGCGGCAGCATCGGAGCGGTTCGACGGCTCTCGACGATGAGGAAAGCAGCGAGGAGTACGGCGCCTGACGCGAAGGCTCCGAGGATCAGCGGCGAGGTCCACCCGCTCGAACCGCCTTCGATCAGCCCGTACGTGAGGGTCCCGACCGCAAATACCGACAGCACTGTTCCCGGAATGTCGATCGCGGGCGCGTTCAGGCTGCGGGACTCGCCCAGCACACGATGCCCTGCGAGCAGCAGCACGATCCCGATCGGGAGGTTGACGAGAAAGATGGCCGGCCAGCCGAAGGCATCCGTCAGTACGCCACCAGCCAACGGCCCAGCGGCGAGACCGATGCCGCTGAAGCCCGCCCACAGGCCGATCGCCTTGACGCGTTCCTCCGGGCGCGGGTACGCGACGGCGAGCAGCGCCAGCGAGGCGGGGGCGAGCGCGGCGGCGCCGACGCCTTGGAGCGTACGGCCCGCGATCAGCCAGCCGAGTGAAGGGGCGAGCGAACACACCGCGGACGCGAGCGTGAAGATCGCGACGCCGATCAGGTACAGCCGTTTGCGGCCGAAGCGATCCGCGAAGACGCCACCGGACAAGAGCAGCATCGCGACGAGCAGTACGTACGCGTCGACGATCCATTGCAGCCCGGTCAGGTCGACGTGCAGCCGATGCTGCATATCCGGCAGCGCCGCGCCGACGATCGTGTTGTCGAGCAACACCATGAACTGGCCGAGACAGGTCAGGGTCAGGAGTGCTGCTCGGTTGCGGGCGGTGTGGGTGGTGCGGGGCGGTGCAGACGGCGCGGTCTTCTCGTACGCGGTCAACGGGGTCCTTTCATCGCTAAATGCAGCTCTGGGCTGCGTTAGCGACTGTACGACCGCGATGAGGTAAACGCAAGTGGGAACTGCGTTAAGGTGGGAGCATGGATGAAGGACGAGCTCGGCGGCCGGGTGGGCGGAGCGCGCGGGTGCAGGCGGCGGTGCATGACGCGGTGACCGGCCTGGTCGGCGAGCGCGGGTACGGAAATTTCACCGTCGGGGAGGTCGCGGCGCGGGCCGGCGTGGCCGACAGCAGCATCTATCGGCGGTGGGGGAGTCTCGAAGCGCTGCTGACCGATGTGATGCTGACGCGCCTGAACGCGCGCTCGCCGATGCCGGATACCGGGAGCGTCGCGGGAGACCTCAAGGCGTACGCGGCGGCTGTCGCGCGAGAAATCACCGGCCCAGACGGACCGGCCCTCCTGCAACTCCTCCTCGCACTGCACGGCGCCGACGAACAAGGCCTCCGCGCCCGAGACGAACTCATCGCGGACCGCGCCGGCCAGCTCCAGTCAATGCTGGACCGCGCCACGGAGCGCGGCGAGACTCCACCACCGATCGACGACGTCCTGGACCATGTCCTGGCGCCGCTCTACATCCGAGTCCTCTTCAACGCCGGCCCCCTCACGCCAACCTACGTAAACGGCCTGGTCGACCGCCTGGTGGTCGCGGGGGAGGAACGGGTCGGTCTGTAAGCCGGATCCTGTAATCGGCGATCATCCATCTACGGTGGCCGTTGCCGGGCACCTCTAGCGGCCTACCCGCGAGCTCGGGCGGGCCGCCCTCAGTCGCTCGCGCCGGCGAGTGGTTGCCCACTGCCTTTCTTGGCCTTGCTCCACGTGGGGTTTACCTAGCCTCCACAGTCACCTGTGGAGCTGGTGGTCTCTTACACCACCGTTTCACCCTTACCCGCACTCCAGTGAACCACGGGGTTCATTGGAGCCGCTGGCGGTTTGTTTTCTGTGGCACTGTCCCGCGGGTTGCCCCGGGTGGGCGTTACCCACCACGCTGCCCTGTGGAGTCCGGACTTTCCTCGGCGGCCTGTTGCCAGGCCGACGCGATCGCCCGACCGACCCGTTCCGTGGTTCAGGATACGGCCTCGGCGGTCACTTCCGGCCACAGGCCGTCGGCGCCGCGGGTGTACGGGCGGACGTCGACCACCGCGTCCAGGTTCAGCGGGCCGTAGATGTGCGGAAAGCTCATCCCAGTGCCTTCCAGGTCTTCGTCGCACAACGCGGAGACCAGCCGGGTGGTGTCGATGACCAGCAAGCACAGTGGCTCGGTCACGTCGTCGTACGCGAAGTTTGCCACCATCGCGACCTGCTCCGGACGGGAGGTGTGGATGAAGGGTGCGCCGTCGTCGAGGCTCTTGCCACGAGTCGACCAGCGGTAACAGCCGGCCGCCCGCGCCGCCGCCCAGTGCTCGGTGAAAGCGATGTGAAGGATGGTCGCCATGGAGGAAATCTAGTACCTGTTCGGCAGCTCGACAGGAGGTGTCAGGTCGTCACCTAGTGCACCTGAGCGTGATCGTGTCTCCGCGTACGGTGTCTCGCCGGTGTACTACCTGTCGAACCGCGCTTCATGACCGGGTGGATTAGGGTGCTCGGCATGGTGAACGAGGAGCGTGGCGAGGACGAGGCCGGGACGACGACGAAGCCGGCCACGCCGGTCGACGATCTGGTCACGACGCAGCACACCCTGACAATCGACGGTCAGGAGCTGCGCTACACGGCGACGACCGGGCGGATCGTGCTGCGCGAGGAGGTGTACACCGACGGCAAGTTCGAAGGGTTGAAGCCGAAGGCGGAGGTTTTCGTCACGGCGTACACGCTCGACGACGCCGAGGCGGCCGATCGGCCGGTGACGTTCGCGTTCAACGGTGGGCCGGGGTCGTCGAGTTTGTGGTTGCACCTTGGGCTGCTCGGTCCGCGCCGGGTGGTTTCGGGGGACGTGGGTGAGTTGGCCGCGCCGCCGTACGCGATCGCCGACAATGCGGAGACGTTGCTGAAGTACAGCGACGTGGTGTTCATCGATCCGGTGTCGACGGGATATTCACGGGCGGCCGAGGGGGAGAAGCCGGGGGATTACCACGGGTTCACCCGCGACCTGGAGTCGGTCGGCGAGGTGATCCGGCTGTGGACGTCGCGGAACGGTCGGTGGATGTCGCCGAAGTTCCTGGCCGGCGAGTCGTACGGGACGACGCGGGCGGCCGGGCTCGCGTGGCATTTGCAGAAGCGGTACGGGATGTACCTGAACGGCGTGATGCTGATTTCGGTGGTGCTCGAGTTCGGGACGCTCGATTTCACCCCGGGGAACGATCTTCCGTACACGCTGTTCCTGCCGACGTACGCGGCGATCGCGCACTATCACGGGCTGATCCCGGATCGTTCGCTGGAAGAGCTGCTCGCCGACGCGGAACGGTTCGCGGCCGGCCGGTACCCGAATGCGCTTGCCCAGGGCAACCGAATCCCGGCGGACTACCGCGCCGAAGTGGTGACCCGGCTGGCCGAACTGACCGGGCTCAGCGAGGACTACATCGACCGGGTGAACCTGCGGATCGAGCACATGCGGTTCTTCGGTGAGTTGCTGCGTTCGCGCCGTCAGACCGTCGGACGGCTGGACGGGCGCTTCACCGGATGGAACGCGGACTATGGTTCGGAAACCCCCGATCGCGATCCGTCGATGAACGCGATCACCGGTCCGTACTCGGCGGCGCTGAACCACTATGTACGCGTGGAGCTCGGGTACGAGAACGATCTTCCGTACGAGATCATCAACGCGGATGCGGCCGGGAAATGGTCTTTCAAGGAGTTCGAAGGACAGCAGATCACGGTCGCGGAGAAGCTGGCCGAGGCGATGCGGATGAACCCGCATCTGCAGGTGTACGTGGGTTCCGGTCACTACGACGGCGCCACCCCGTACTTCGCCACCGAACACACCCTCGCCCGTCTCCCCATCCCCGCCGAGCTGACCTCCAACATCCAAACCAAGTACTACCCGGCCGGCCACATGATGTACGTCCACGAACAATCCCGAATCCAGCAGTCCGCAGACCTGGGCGCCTTCATCACCACAGCCACCAGCCAATGATCCTCATCCGCCACCCGGGCGTACTGCCGGCGCATCCAATAGCAGGCGTCGCACTGCGCCCGCCGGTGGTGGCCGACACACCCGCCCTCGCCCGCCTGTACTGCGCGGCGTACGACCCCGGCATCGCCTCCACCACCGAACAGGAAGCCCTGGAGGACATACAGCTCACGTTCGACGGCGGGTACGGCGTGCTCGACCCGGACGTCAGCCGGCTTGCTTGGGCGGGTGATGAGTTGGTCGGCGCGATCCTCGTCGTGGAGCGCGCACCCTGGCCGGATACACCCGACTGCCGATTCATCATCGAGTTGTTCACGGCGCGCGCGTACCGGCGACGCGGGATCGCGCGGTTGTTGTTGAGTGCCTGCGCTGACACAACAGTCGCCTTACGAGTGGACGAGCACAACGCACCGGCGATCACGTTGTACCAAGCCGCCGGCTTTCAGCCGGGGTAAATGCGGTATCCGGCGAAGGTGCGGTGTTCGAAGGTGGCGTAGAAGTCTTCGGCGGTGTCGGTGACCAGGTCTATGCGCTGGGCGCCCGTCAACGGAGCGGCGTACTCGACCAGGGCGCGGCCGATGCCTTTGCGGCGGTAGTTGGTGTGGACGGCCAGTTGGGACAGGTGCGCCTGGATGTGGCCGTCGCTTTGAAGGTAGGCGAAGCCGATTACCTGTTCGCCGTCCAGGGCGACGACTGTTGTCACGCCGGGTGCGGTGAAAACGGCGTGGGCGCGGACGGGGTCGGCGGGAAGGCTTGGCCAGTCTTCCGCTTCGCAGAGAGCGAGGATTCCGGGGAGGTGGGGTTTCTGGTACTGCGTGATGGTCATGGCAACGTGAGGACTTCGGCGCCGGTGTCGGTGACCAGGAGGGTGTGTTCGAACTGGGCGGTGCGGGACTTGTCCTTGGTGGTGGCGGTCCAGCCGTCGTCCCACAGGTCGTAGTCGTACGAACCGAGGGTCAGCATCGGCTCGATGGTGAAGGTCATGCCGGGCTCGATCACGTCGTCGAAGCGTTCGTCGTCGTAGTGCGGGATGATCAGGCCGGAGTGGAACGAGGTGGCGATGCCGTGGCCGGTGAAGTCGCGGACCACCCCGTACCCGAAACGCTTGGCGTACGACTCGATCACCCGTCCGATGATGCTGACCTGCCGCCCGGGCTTGACCGCCTTGATGCCGCGGTTCAGTGCTTCCAGCGTACGCTCCACCAGCAGCCGGCTCTCCTCGTCGACATCGCCGACCAGGAACGTCGCATTCGTGTCACCGTGCACCCCGTTCAGGTACGCGGTGATGTCCACGTTGACGATGTCGCCGTCCTCGAGCGGACGATCATCGGGGATACCGTGGCAGATCACCTCGTTCACCGACGTACACAGCGACTTCGGGTACCCGCGGTAGCCCAGCGTCGACGGGTACGCGCCTCGCTCCACCAGGTACTCATGCCCGACCGCGTCCAGCTCGTCGGTCGTCACACCCGGCTTCGCGGCCGCACCGACCGCCTGCAACGCCTGCGCGGCGAGCTTGCTCGCGACCCGCATCTTCTCGACGAGTTCGGGCGACGTCACGTACGAACCGTCGTACGGCGTCGGCGCCGGCTTGCCGACGTACTCCGGACGCGGAATGGATGCGGGAACGTCGCGGCGCGGCGAAATGCGCCCTGCAGTGAGGATCGACATGGTGAGATCATTCTAATGAGCCGCGTCAGATAACCCAGGAGGTGGTCAGCCGGATGAGCGACGATCACAGCAACGAGTGGTACTACAACACCAAGACCGGCAAGGTGGAGCCGTACCAGGGTGCGAAGTCGGGCGACCGGCTCGGGCCGTACAGCTCGCCGGAGGAAGCCGCGCGGGCCCTCGAGAAGGTGCAGGAACGCAACGAGTCCTGGGACCACGACCCGAAGTGGGACGACGACTGAATCAGCCCCCGGCGGCACCTGCATGCCAAAGAGCGTTACAGAGAACTGAGAAAAAGCCGAAGGGCACCACCGCGTCCGGTGGTGCCCTTCAGGTCTTCACGGCCGTACGTCGCGCGAACGCGGACGCAGCTGTCAGCGGGCCACCCGCCGGGCCGCGGTCTTGCGGGCCGGGGCCTTACGCGCCGGTGCCTTCTTCGCGGCGGTCTTCCGGGCCACGGTCTTCTTGGCGGCGGTCTTCACCGCGCTCTTCTTCGCCGCGACGCGCTTGGCCGGAGCCTTCTTGGCAGCGGTCTTCTTCGCGGGCGCCTTCTTGGCGGCGACCTTGCGCGCCGGTGCCTTCTTCGCGACGGTCTTCTTGGCAGTGGCCTTCTTCGCCACCGTCTTCTTGGCGGCGGTCTTCTTGGCTGCCGTCTTCTTCGCCGGTGCCTTCTTGGCCACGGTCTTCTTCGCGGTCGTCGCCTTCTTCGCGGCGGTGGTCCGCTTCGCGGCCGTGGTCTTCTTGGCCGCGCTGACGCGCTTCGCCGGCGCCTTCTTCGCAACGGTCTTGCGGGCCGTGGCCTTCTTCGCCGGAGCCTTCTTCGCGACGGCCTTCTTGGCGGTGGTCCGCTTCGCCGGTGCCTTCTTCGCCACGGTCTTCGTGGCGGCGGTCTTCTTGGCCGCACTCACCTTCTTCGTCGCTGTCTTCTTTGCTGCGCTGACCTTGCGCGCGGTTGTCGTCTTCGCGGCGCTGGCCTTCTTCGCGACAGTCTTCTTGGCGGGAGAAGCCTTTTTGGCTGTCGCCTTCCCTGCGGCTGCCTTCTTGGCTGGCACTCTGCCTCCTTGGTGCGGCTGAGGAAAACCACGGTGGATTCCTCGTCGTCACGATGATGACAACAAGTGTGCTCCACGTAAAGCACCCGAAACGTGCGCAGGTTAAGGAGAACTCGGCGCATAGCGGCGGGCAAATGCCGAAAATCCTTGTGCAGAAGGGATTCCACCGCGCCAAGAGCATGCCGGATACGCAAGAATATTTCTTGGCGACACGCGCACAAATCGGCCCCGAACCGGACGGATCCGCGAGTGTTGTCGACGGCAACGTCCTCGACGCGCACCGTGCGAGACCAGGTCGAAGCGAGGTACAACAGACCGATGAACAGTGCGTACGACGACCTCGGCAACGTGGTCGAACTACCTTCCGAAGTACGTCGTGTGGTCAGCATCGTGCCGTCGTTGACGGAGTCGATCGCGAGTACGCGGCCGGACCTGATCGTTGGTGCGACCGACTGGTGTACGCAGCCCGCGCACCTCGACGTGATCCGCGTTCGCGGCACCAAGAATCCCGATCTCGAACGCATCCGTGCACTCGCGCCGGACGTCGTCATCGCGAACGCGGAAGAGAACCGCGCGATCGATCTGGACGCATTGCGATCGAGTGGAATCGCGGTCTGGACCACCGCACCGACGACAGTGCCCGAAGCACTCGACTCACTGATGCGCATGCTGCCGGCGATCATCGGCGACGTACCGCGGTGGTTGCGCGAAGCACGATCGGTGTGGAGCACGTCGTACGAAGGAATGCGCCGGCGTGCGGTGATACCGATCTGGCGGCGGCCGTGGATGGCGTTGGGGCGGGATACGTTCGCGGGCGATCTGTTGTCCCGGATTGGCATCGACAACTCGCTGAGAGAATCCACAGAACGCTATCCGCGGATCGATCCGGCCGCGTTACCTGAGTACGACCTCGTGGTACTGCCGGATGAGCCTTATCCGTTTTCACCGGATGACGGTCCGGAGGCGTTCGCGAAACCCGCGCGCTGTGTTTCCGGACGGCACCTGACCTGGTACGGGCCGTCACTGGTCGAAGCCCGCGAACTCCTCAGCGGACAGCTGGCGTGACGTCGGCCACGATCACACCCGACCCCTCTGGACGGTTAGGTATGCCTCACCTACACTCGCCAGGTGCCGTCGATGACCGCGAAGAAGAAGTGCTGCAAGGACAAGCCGAGGTGCAAGAAGTGCCCGGTGGTGCTGCTGCGCCTGTCCAAGGAGGGCTGCGCCGAGCGGATCGACCGGGTGCACTACAAGGTGGACAAGAAGGTCCCGAAGAAGGTCCTCAAAGCCGCCCGCGCCCGCTGACCCGAAGCCGGCTGACCCGCTGACCCGAGGCCGGTTAAGGCTGCGCGCTGCGCCGAAACGGCACTCAGGACGCGCGCCGCAGCGTGATCGCGTCCGTCGCCTGCCGGAGCAATCCCGGGATGGTGATGTGCGCGGCCTGACCGGTCGCCTCCAGATCGTCGCCGTACCACCAGCCGTGCTTGCTGATCGTCTGCAACTCCAGCTCCTCCTGGTTCGCGAACGTCACCTCGACCCGCTCCACCGCGACCGCGAAGAACGTCTGATGCTGGATGATCCGGCACCCACCCCACTCGTACTCGATCTGGTTCGTCGCCACCGGCGAACCAAGCGCGTCAACCGGAAGTACAAGACCGACCTCTTCGCGCAGTTCGCGACTGGCCGCCTCCAGCACCGTCTCGCCGGCTTCGACCCCGCCGCCGATCGTGAACCAGTACGGCGTCTGTGGTTTCAGCGGATCCCATCCGTGCAGCAACAGCACCTTGCCGTCCGGACGCACCGGCAGTACGCGGGCAGTCGTCCGATGGCGGATCGTCCCTGGTGGTCGCAGCTCGGCTTGGCTCACACCACAAAACGTTAAAGGACACTGCGACCACCATGCCGCCCGTTGCGGCGCGTCTCACATGGTTGCTGCCGACATCTACGATCAGGGGCATGGCAAGTATCGGGCTGGGTCTCGCGGCGCTGGGGCGTCCTGGTTACATCAACCTCGGGCACGACGAGGACCTGTCGCTCGGGCGGGAGGTCGACGACTTGCGCACGCGTACGCACGAGCTGCTCGAGCAGGCGTGGCAAGCCGGTGTTCGGTACTTCGATGCCGCCCGTTCGTACGGTTTTGCCGAGCTGTTCTTGGGGGAGTGGCTGACGCCGGAGCGCCGTACGCAACTGACCATCGGCTCGAAATGGGGTTACACGTACGTCGCGGACTGGCGGCACGACGCGGAGACGCACGAGGTGAAGGACCACAGTCTCGCGACGTTCGAACGGCAGTGGCCGGAGACGCTGCAGTCGTTGGGTGGACCACCGGATATCTATCTGGTGCACAGCCTGACGCCGGACAGTCCGGCGCTGGCGGACAAACGACTGCTGGATCGGTTGCGGGAGATCGCCGACACCGGCGTACGCGTCGGGCTGTCCACGAGTGGTCCGCATCAGGCCGCGACGCTCCGCAAGGCGATGGCTGCCGGTACGCCGTTCACGTCCGTCCAGGCGACCTGGAACGTGCTGGAAACGTCAGCCGGGCCGGCGCTCGCCGAGGCGTACGCGGAGGGTTGGTTCGTCGTCATCAAGGAAGCAGTCGCGAACGGGCGGTTGACGTCGCGCGCCGGTGAGACTCCGTTCAACGAGTTCGCGCGGCAGCATGGGAGTACGCCGGACGCGCTGGCCATCGGTGCGGCGGTCGCGCAGCCGTGGGCGGATGTGGTGCTGAGCGGCGCGACCACGAAGGAACAGCTCGCCAGCAACCTCGCGTACCGCATCGACGGGCCGCTGAACGAGTTCGTTCAGCAGCCCGACGAATACTGGACCGAGCGCTCCGCCCTGCCGTGGATCTGACCGTGCCCCGCGCTAGAAAGTGTGCTCGTCGGCGGGGAACACTCCGGAGGCGACCTCGGCCGCGTACGTGGCGGCCGCGTTGGTGAGGACGCCGCGCAGGTCCGCGTACTGCTTGACGAAGCGCGGCATCGCCCCCGAACGCAGGCCGGCCATGTCCTGCCAGACCAGCACCTGCGCGTCCGTGTCACGGCCGGCACCGATGCCGATGGTCGGGATCGGTACCCGCTTGGTGATCTCGGCGGCGACATCACCGGGCACCATCTCGAGGACGACCGAGAACGCACCCGCCTTGGCGAGCGCGACCGCGTCGTCGATCAGCGTCGCGGCCTGATCGCCACGACCCTGCACCCGGTACCCGCCGATGCTGTGCTCGCTCTGCGGGGTGAAACCGATGTGCGCCATCACCGGGATGCCGGACTGGGTCAGCTTCTCGACCATCGGCACCATGTTCCGGCCGCCTTCGAGCTTCACCGCGTGGACGCCGGCCTCTTTCATGAACCGCACTGCCGTATGGAACGCCTGCTCCGGCGACGCCTGGTACGACCCGAACGGCAGGTCCGCGACGACCAGCGCACGCTCCACCGCGCCCGCGACCGCCCGCGCCAGCGGAATCAGTTCGTCGACCGTGACCCGGAGCGTGGTCTCATGCCCGTACACGTTGTTGGCCGCCGAGTCCCCGACCAGAAGCACCGGAATCCCGGCCTGATCGAAGATCTCCGCCGTGTACTGGTCGTACGCCGTGAGCATCGCCCACTTCTCGCCACGGTTCTTGAAGTCCCGCAAATGATGCACGCGATACCGCCGCGGCCGCTTCCCCGCGTCACCCGCCGACCCCACCCCAGCCGACTGCCCCGCACCCACCGCCTGCCCGATACCTGACTGCCCGGCACCTGCCGCCAGCCCCGCACCACCCGACTGCCCGACACCAGCTGACTGTCCGGCACCACCCGACTGTCCGAGACCAGCTGACTGCCCGGCACCGGCTGACTGCCCTGCACCAGCTGCCTGTCCGACACCAGCCGACTGCGCCGCGGATGCCGCCTGTCCTGCAGCCGCCCCCTGCCTCGCGTCAGCAGAATGCCCCGCGCCAGCGGAATACCCCGCGCCAGCGGAATACCCTGCGCCAGCGGGATGGCCTGCGTCGGGTGGGGGAGTTGCTTCGGTCGAGGGGCCGTCCGTGCCGGGCGCGGCGTCTCCGGTGACTTGTGCTCTCCGGGCGGCTCGGTGCGACGAGAACTGCTCGGCCGGCACTTGGCTCGGTGCGTCCTGCTGTACACCCGCCCGTCGCCGCGCACCGAGCGGTCGCGGCCGGTCATCACCTTCGGCAACCGGCGCGCTGCTCTCGTACTCCGCACTCGGGTCTGACGGCGTCGACGGATGCCGATTCGGAGCCAGCCCATTACTCAGCCCATTGCTCGGACCACTACTCAAGCCGTTGCTCGGGCCGTTACCCAAACCGTTGCTGAGGCCATTACTCAAACCATTGCTCGACCCGTACGACAGTCCATTGCTCCCCGACCCCGGCGGCAGACCGTTGCTCTGACCCGACGGCGGCTCCGACGACCGCGACGAAGAAATCGGCGACTGCGGTGGGGGCGGGGGAGTGGACGGCTGCGGTGCCTGCCCGCTCCAGTTGCTGTTGCCGCTCGACGGCTGCGGCGGCCGGTGGCTCAGCCCATTGCTCGAATGCGACTGTGACTGCACCGGCGACTGCGGCGGCGCAGGCGGCCGCAACGGCTGATGCCCCTGCGACGAACCACCCTGCGAACCACCAGGTGAACCGCCCTGCGACGAACCGCCGTGCGGCTGGCTGCCATGCGAGAGATCTTGCTGCCCCGGGTTGTTGTGGGGCGGATTGTGCTGCGAAGGCGGCTGCTGCCCGCTCGTGCGGTTTCCGGGTACGCCGTTGCTTCCCGTGCTTCCGGGACCGAACGGACTCGGCCGACCCTGCGGCGGCTGACCCTGCGAAGACTGTGAAGGCGGCGCCGACCTGAACGGGTTCGGCTCCTGGTAACCCTGCTGTCCAGGATCGCCGTAGTACTCCGGTTGCTCCGGGGCGCGCTGCTGTTGCTGCTGCGGAGGCGGCGGGGCGCTGGGAAGGAACGGCGGCTTCGGTACGTACGGCTGTTGCGGTACCGGGCCGCGTTCGTACATCCGGGGCGCGTTCGGCAGGGACGGTGACGGGTCGAGGCCGAGGTCTGAGCCCCGGTCCCGCCAGGTGTCGCCGTCATGGTCCGAGCGGCGGTGCTCCTCGGTTGCGCGGTTCTTCGGTCCGGTCCCGTACGGCGACGGAAGCTCCTCGTCGTCGCCCTGGGTACCGGCCGACAGGAAGTTGTCAACCATGCCTTCATCGTCCCACCGATGCGGAGGGTAAGCGCCACCGGCTGCCGGTGAGCGATCGCTCACATCGTCGGTGGGCAGCTCGGAGGCACCCTCGGGCGGGAGCCAGGGGTTGTCGGTGGATGGGCGGTACCGCCACGAGTCGCTCAGTGCTCGGCTGCCTTTCGTGCGTCCTCACGCCATGCATTGGTGATCGGCAACCGGCGGTCCCGGCCGAAGGCCTTGTGGGTGATCTTCGGGCCCGGTGGGTACTGCCGGCGCTTGTACTCCGCGCGATCGACGAGCTGGATCACCTTGCTGACCAGCTCGGTCTCGAATCCGGCGGCGACCAGTTCGGCGCTGCCGCGGTCCTGTTCGACGTAGTCGTCGAGCATGTCGTCGAGCAGGTCGTAGGGCGGCAGCGAGTCGCTGTCCTGCTGCCCCGGACTGAGCTCGGCGGACGGGGGTTTGGCGATCGAGTTCGCCGGGATCGGTGGCTGCTGGCCGCGGGCCTTGGCGTCCTCGTTGCGCCATTTGGCCAGCCGCCAGACCACGGTCTTCGGGACGTCCTTCAGCGGCGCATACCCGCCGACCGCGTCACCGTAGATGGTGGAATAGCCGACGGACAGTTCCGATTTGTTGCCACAGGCAAGTACCAGGTGGCCGTCGGCGTTCGAGAGGCCCATCCAGATCACCGCCCGGACCCGCGCCTGCAGGTTCTCCTCGGCGAGACCGGTCAGGCCGAGCGTGTCCAGGAACGGCTGCACCATCGGCTGGATCGGGATCACCCGGTAGTTCAGGCCGGTCCGCGCGGCCAGCTCGGCGGCGTCGTCCTTGGAATGGTCGCTGGAGTACACACTCGGGTTCGAGATGCCGAACACCCGCTCGGCGCCGATCGCATCACAGGCGATCGCGGCGACGAGCGAGGAGTCGATGCCGCCGGACAGTCCGAGCAGTACGGATTTGAAACCGTTCTTCTGGACGTAGTCGCGCAGTCCGGTGACGATCGCGCCGTACATCTCGGCCTCGTCGGACAGCCGGGGCGCGACGCTCGCTTCCATCGCCTCGTACGCGTCGACCGCGTCCTCGTGCAGCACGGTGTGGACGATCTCGATGCCTTCGTGCGTACCGGACGGCGTACCTGTCGCGGCAGGTAGTTCCAGGTCGACGATCATGCTGCCCTGCTCGAACTGCGGGGCGCGGGCGATGATCGTGCCTTCCGCGTCCGCGATCAGGGAGTCGCCGTCGAAGACGAGCTCGTCCTGGCCGCCGACCAGATTCACGTACGCGAGAGCGCAGCCGGCTTCGCGGGCACGGTCGCGTACCAGGTCACCGCGCAGGTCGTCCTTGTTCGCTTCGTACGGCGAACTGTTGATGACCAGCAGCAGCCCCGCGCCGGCCTCGCGGGTGACGGCGACCGGGCCGCCGTCCTGCCAGAGGTCCTCGCAGATGACGAGCGCGACGTCGATGCCGTGAATCCGGATCACCTGCAGGGTGTTGCCCGGGACGAAGTGCCGGAACTCGTCGAAGACGCCGTAGTTCGGCAGGTGATGCTTCACCGCGCTGGTGACGACGCGGCCCTGGTGGATGACCGCGGCCGAGTTCGTCGGCGAGCCCTTCGGCCGGCCGAGCCGGTCGACGCCCATCGCCGAACCGGTGACGCGGTCGAGATACCCACAGACCACGACGATGTCGCCGAGCCCTTCGTCCGCGAGCCGCTGGGCGAGATCGTGAATCCGGGCCTGTGACGCGTCAACGAACGACGCCCGCAACGCGAGATCCTCGACCGGATATCCGGTCAGCCCGAGCTCGGGAAACGCCACCACATGCGCCCCTCGCTCCACCGCGTTCCGCGTCCACGCCACGATCTTGTCCGCGTTCCCGTCGACATCACCGACGGTCACGTTGAGCTGAGCAAGCGCTACGCGAAGTTGAGGCACGGGAGCACATTACTGGTTCCCCGCCCGCGACCCCACGCCCCTCCTCCACCTCTTACCAACGCCGAATGTACGCCCGCACCCGCTCGACGTTCCGTTCGACCGCATCCACCGCATCAACCCGCAAACTTTCACCCCCCAACCGGGGGTACTCACTCCGCATCCGCACCACGTGATCCCACCCCACTTCACCCCACCCAGGAATTCCCCTCCGCCGCCCCTCGAGCGGCAGCGGGGTTTGTGGTGAGAGCGACGAAGGTTGGGTGGTGGGGGACTTTTGGTGGATGTTGGGGGGCTGTGGGGTGGGTTTAGTGGGGGTATGACTGGTGTGGGTGGGCCTACTGGGGTGGGGGAGCGGGCGCTGGGGCCGGACTTGGCTCGGGGGTTCATGTTGTTGTTCATCGCGTTGGCGAACTCGCACTATTTTGTGAGTGGGGCACGGTACTTCGCGGGGTTTCCGGTGGATGGGTCGGTGGTCGACCGGGGTGTGGGGATGGTGATCTCCACGCTCGTGGACGAGCGGGCGTTTCCGATGTTCGGGGTGCTGTTCGGGTACGGGGTTGCGCAGATCGTCCGTCGGCAACGGGAAGCCGGGCGTGAGTGGTGGCCGATCCGGAGGTTGCTCTGGCGGCGGAGTCTGGTGCTGGTGGTGCTCGGGTTCCTGCACGCGATGCTGCTCTACATCGGTGACATCCTCGCCGCGTACGGGGTGCTGCTGTTCCTCGGCGTGTGGGCACTTCGCTGGAAGGACCGCTGGTTGTTCATCGTGGCGGGGTTCGTGCTGATCCTGATCGCGCTGCCCAGTGACGACCTGCTCGACAGCTTCGCCGAAGGGCCTGATCCGACGATGCTCCCGGCCGGCTTCGGTTCGCAGCTCGCCGACCGGATCGCGGCGCAGCCGTTCGTTGCCGGCGTGGCCTGGATCGGTTTCGTCACACCGTTCCTGATCGGCTTGTGGGCCGGCCGCCGGCGCATCCTCGAACGCCCCGCCGAACATCTCACCCTGCTGCGTACGACCGCGCTCCTCGGCCTCACCATTGCGATCGCCGGCGCGCTTCCGGTCTCGCTCGTCGTGGGCGGCGTCCTTGCCATGCCGAGCGAACACACGCTCAGCATCATCGGTCCGTTGCATGCCGCAACCGGTGTCTTCGGCGGTCTCGGGTACGCGGCGCTGATCGTCCTTGTCGCGCACCGGCTGACCAGCCGCCCCGACGCTCTCGGCGGGCGGGGCGGCGGTCGCCAAGGGATTGCCTTGGCGATCGCCGCCGTCGGGCAACGGTCGTTGACGTGTTACCTCGCACAGTCCGTGGTGTGGACGGTCGTGTTCACGCCGTACCTGCTGGATCTGTCGGACACCCTCACCACGACCACG
Source organism: Kribbella hippodromi (assembly GCF_039531045.1). Classification (NCBI taxonomy): domain Bacteria; kingdom Bacillati; phylum Actinomycetota; class Actinomycetes; order Propionibacteriales; family Kribbellaceae; genus Kribbella; species Kribbella hippodromi. The sequence goes on along the minus strand of NZ_BAAAPH010000014.1, from coordinate 157,247 downwards.
ACAGCACTGCTCGCGGTGGCGACCTGGTCAGCGACCGTACTGCTCGCCGACCGGATGCGCCGCGCGAACTACCGCGGCCCGTTCGAGCTGCTGATCCGGCGGATCACCTATCGAAGCACCGCGTCTCAAAGCACAGCGGCGACCCGGTCCCGCAGTTCGGGTAGTCGTGCGTAGAAGACGTCGCCCGGGCACTGGGTGCTGTTGTAGTCGCGGTGCCCGACGATCGCCACGTGCGGATCGAGCCCGTACTGCGTACACAGCCATGCACACGTCAGGACGGACATGTCGAACAGTGCGGTGGTCGGGTTCTCGCTGGTGTAGATGCCCTCGTGCTCGATCCCGATCGTGTGGCTGTTGTTGTTCAGCGTCTGCGCGCCGAGGACATTTTGCCGATTGTTGATGGCAGACAATGACTTGCTGCGGCCCTCCATCAGGTAGCCGCCGCGGCTGATGGTCAGCTGATTGCCGATGTCGATCCAGCCGTTGGTGTCCATGTGCAGGTCCTGAATCCAGTGCTGCACCTTGTACGCCGCGGCCAGCGAGTAGTCGGTCACGTTCGGGCTCGCGGTGTGATGGATGACGATGTGGTCGGGCTTGGCGATCACCTGGGTGGCGGACTTGGGCGGGCGCGCCGACCATTCGGCGCGCGTGTAGCAGCGCGGCGCCGGGGCGGCGTGGGCTGCTGTCGGCAGGGTGGCCGCGGCGACTCCACCGAGCAGTACGCCGCCGGCGGTCGCGCCGAGGAGCGTACGCCTGGACAGGCCGAGGCGTTGGAAACTTTCTGGGGCGGTCATACACAAGAAAATTCCCTACGAACGAGGGGTCCAAACCGGAATGATCGGCAGTTCGACAGGAGGTGTCGGCTGTTTTGGGCGGATTGCACCGGTGCTCAGGCGTGACGCCGCGGGCAGTGGGCGTATACGTACTGTCGAACTGCTGACGGCGGGGTGGTGTGTAATGGCGGGCGTGACTGATGGTGAGCGGCTGGGGCGGGTCGGTAAGGGGTTGCGGGTGCTGGTGGCGGTGGCTGGGATCGGGCTGCTGATCAACGGGTCGGTCCGGGCCAGTGACGACGCCTGGCCGTTCGGTCCGATGTCGCAGTACGCGATGACGGTGCCGGACGACGCCAGGATCGACTACACCCGGATCAGCGCGGTCACGGACGCGGGTACGACGGTCGACGTACCGCTCAACATCGAAGGCGCCGGGGTCGCCCGCGCCGAGATCGAGGCCCGTGCCGGGGAGATTGTCAACAATCCTTCGCTGCTCCAGCAGGTCGCCGACGGGTGGGCGCGCAAACACCCGGACAAACCGAAGTACGTGAAACTCGAGCTGATCCGCGACACCACTCAGCTCGTGAAGGGCCGGGTCGAAGGTCCGCCCACCTCACAGATCCTCGCGACCTGGCAGGTGAAGCGATGAAGGCGATCAACTGGTTCACTCCGGCGATCGCGCTCGCCCGGATCGCCTGGCTGCGTACGGTCCTGTACTTGTTCGTCATCCTGGACATGCACGCGTTCGTCCGCGACACCCGCGACAAGGGCGAGCACCCCGGCCTGTACCAGCCGTTGCTCTTGGCCCGGCTGCTCGACCTGCCGAAACCATCGGTCGCCAACACCACCGCCCTGTACATCGTCCTGATCGTCACCTGCCTGATCGCGGCCACCAACTACTTCCCCCGCGTCGCCGGCTGGATCGTCGCGCCCGCGTTCACCTGGTGGGTGCTCATCGGGATGAGTGACGGCAAAGTCGACCACGATCACCTCGCGCTCGTGATCGCGTTGTGGGTCCTCCCGACCGTGAAGGCGGGCAGTCGCGGCCTCGCGTCGTACGGAGATCAGACGAAGTCGGAAGCAGCCGGCTGGGCGATCCGGTGTGTACAGATCTGTGTGATCGCGACGTACTTCCTGTCCGCGATCGCGAAACTGCGCAGTGCCGGATGGGCGTTGACGTGGCCCGGCAGCGCGATCCTGACTTGGGCGATCGTGCGACGGCCGCACCCGGTCGGGGAGTGGTTGCTGCATCACCCCTGGATGCTGCACGTGATGCAGTGGGTCGGCATCATCGGCGAGTTCCTGTCGCCGGTGATCCTGTGGCTGAAGGGCCGCTGGCAGCTGCTCGGCGCGCTGTTCTTCCTCGGCTTCCACGCCGCGAACACGGCGATCCTGCTGATCCACTTCCTGCCGACGGTCGTCTGCTGGCTCGCGTTCGCCCCGCTGGAGCGGATCGTTCCCTGGTACCGCTCGCGCCGCGAAGCAAGATCAGGTAGCGATACCCGAAAGGCCGAACACGAGCCCGAACACGGCCGGCAGGCCGAGCAGCAGGCCGGCGCGTAGCTTGAACCGGCGGCCGCCTGGCCCGGGCGTACGCACCACCCGGGAGAGCACCGCACCGGCGTACCCGAAAACCAGCGCCGCGAGCAGGATCTGCGGCGTCGGCAGGTTGTCGGCGTCGTGATGGGTCAGCCCGAGCGTGACCAGGCCCGGGCAGCAGAACGCGCACATCCCGAACCCGAGCTCCGGCACCGGCAGCCAGCGCCGGCCGAGGACGTCCCGCTCGGCCGGCCGTTTGCGCCGCACCGACTGCACGAACCGGGCGGTGCTGACGATCAGGTCACTCAAACAGAGCAGCGCGGCCACGATCAGCGCGGCCCGGAAGATCGTCTGCACAAAGGGACACGCTAGGCCCTGATCGCCGCCAAGTCCGGCCTGGCACGTAACGTCTGCTTAACAACGGCGGGGCACACTGTGAGATGTCGCGGGAGATGTCCTGGAAGCGGCGTCGCAAACCGGGTGAGAGGTGGACAGATGGACAAGCAGCAGGAGTTCGTGCTGCGCGCGCTGGAAGAGCGCGACGTACGCTTCGTGCGGCTCTGGTTCACCGATGTACTCGGGTTCCTGAAGTCGGTGGCGGTCGCGCCGGCCGAGCTCGAGAACGCGTTCGCCGAAGGCCTCGGCTTCGACGGCTCGGCGATCGAGGGGTTCGCCCGGGTGACCGAGGCGGACATGCTCGCCAAGCCGGACCCGTCGACGTTCCAGATCCTGCCCTGGCGGGGCGAGACGATGGGTACGGCGCGGATGTTCTGCGACATCAACATGCCGGACGGCTCGGCGTCCTTCGCGGACCCGCGGCACGTACTCAAGCGGACGCTCTCGAAGGCGGCCGATCTCGGCTTCACCTTCTACACGCACCCGGAGATCGAGTTCTACCTGTTCAAGTCGCTCAGCGGCGCGCCGGGTACGACACCGGAGCCGGTCGACTCGTCCGGGTACTTCGACCACACGCCGCAGGGCATCGGCAACGACTTCCGCCGCGAGGCGATCACGATGCTCGAATCGATGGGCATCTCGGTCGAGTTCAGTCACCACGAGGGCGGTCCGGGCCAGCAGGAGATCGACCTGCGGTACGCGGACGCGCTGTCCACCGCCGACAACATCATGACCTTCCGGGTGGTGGTGAAGGAGGTGGCGCTGTCGCAGGGGATCTACGCGTCGTTCATGCCGAAGCCGCTGTCGGGGCATCCGGGGTCGGGCATGCATACGCACATGTCGCTGTTCGAGGGCGACCGGAACGCGTTCTTCGAGGGCGGCGCGCAGTACCAGCTGTCCAAGACCGGGCGGGCGTTCATCGCGGGGCTGCTGCAGCACGCGTCCGAGATCACCGCGGTGACGAACCAGTGGGTGAACTCGTACAAGCGGTTGGCGGTCGGTGACGAGGCGCCGTCGTTCATTTCGTGGGGTCACAACAACCGCTCGGCGCTCGTCCGGGTGCCGATGTACAAGCCGCACAAGGGACAGTCCAGCCGGGTCGAATTCCGGTCGCTGGATTCGGCGACGAACCCGTACCTGGCGTTTGCGTTGATGCTTGCGGCCGGGCTGAAGGGGATCGAGGAAGGTTACGAGCTGCCGGCGGAGGTCGAGGAGGACATCTGGTCCCTCACGCCCCGCGAACGCAAGGCGCTCGGGATCAAGCCGCTGCCGAGCAGTCTCGCCGAAGCCATCAGCGTGATGGAGGACAGCGAGCTCGTCGCGGAAACCCTCGGCGAGCACGTCTTCGACTTCTTCCTCCGGAACAAGCGCTCCGAGTGGCAGGAGTACCGCCGCCAGGTGACGCCGTTCGAGCTCAACACACTGCTGCCGGTGCTGTAGGTCAGCTGTCGCCCCGTCAGTTGTCCACCCGTCAGCTGTCGACGCGGAACGGGTCGTGCTCGGTCAGGAGTTTGTCCAGCCGGGCCTGATCCACCCGGCTGGTCACGTCGGTGATCTCCTGGCGGTCGCGGACCACCTTGCAGAGCACAACCGTCGAAGTGATCGCGTACAGCAGCCCGAGCGCGAGAAACGCCCGCACCCACGGCTGAGCAGGCAGGTACGCGAGTGCGATGATCATCGCGGACACGGACAAGCCGAACGAGGCGACCGCCTGCGCGTAGAAGGCGGCGGTCTGCTGAGGCTGAATCTTTTTCGTCATGCCAAGAGCGTCGGGTAATTCCGCGACCGGCACCTGAGCAAAAACACTCAATCCGGCGTGCTCAGCCGATCAGTACCTCGACGAGGGTCGCCGGCCGTTGGTCCAGTACCGGGAACCCGCTCGTCACCGTCCCGATGACCGTCGACGCGCGGAGCGGCGGCGGGGTCGAGCGGACCAGGAAGAATGCGCTGCCGTTCGCGCCGGTGTTGCTGAGGGCAACCGTCCCGCGGGTGTACGTCTCGCGCCCGCTCAGCTCGGGCGCGAACTGGTACCCAGGCCGCCCCACGCCGCACTCGAGGATCGCCCGGGTACGGCGTGGGCACGGGGTCTGGTTGTAGAACCGCCGCAGCGCGAGATGCGTGAAACTGTGCACCGCACACGGCGCGTTGCTCCGGTCGAGCGTGAGCACCACGTCGCCGCGGTCGGTCCGCAGGGTGACCTTGACCAGACCGATCGTCGGCGCGAGCGAGTACGGCGGGCGGCCGGAGTCGCCGGGGATGCGGGTGTAGGTGCAGTTCTTGAACAGGAGCGGGGCGGCTTGGGCGCGGGCCACCAGGCCTTCGATCACGAAGGCCAAGGCGGCTACGACGAGGACTGCGACGATCCGTTTCCAGAGACGCATGATTCTGAAGGTAACACTGAGTGCAGTAATTGCAACAGAGCGTGTTCAGGGTGTGTTCAGGCGTTGGCGGGTTCGGCGGGTACGTCGTCCGAACCGTGCTTCGAGGCCCAGCGTGCCGCGGCGGTCGAATGCCGGTACGGAGGCTCTTCCGGGACCACGCCCTGGTCCAGCTCAACCGGGGCGACCACCGCTGGAACTGGGCTCGGGGCAACAACCGGTTCGACCGGAGCCGCGGCAACAACTGGTTCGACCGGAGCCGGGGCAACGACCGGGGTTGCAGCAACAGCCGGTTCGACCGGGGTTGCCGCGACGACTGGGGTGCCGTCTTCGGCCAGGGCGTGTACTTCCTCGACCGTGAAGAACCCGACCGGCCGGACGCCTTCGGTGATCACGACCAGGCAGCCGGGTACTACCTGCTGAGCGCGATTCCCCTGACCGGGTACGAGAATGCCCTCCGCCGGCGTCCGCCACGCGCCCGGCGCGAACCTGCGCAGCGCGAGACCGGCCTGACCATCCTCGGGTGTGCGCGGCGGCAAGTACGCGGTCGCCGTGTAGTCGTAGTCGTAGTCCGGATCCGGCGGTCCGGACACGCGCCCGCCTTGCTGGGGCGTCAGCCAGAGCACCGTGCCGTGCACGGCGAGCGTCCCCGTCATCATCACCATGAACCCCCATCATGCCGATTACGCACCGAATCCGCCACACGACACCGCGTACTCCCCGCAACCTCCCCGCGCCCCCACCGCGCCGCCCCCGCAATCCAACCGCAACTTTGAGAACCCACCGCGCATTGCCGCGCCAGAAAAGTACGCGGTGGCTTCCCGAAGCCGGGGTTTGGGTAGCCTGCGGGGGTGGCTGATGGGCGGAGAGGGTCGTGGGAGGGGCGGCTGGTCCGGCTCGGGTTCGAGGATCCGCGGCGGGCGGCGGGGATGCTCGGGGGGCTCGATGCGCTGGATTCGCACAGCCCGCTGGCGACCGAGCAGCTGATCACGACGCTGTCGGAGTCGGCCGATCCCGATCTCGCGCTGCTGAGCCTGTGCGGGATGGCCGAGTCGCTGCATCGGCACGACTACGATCTGGCCGCGTTCGCGCGGACGCTCGAAATGGACGCCGACTTCCGGCGCAGGCTGGTGTTCGTCCTCGGAGCGAGCGAGGCGCTCGGCCGGCACCTCGCCGTCCACCCGCGGCACTGGTACGACCTCGCGGATCCCGCACTGGCCGGATCGCGGCCGTCGGTGGAGGATGTCGCCGCGAAACTCGCCACCGCGGTCGATGCGGAGAATCCGGTCGACGCGTTGCGGATCGAGTACCGGCGGTTGCTGATCCGGCTCGCGGCCCGTGATCTGGCCGAGGGACTGCTCGTCGACGAGGTCGCCGCCGTACTCGCGGACCTGGCCGGCGGCGCGCTGGAAACCGCGCTGCACATCGCCCGCAACGACTACTTCGCCGCCCACCCCGGCGCGGCCGGCTGCCGGCTCGCGGTGATTGCCATGGGCAAGTGTGGCGGCCGGGAACTCAACTATGTCAGCGATGTGGACGTCCTCTTCGTCGCCGAACCGCTCGCCGGCGAGCCCGAGGCGCCGGCCCTGAAGACCGCGACGAACCTCGCGGCCGCGGCCATGCGGATCTGCTCGGCGCACACCGGCGAAGGCACCCTCTGGCCGGTCGACGCCGCGCTGCGCCCGGAAGGAAAGTCCGGCCCGCTGGTCCGTACCCTCGACAGCCATCTCGCGTACTACCAGCGCTGGGCGAAGACGTGGGAGTTCCAGGCACTGCTCAAGGCGCGTCCGGTCGCGGGCGACGCCGAGCTCGGCCGGGAGTACACGGAGAAGGTCGGGCAGCTCGCATGGTCGGCGGCCGATCGGGAGGGCTTCGTCAACGACGTCCAGGCGATGCGTCGCCGCGTCATCGACCACATTCCGCCGGCGGATGTGGATCGGCAGCTCAAGCTCGGTCCAGGTGGTTTGCGGGACGTCGAGTTCGCCGTGCAGTTGCTGCAGCTCGTACACGGCCGCAGTGATGAGACAGTCCGTTCCGGTACGACGCTGGTCGCGCTGGAGGAGCTGACGAAGAACGGCTATGTCGGGCGTACGGACGGCGCTGTGCTTGCCGACGCGTACCGCTTCCTCCGCTCGATGGAGCACCGCATCCAGCTGTACCGCCTTCGCCGTACGCACCAGGTCCCGGACGACGAGGCGGATCTGCGCCGCCTCGGCCGCTCGCTCGGATTCACGAAGAACCCGGTCACCGACCTGACCGCGGCCTGGAAGAAGCATGCGCTCGAAGTACGGCGGTTGCACGAGAAGCTTTTCTACCGCCCGCTGCTCGCCGCGGTCGCGCGCATCCCGGGCGACGAGGTACGGCTGACCCCGGAGGCGGCGAAGCAACGCCTGACGGCCCTCGGGTACGTCGATCCGTCCTCCGCACTTCGCCACATCGAGGCCCTGTCCGGCGGTGTCTCGCGCCGATCGTCGATCCAGAAGGCACTGCTGCCGGCGATGCTCGGATGGTTCGCCGAGTCGCCTGCCCCGGATGCCGGACTGCTCGCGTTCCGGACTATCTCGGACGCGCTGGGTTCAACGCCCTGGTACCTCCGCCAGCTCCGCGACGAAGGCGCGTCGGCCCAACGGCTCGCGCACTTGCTGGCCAGCGGCCGGTACGCCGTCGATCTGCTCCAGCGCGCGCCCGAAGCGACCGCGATGCTCGCCGACGAGCGTGAGCTGACGCCTCGGGCACCGGACGCACTCCTAACCGAGATGTCCGCCGCCGCGCGCCGGCAGGAAGTACCCGAGGCCGCGGTCGCCGCGATCCGGGGGGTACGGCGTCGCGAACTGTTCCGGATCGCGGCCGCCGACCTGTCCGGTCTGCTCGACGTGGAGGCGGTCGGTGAAGCCTTGACGAACGTCGCGGCCGGGACGTTGACGACCGCGCTCGAAGTCGCGCGCCGCGCGGTCGCGAAGGGCGAGCCGGAGCCGACGCGGATGTCGATTGTCGCGATGGGCCGCTTCGGCGGTCACGAGCTCGGGTACGGAAGCGATGCGGACGTGATGTTCGTCCACGATCCGTTGCCGGGCGCGGACGAGCAGAAGGCGACCGACTTCGCGACCCAGGCGGCAACCGAGCTGCGGCGGCTGCTGTCGCTCCCCGGCGCCGATCCCGCGGTCGCGATCGACGCGGATCTGCGGCCGGAAGGACGGCAAGGACCGCTGGTACGGACGCTGGCGTCGTACGCGTCGTACTACGCGCGGTGGTCGGCGGTTTGGGAAGCGCAGGCGCTCCTCCGGGCCGATCCGCTGTGCGGGGACGCCGAGCTTTGTCAGTCGTTCCGCGACTTGATCGACCCGCTGCGTTACCCGGAGAACGGGGTCAGTGAGCGGGACGTGATGGAGATCCGCCGGATCAAGGCTCGCGTCGATGCGGAGCGGTTGCCGCGGGGCGCCGACCCGAGTACGCACACGAAGCTCGGGCGCGGTGGGCTGGCCGATATCGAGTGGACCGTCCAGTTGCTCCAGCTGCGCGAAGCGCACCGCCTCCCGAGCCTGCGGACGACGCGTACGCTGACCGCGCTGCGGGCCGGTGTCGACGCGAATCTGGTCGATCCGACGGAGGCGGACACGCTGAGCGCCGCGTGGGAGCTGGCGAGCCGGATCCGGAACGCGATCATGCTGGTCCGCGGCCGCCCCGGTGACTCGCTGCCGCAGGACCCCCGCGACCTGGCCGCGGTCGCCCAGATCTGCGGCTACCCCCAAGGCGAATCCGGCCGCTTCGCCGACGACTACCTCCGCACCACCCGCCGGGCCCACAACACCGTCGCTCACCTCTTCTGGGACGACTAATAGACTTCACCTGGTGGGAGCAACGGATCAGGTCAGGCAGGCGGGCGTTTTCAGCACCGTCCGCCGGAGTGTGCGGATGACGGTCGGGCAGAAGCGGGTCTGGGAGACGCGCTGGCCCGAGCTCGGGCGTACGCAGGAGGAACTGCCCGCGGGCGAACTCGACCTGGCCGAGTGGTTCGGGCGGACGGCGCCGACCGTGCTGGAGATCGGCTCCGGGATGGGCGAGGCGACCGCGCAACTCGCCGTCGCCGCGCCAGAGGTGAACCACCTTGCCGCCGAGGTCTACCCGGCGGGCCTTGGGCAACTGATGTTGTGGGTGGAGAAGTACGATCTCGCGAATGTCCGCCTGCTCCAGGGCGACGCACTGGACTTCCTCCGCGACCACGTCGCACCCGACGCGTTGGCCGGCGTACGCATTTTCTTCCCGGATCCATGGCCGAAGAAGCGGCACCACAAGCGCCGCCTCGTCACGCCACCCTTCGTCGCACTGATCGCGTCCCGCCTGCAGCCGGGCGGTACGTTGCACTTGGCAACCGATTGGGAGCACTACGCCGACCGGATGCTGGAGGTCTGCGAGGCCGAGCCGTCGCTGCGCAATCAGTACGACGGCTGGGCCCCGCGACCCGAGTGGCGCCCGGTGACCAAGTTCGAGTCCCGGGCGCAAGCGGAGGGCCGCGAGGTCCGGGACCTCATCTACACGAAGGTCACGCCGACCCGGTCTACGTGATCACGCCGACCGGCTCGTGAAGTGCCACTGCCCGGCCGGCACGGTGTAGATCGTGTACCCGTCGGCGTACGTCGGCTCGCCCGCGAACGCATGCGGTACGGCAGTCACGTCCGCGGCAGCGGCCGAAGGTACGTGCACCTCGGCCGTCGTACCCACCGGCACCTGCACTTCCAGCGACAGCACCCGGCTGGTCTTCATCCAGCTCACCGTCACCCGCCCGCGGATCGTCTCGGTCCGGATGCTCGCCGAATCCACTTCGGCCCGCGCGTCCGGCCGAACCAGGATCTTGTCGCTGCCCGCGCCGAGGACACGAAGCCCGGCCACGTTCTCGAAGATCCACTGCACGACCGTGCCTTGGAAGTAGTGGTTGCGGGATCGCGAGTTCTCCTCCCACATCTCCCACATGGTGTCCGCGCCGAGATCGAACCAGTACCCCCAGCTCGGGTACTCCCGCTGCAACGCGACCTTCGTTGCCACGTCACCGTATCCGTGCGTGGTCAGCACTGGCAGCAGGACACCGACGCCAAGGCAACCGGTGTTGAGATGGAACCCACGTGCTTCGACATCCGCCGCCAGCCCGGCCGCGACCCGGTCGACCAGGTCTTCCGGAACGATGCCGAAGGCAAGCGGTACGGCGTTCGAGGTCTGCCGGTAGTCCGGGTCGTCGGCCGACCGGTACCGCGCGGCGTCGCGATCGAGGAACGCCCGGTTCAGCCCGTCCGCGAGCTCGGCCGCCGCCTTGGCGTAGTCATTGGGTGCACCAATCAGCTCGCCGATCTCGGCTGCGGCGAGCACGGCGCGGTAAAGGTACGCGGTGCCGGTCAGTCGGCGGTCCTCCGGGGCCGGGCCCTCCATGTAGCCGGGCGGCAGCCAGTCGCCGAGCACGCTCACCGACAGGCCGTCCTCGACCCGGCCGAGCTCCCAGGCCAGGTAGCGGTTGAGCGATTCCCAATGCTCGCGGAGCAGCCGCTCGTCGCCGTACCAGCGGTACATTTCGCGGAGCAGGATCGGGTACACGGTCGGCCACTCGGTCGCGGGGGAGAGCTCGGTGAAACCCCATCCGCCGGAAGGAATGATCACCGGCAGCTGACCGGAGTCCGCCTGACTGTCCCGGATGTCGCCCAGCCACTTGGTGAAGAACCTCGCCAGATCGAGCGTCGCCAGCATCGTCGGCGCACCGACCTGCGCGTCCCCGGTCCAGCCGTTCTTCTCGTAGAACGGGGTGTCGGTGGGGATCCCGTGCAGATTGCTCAGTACGGTCCGGCGCATCGCCCGCTCGTACTGTTCGTACGCGGACTGTGTCGACGTGAACCGGGTGATGCCGCGAACATCGGAGTTAGCGACGCGGAGCTGTACGTCGGCCCGCGCGCCCTCGATCTGTACGTACCGGAAGCCCTTGTACGAGAACCGTGGTTCCCAGGTCTCGGTGCCGTGCCCGGCGGCGATGTACTCGTCGCGCTGGATCCGATCGCCCTCGACATGCCCGTTCTCGGCCACCACGTTGCCATCGGCAACCGTTTCGCCATGGGTGAGACTGATCGTCGTACCGGCCGGTGCGGTCACGGACAACCGCGTCCAGCCGGCGACCGTACGCCCGAAGTCCGCGATCCACACGCCCGGGCGGACCTCGGTGACCTCGACCGGATCGACCGTCTCGATGACCCGGATCGGTTCATGCGCTTGGGCAGTCAGCTTGCCCTTCGGCGCCTCGACGAGCGCAGCCGTTGACCAAGAGGACGCATCGAAGCCGGCCGTGTCCCAGCCGGGCAGTGCGCGCCGGCCGTCGTACGTCTCGCCGGCGTACAACGAGTCGGACAGCGTCGGGCCGCCGGTGATCCGCCACGACTCGTCGGTGACGATCTCGTCGATCCGGCCGTCGTCGTACTCGACCACCAGCCGCGCGATCAGGCGCGGATCGGCCGTCCAGGGCGCTTCGTGCCAGCGCCAGATGTTCGGGGTGGTCAGCCCGAAGAAGCCGCGCCCCAGCTCCGCGCCGACCACGTTCTCGCCGGTCGCGAGGAGCGCGGTCACGTCGTGCGTACCGTACAGAACGGTGTGGTCGTACGCGGTGAAGCCCGGATCGAGCACGGCGTCCGTGACCGGTTGACCGTTCAGCCGGAGATCGGCGTAACCGAGACCGCTCGCGTACAGGCGGGCGCGCCGGATCGCTCCGTCGATCGTGAACGTGCGCCGGAGCAGGGGAGCGCTGTCGGTCTGACCACCGATCCATCGCGCCGCACCGAAGCCCTCGTCGAGCAGACCGGTTTCGAACCATTCCGGTTCGGACCACTCACCTTCGCGATCCAGCCCGTCCCAGAGTTGTACGGTCCAGTGGTACCGCGTGCGGGCAGCCGACGGCCCTTCGTACTCGACGCCGAAGGTCCGGGCCGAATTGACCTTTCCGGAGTCCCACACATCCGCGGCGTCCGGCGTCAGCAGCTCGGGCGCGGACGCGACCAGGACCCGGTACGCCGATTGCGTCGCGCCGTACCCAGACGCTGTCGCGATCCAGCTGAACCGCGGCCGGGCCATGTCGACACCGAGCGGCCGCTCCGTGTACTCGGTCTGCGGTGATCGGGGGATCAGCGGACCACCTGGCGTCCAGCCGTCGGGCAGTACTGGCATCAGGCAGCTCCTAGGTCGGACGGGCTGGGCACACCTCGCACGACCCTAGGTAACCGATCCGGGCGGCAGCAACACCCTGACCACTACCGGTCACCGGTCCACATCGTGAAACCTGAGCATCTTGCTTGACTTTGTCCGCTTTCATAGTCGTATGCAGATCGTCGCGAACGCACCCGGTGAGGTCCTCACCCGGCGCCGGCACGTGGATCTGCTGCGCGTGAACTCCGCGGGGTGTTGACGGCCGGCGTACCTCCTCCGCCCGTCTCCGTGCCATTCATCGGCCACCCGTAGGAGCAGTCCTGTGCGTCGTCTCATCCTGATCGCGCTGCTCGGCTCGATCGCCCAGCTCGTCGACGGCACGCTCGGTATGGCGTACGGCGTCACCGCCAGTACCGCCCTGCTGATCACCGGGATCACCCCGGCCGTCGCCTCCGCCTCGGTGCACCTGGCCGAGGTCGGCACCACGCTCGCCTCGGGCCTGTCGCACTGGCGCTTCGGCAACGTCGACTGGCGCGTGGTCGCGCTGATCGGGGCACCGGGCGCGGTCGGGGCGTTCGCCGGCGCGACCTTCCTGTCCAGTCTGTCGACCGAATCGGCGTCGGTCTGGGTCGCCGGTCTGCTGCTCCTGCTCGGTGTCTACATCCTGGTCCGGTTCGGGACCGGGAAGGTCCGGGCGGTGATCGAGGGCCGACCGGCCGGGAAGTTCCTCGGCCCGCTCGGTCTGGTGGCCGGCTTCATCGATGCCACCGGCGGTGGCGGCTGGGGCCCGGTCGCGAACTCCGCCTTGCTGACCAGCGGCAAGCTGGCGCCGCGGCGCGCGGTCGGTTCGGTGAACGCGGCCGAGTTCCTGGTCTCGGTCGCCGCGAGCATCGGCTTCCTGTTCGGCCTCGGCGGAAAGCACCTGCCGTTCGGCATCGTCGCCGCGCTGCTGGTGGGCGGTGTCCTCGCGGCGCCGCTGGCCGCCTGGCTGGTGTCCCGCCTCGCCACCCGCTGGCTCGGCGTCGGCGTCGGCCTGGTGCTGATCCTCACCAACGCCCGCACCTTGCTCAATGGTCTCGACGTCGCGACCAGCCTGCGGTACGTCGCATACGCCGGGCTCGTGCTCGGCTGGGCCGGCATCGTCGCGTACGGGATCCGTACCGCGGCCCGCCGTACGGTCACCGAGCAGCCGGACCGCGAACTCGAACCCGCTTCCTGACTTTCTCCTTCTGACAAAGGTTTTCCCGTGCGTATTTCCGCCTTCCGTCCTGCCCGCTTACTCGCCGCGAGCCTCGCGCTGACCGTCGCCGCCGCGGGCTGCTCGCGCGCCGACCGCAACGACAGCACCACCGCCGCGGCGGCCACCGGCAAAGGCCCGGCCACCGAGCTGCGGCTCGGCTACTTCCCGAACGTGACGCACGCCGCCGCGCTGGTCGGGCTCGGCAAGGACCTGTTCAGCAAGGAGCTCGGCAGTACGAAGCTGGTGCCGACCAAGTTCAATGCCGGTCCGGAAGCGGTCGGTGCGCTGCTCGGTGGATCGCTGGACGCGTCGTTCATCGGCTCCGGACCGGCGATCAACGCGTACGCGAAATCGAACGGTGAAGCGGTCCGGTTGATCGCCGGGGCGACGTCCGGCGGTGCGCAGTTGGTGGTGAAGCCAACGATCAGCAAGCCGGAGGACCTGATCGGCAAGACCGTCGTGACGCCGCAGCTCGGCAACACCCAGGACGTGTCGCTGAAGAAGTGGCTGGCCGAGAAGAACCTGACCGGCAAGGTCAAGGTCACCAACCTCGAGAACGCGCAGACCCTCGATGCCTTCAAGAAGGGTGACGTGGACGCGGCCTGGTTGCCAGAGCCGTGGTCGTCGCGGCTGGTCCTGGACGCCGGCGCGAAGGTGCTGCTCGATGAGGCGTCGCTGTGGCCGGGCGGGAAGTTCCCGACCACTGTGCTGATCGTCCGGACCCAGTTCCTGCAGGAACACCCCGAGTCGGTGAAGGCGCTGCTGACCGGGTTGGTCGCCGCGATCGACTTCAGCAACACGAACAAGGCGGACGCGAAGACCGTGGTGAACGACCAGCTGAAGGCGGCGACGGGGAAGTCTCTGAAGCCGGCGGTGATCGATCGGGCGTTCGAGCACATCCAGATCACCGCGGACCCGATCGCGGCGACGTTCCCGCAGCTGGCGAAGGACCAGGTCACGGCGGGGATCGCGAAGACCGCGCCGGCGGTGGCCGGGTTCGCCGACCTCGGCCCGCTGAACGAGGTGCTCGGCAAGGCGGGCAAGCCGGCCGTCGACGCGGCCGGCCTGGACGCCAAGTAGAGCTGGATCCGGATTCGACCGAGGAGGAACGGATGACCGCGATCGTCGAGACCGATCGGACCCGGCCGGAGGTGATCAGTCCGGTCCGGTTTCACCAAGTGGGCAAGGCTTTCGGGACCGGCCGGAAGTCGGTGGTCGCGCTGGACGGCGTCGACCTGGAGGTCGGTGCCGGCGAGTTCGTCTGCCTGCTCGGCGCCTCCGGCTGCGGCAAGACCACGCTGCTCAACCTGGTCGCGGGCCTGGACCGGCCGTCCAGTGGGCGGATCGAGCTGAACTCGTCGCGGCCGGCGGTCGTGTTCCAGGAGGCCGCGCTGATGCCGTGGCTGACCGCCGCCGGAAACGTCGAGCTCCCGTTGCGCATGGCCGGCGTACCGAAGGCACAGCGTCGCGCGAAGGCGGCGGAGCTCTTGGAGCTCGTCCGCCTCGCGGGACTTGGCGACAAGCGCCCGCATGAACTGTCCGGCGGCATGCGCCAGCGGGTCGCGCTCGCCCGGGCGCTGGCATCCACCACGGACAGTACGGATGCCGGCAAGCCGTCGCTGTTGTTGATGGACGAGCCGTTCTCCGCGCTCGACGCGATCACCCGCGACGTACTGCAAGGTGAACTGCTCCGCATCTGGCAGGCGACCGGTACGGCGATCCTCTTCGTCACCCATGACGTCCGCGAAGCGGTGCGGCTCGGGCAGCGCGTCGTACTGCTCTCCTCGCGGCCCGGCCGGGTCGTCCAGGAATGGGACGTACGGGACGCGCCCGATGCCGTCGACGAAATCAACACCGCGTTGCGGAAGGTGATCAGCAGTCATGCCGCCGGTTGAGGTTCAGGACGCGGGCTCGGTCGAAGCCGGTCTGGACGCGCTCGATACGCCGGTGATCGAGCCCGAAGGCTCGCGGCTGCGCCGGATCGGTGCGCGCGTGCTGCCACCGATCGGCGCGATCGTCATCCTGGTCGCGATCTGGCAGGCGTTGTGGGCGGCCGCGTTCTGGCCCGAGTTCAAGCTGCCCGCGCCGGTCGACGTGTGGGGGCAGATCTGGCAGCTGGTCACGAGCGGCCAGATCGCCGAGCTGTTCTGGGTGTCGGTGCATCGGGCCGTGATCGGGTTCGCGATCTCGCTGCTGATCGCGGTACCGCTCGGGCTCGCGATCGCGAACAGCAAGCTGGTCCGCCGGGGGATCGGGCCGCTGGTGTCGGGCCTGCAGAGCCTGCCGTCGGTGGCCTGGGTGCCGGCCGCGATCCTGTGGTTCGGGCTGAACGACCGGGCGATCTACTGGGTGGTGCTGCTCGGCGCGGTGCCGTCGATCGCGAACGGGCTGGTGTCCGGTCTCGACCAGGTGCCGCCGATCCTGCCGCGGGTCGGCAAGGCGCTCGGTGCGGGCCGGCTCAGCGGCATCCGGTACATCCTGCTGCCGGCCGCGCTGCCCGGCTTCCTCGGTGGGCTCAAGCAGGGCTGGGCGTTCTCCTGGCGGTCGCTGATGGCGGCCGAGCTGATCGCGACCTCGCCGGAGCTGGGCGAAGGCCTCGGTCAGTTCCTGCACAACGGCATGTCGCTGTCCGACATCTCGATGGTGTTCGCCGGCATCGTGCTGATCTTCGTGGTCGGCGTCGGCATCGAGCTGCTGGTCTTCCGGCCGCTCGAGAACAGCGTGTTGCGAGCGCGCGGACTCACCACGTCCGCCCGCTGACTGGGTCCGCGCCGTACTGTTGGGACGTGGTCCGATTTCTGCCGTTCCTGATCAGCCTGGTACTCACCGTGTACGCGCTGTTCTCCGTCATCCAGACGCCCGACGAGGATGTACCGCACCTGCCCAAGCTGGTGTGGATCATCCTGATCGTGTTCGTCCCGTTCGCGGGACCGCTGGTGTGGCTGCTGATGTCGCGATCCCGCGGCGGCCGCGAGGACAGCCCGGTACGCCCGTCGGCGCAGCCGCTCAGCCGGCCGCTCGCGCCTGACGACGACCCGGACTTCCTCAAGTCGCTGGACCGGTACCGCGACCCGCGGACGACCATGCGGCCGCCGCAGCCCGAGGAACCGACCGACGGACCGCACAAGCCGAAGGACACCCGCAAGCCGAAGGACGCCCGCGAACCGAACGAGGCCGGCGCGCCGGACGACACCGACGACGGCAAGGCCTGAGCTTTCGCTCCGGCCTTGCCAGTCAGGCGCGTGACGGTACGGGTCAGGCGGACTTGCGGTGTTCGGGCAGGAGGGTGTCGTTGTCGCGTTCCGACTCGGTGGTGCCGCCCCAGACTCCGTACGGCTCACCGACGGAGAGTGCGTGCTGCCGGCACTCGGGCTGGACCGGGCAGGTCCCGCACAGCGACTTGGCCACCATCTCGCGGGCGCGTTTGCGAACGCCACGCTCCGATTCGGGTGAGAAGAAGAGCTCCGGGTTCACATCCCGGCATGCGGCTTGTGACTGCCAGTCCCACAGATCCATGAGCGGGCGGGGTAGGCGAGGCATCCCTCTCGACATGGCAACCTCCTTGACTCACCGTAAGCGCGGACGGGCGCTCGGTGAAAACTATGCTCATCTCACAGCGAGTTCAACCCTTGTTGTCTCGAAGTTCGAGCCATTCGTTATCACCGAGGGCCGTCGCGGCCTGTGATCGGCGGTTTTCAGGCGGCGAGCGTGTTCACGTCATCACCTCGTGTGACATGGGTCACTTTCTCGATGCAATTGCGTCTGCACGTGCAGAAGCTCAGGCGTCGTTTCACCCCTGTTTCAGCAGGTTTTCCGGGCGACTTCCAGTTGCCTTGTCAGTGGGTTTCGGCCTCGTACCGGTAGTACTCGTGCGCACCGTGCGCGACGTCCTTCACCCCGGTCAGCGCCCGGATGACGGTCGCGTGCGTGATCGCGAGCACCGGCCCGTCGGTGCCGGCGGTGTGCCGGTCGAGGGCAGCCCGGGCGCGCTCGCGGACCCGGGACAGTGGTTCCCAGGGCCGCTGGATGCCCTCCGGCCATTCCCCGTCGTACGCCTCGAGCTCGGCCTGGGCGGCCCGGACGTCGGCGGCGCTGCGCCACAGACCGGTGTGGTCCGGCAACCAGTCGCGCAGGTCGTGGTCGACCTTCACGCCGAGGGCCAGCCGGTGGCCGATGATCGCGGCGCTGTGCAGGGCGCGGGTGAACGGCGAGCTGACCAGGTAGGTCGCGCCGATGCCGCTGAGCAGGTCGGCGAGCTGCTCGGCCTGCTTCATCCCGACCGTGGTGAGTGGGGCGGAGTCGGCCGCGGTTCCGGGCCAGCCCCGGGAGTCGATCGGCTCGTAGTCCGGCTCACCGTGCCGGACCAGGTAGATCTGGATCACGCCCATGTTCTACCGGAGATGCCGCGCCCCCGCCCATCCACGCGAGTGGCCGGGCGGCGGCGAGAGCGGTTCGGAGAGCGACGACGGTCCACGGACCTGATGCAGCTCGTCGAAGAGATTGTCCAGGCCGGCCAGCGGCTCCGGCGGCTCGGTTGATCGTGCTGGGCGGCTGCTGGGCGCGCCAGGACGTACATCGTGCAGGACGTCCCCGGCCGGTGCGTCGGCCGGCTCGATCCAGCGCACCTCGGTCGCGCCCTGGTGCCCGTGCACGGCGAGCACGGACTCGACATTCGGCCAGACCGCGGTCGCCGGGTTGTCACCCCGCCACCGCAACGCGACCGATCCGTCGGTGAACTGACAGCCTTCCGCCACCACGCCGGTCCCTGACACCCCACTCGGATCCCGATACCGAACCAGCTCAAAGGTCCGCGGCCTCACCCTGCTGCACTCCCCGTTGTCGACCGGCACTTGCAGCCCTCAACGATCCCGAACCGCTTCCGGTTACTGGCCGGTCTCGGGTCCGGGTGCCGGCGGGGTGCTATTGTCGAGCCCGTGAAGCGTTGCTATTGGCGATTTTTTGAGTGGCCGGCCTTGGTGCCGGGCGACTCAGCCGATCGCTGACGCCCACCGCAGACACCAGAGCCGGCTCGAAGGCAAGGACTTCCGTCCTTGCCTTTTCTCGTATCTTCAGCCGGCTGTCAGCGCTTCGTGGCGGGCCGGCGGAAAGGTCCCCCGATGAACACCCTGAAGAAACCGACCGAACAGACCACGGTCGTCGATCGACGGATCGAAAAGACCGTCCCGCTGGTCACCCCGCTCGCGCTGCACGACGAGTTCCCGCTCGGCGACGCGGCGGCCCGGACCGTCGCGGCCGGGCGGCAGGCGGTCGTCGACGTACTGAACGGTGCCGACGATCGCCTCGTGGTTGTCGTCGGCCCGTGTTCGGTGCATGACGCCAAGGCCGCGCTCGAGTACGCCGAACGCCTCGCGCCGGTGGCCGAGCGGCTGTCCGACGGCTTGCTCGTGGTGATGCGGGTGTACTTCGAGAAGCCGCGCTCGACGCTGGGCTGGAAGGGCCTCATCAACGACCCGGGACTGGACGGTTCCGGCGACGTGAACCGTGGTCTGCGGATCGCGCGGCAACTGCTCGTCCAGGTGACCGAGCTGGGCCTGCCGGTCGGGTGTGAGTTCCTGGACCCGATCACGCCGCAGTACATCGCCGACACCGTCGGGTGGGGCGCGATCGGCGCGCGGACGGTCGAGAGCCAGGTGCATCGTCAGCTGTCGTCGGGTCTGTCGATGCCGATCGGGATGAAGAACCGTCCCGATGGGTCGATCGGGACGGCGGTGGACGCGATCAAGGCTGCTGCGGTGCCGCATGTGTTCACTGGTATCGATCACGACGGTGCGCCCGCGATTCTGCATACGCGCGGCAACCCGGACTGTCACCTCGTACTGCGGGGGTCCGACGGTGGGCCGAACTACGACGCGGAATCCGTGGCCGGTGCGGTGGAGTTGCTGCGTACGGCTGGGCTTCCGGAGCGCGTGGTCATCGACGCGAGCCACGGGAACAGCCGCAAGGATCACCTTCGGCAGCCGGTGGTGGCGGAGGAGATCGGTGCGCAGGTCGCGGCGGGGAACAAGGCGATCGTGGGCGTGATGCTGGAGTCGTTCCTGCAAGCGGGGCGGCAGGAGCTGGACCCGACCAGGGAGCTGACCTACGGCCAGTCGATCACCGACGCCTGCATGGGCTGGGAGACGACCGTCGAGACGCTGGAGAAGCTGCGCGACGCGGCGGTCGCACGACGGGGATAGCGGCGCGTCAGCGGGGGGATAGCTGTTCATCTGGAGGTCTAGCTTCGGTCAAGACCTGGCCCTAAGGTCCGGACCATGACTGCATTGATGTCACGCCTCCGGCGCGACGGGTCATGGGGCTTTAACTCCCGCCCTTCCCTCGTCGCTCCAGTCGCTACGCTCCCTCCACTCCTCAGTCCAGGGCGGGAGGCCCCATGACCGGGATCTCCCGGCGTCTGGTGCTCGGTTCGGTGGCGGGTGGGGCAGCGGTGTCGCTGCTGCCACCGTCGCTGCACACCGCGATGGCGCAACCTGTCCGGCGTGGTGGTCTGCGCGCGATCGAGCATGTGATCGTGCTGATGCAGGAGAACCGATCGTTCGACCACTACTTCGGCACGCTGCGTGGAGTCCGCGGGTACGGCGACCGGCTGCCGCTGCGGCTGCGGAACGGCAAGAGCATCTTCCACCAGCCGAAAACCGGTGGTGGCGAGGTGCTCCCGTTCTCGCTCCGCAAGGCCGCGGCCGCCGCCGGCCGGAAGCCCGACGACATCCAGTACCTCGGTGCGCTGGCGCACGGGTACAGCGACGCCACCCAGGCCTGGGCCGGCGGCTGGAACGACGACTGGGTCCAGGCCAAGACGGCCGCCACGATGACGCACTACGAGCGTCGCGACATCCCGTTGCAGTACGAGCTCGCCGAAACGTTCACGATCTGCGACGCGTACCACTGCTCCGTCAACGGTTCGACCAACCCGAACCGCAACTACCTGTGGTCCGGCACCACCGGGTACGAGCCCGGTACGAAGCAGCGCGCCGTCACCAACGCGGCGTACGACTACAACCACGCCGGCTACGACTGGACCGCGTACCCGGAGCGGCTGGAGAAGGCCGGTGTCTCCTGGCAGATCTACCAGGAGTGGGACAACTTCACCGACAACGCGGTCGAGTACTTCAAGACGTTCAAGGACATCGGCCACCGGATTTTGGCTAATGTACCGGGCGGCTATCGCACCACCGAGGAGTTCTACGACAAGCTCTTCGCGAAGTCCGACGCGGACCGGGCGGTCGCGTTGAAGGAGCTCGACGCCGCGGTCGAGAAACTGCCGATCAAGGACCAGAAGCTGTTCCGCAAGGCGATGTACCGCTCGGAGCCGGAGTCGCTGGTGCCGCGGCTGCGCGCCGACATCAAGGCGGGCACGCTGCCGAAGGTGAGCTGGCTGGTCCCGTCCTCGGTCGACTCCGAGCACCCCAGCTCGTCCACGCCGGTCGCCAGCGCGAACCTGATCTACGACGTACTGGACGCGATCGCCTCCGACCCGGACACCTGGTCGAAGACGGTGCTGTTGATCAACTTCGACGAGAACGACGGGTACTTCGACCATGTCCCGCCGCCGGTCGCCCCGCGGCCCGCGTCGGGTGAGGGCGACGACTGGTATGCGGGCAAGCCGATCGGTCTCGGCCCGCGCGTGCCGATGACCGTCGTTTCGCCCTGGACGGTCGGCGGGCACGTGAACTCGCAGGTCTTCGATCACACCTCGATCCTGCGGTTCCTCGAACTCTGGACCGGCATCCGCGAACCCAACATCAGCAACTGGCGCCGGACCGCGTGCGGCGACCTGACGACCGCATTCGACTTCGAACGTGGCTATCGGCAACCATCGGTGGACCAGCCCGGCCCGGTGCCGGCGCCGATCGACCGCTGGCACCCGGCGCCGCCGGCCGACCAGGCGATCCCGGTCCAGGAATCGGGTCGCCGTCCGGCTCGCGCATTGCCTTACCAGCCGAAGGTTTCCGGCGTCGTTGCTGACGGCAAGCTGATGCTGGCCCTCAGCAACAATGGTTCACAGTCGGCACATTTCACGGTCTATCCGTACGGCGGCGAGCTGCCCGCGCCGACCCATCTCGACGTCCACCACCCCGGCCGGGGCGCGGGCGCGGGCACGACGCCGACGGCACTGGCGATCCCGGTCGACGGTCCGTTCGAGCTCGCGATCCAGGGCCCGAACCGCTTCTGGGCCGAGGTCGCCGGTACATCCGACGGCGCCGCGGCCGGGCTGGACGTCCGGATCGGGAACCGCGCCGGCTCACTGGAGCTCGACCTCGTCAACACCACCCGGAAGCCGCTGACCGTGAAGCTGAAGTCGCGCGGGTACGGCGCCAAGACCTTGACCGTCGAACTGCGCGGCAAACAGACCCGTCCGGTCTTCTGGCCGACCGATCACGGCTGGTACGACGTCGAGGTGACGACGCCGGACGACACCACGTACCGGCGCCGCCTGTCGGGCCACCTGGAGACGGGCAAGCCGGGCATCACCGGCTAGCGGGCAATGTCCGCCGTCCGCGCCTTGGTGATTGTGATCAGGTCGGCGGGGGAGAGCCCGATGTCGAAACCGCGCCGGCCGCCCGACACGTACACAGTCGGGTGGCCGGTCGCGGTGCTGTCGACGACCGTGGGCAGCGCGCGCTTCTGGCCGATCGGGCTGATCCCGCCGAGCACGTAACCGGTGGTGCGTTCCGCGGCTGCCGGGTCGGCCATCACCGCCTTCTTGCCACCGGCCGCGGCCGCGATCGCCTTCAGATCAAGCTGTTTCGCGACCGGTACCACGCCGACCGTCAGCTTGCCGTCCACCTCGACGAGGAGGGTCTTGAACACCTGCTCCGGCGCCAGGCCAAGTGCTTCGGCCGCCTCCAGTCCGTACGACTTCGCGGCCGGATCGTGCTCGTACGCATGCGTACTGAACTCGATCTTCGCCTTCACCAACGCCACGGTTGCCGGAGTGCCCTGCCTAGCCTTCGCCATGCCCAGACTGTAGTGCCTCGTCTGCTTGCGCAGTCGAGCCGGTGATGCGTACACAGCAGAGCCCGGCTGCCGGCGCGAGCTCAGCCTGCAGCGGGGTGTCGAGGCTGGTCAGCAGGCCGGCGATCAAGTGCAGGTTCATGCCGCAGACGAGTTGCGGGTGTTCCTTTGCCAATCGCCGGAACGGGCAGTTCCCCAGGACGATCCCGTCCGCTTCCGATCGCGGTTCAAATCCATGCGCCGCCAGCACCTGCTCCACCGATTGGTTCCCGGTGGTGCGGCCGAGGGTCTCGCCGTACTCCCGCGCTCTTCGGTTGACCGCCTCCCGCGGCGAGATGCCGTACGTCTCCGCGTCCTGGATCGCGGCCGCGAGCAGTTGTCCCGCGATCGCGTACTGACGCTCCGGCAGGCTGATCTCGATTTCACGATCGGAGCGGTGATACAGCTTCGCGGGACGGCCCGCGCCCGGACCCGTACGCCCGGTCCGGCGCTCGTAGCAGGTCTCGAGCAGGCCCTCGCCGGTGAGCCGGTCGAGATGGAACGCGGCCGTCGTGCGCGGAATCCCGAGCGCGTTCGCGGCGTCGTCCCGGCTGACCGGCTCGGCATGCGCGACCACGTACTCGTAGAGCCGGCGCCGGGTCGGCTCCTCCAGTACCGCGACCGCCTGGACGTCGGCGTGCCGGGAGATGTCCACGGAATGATTCTATCGACAACTCGGGTTGGATAAACAGTATGATGGCTTTCGCTGAAACCTCAGGGAGTTGCAGATGGCGATCTCGGCCGACCTCGAGTCCGTCCCGCTTCACATCGTCGCCCGCCGGGAGGAAATCGACCTTCCGGCCGCGCAGCGTGCGGTCGCGGACCTGCTCACCGCGCTCGGGCGTGACCCGCACAGTGCCCATCTCGCGGACACCCCGCGGCGGGTCGCGAACGCGTACGCCGAGATGCTCACGCCCCGCGAGTTCGAGCTCACCACCTTCCCGAACGACGAAGGGTACGACGAGCTGGTCCTGGCCAAGGACATCCCGGTGCAGTCACTGTGCGAACACCACCTGCTGCCGTTCCAGGGCGTCGCCCACGTCGGGTACCTGCCGGGTGACCGGATCCTCGGCCTGTCGAAGCTGGCCCGCGTGGTGGAGCTGTTCGCGCGCGACTTCCAGGTGCAGGAGCGGCTGACCAAGCAGGTCGCCGACTGGCTCCAGGACCATCTCGACCCGAAGGGCGTCGGCGTGGTGATCGAGGCCGAGCACCAGTGCATGTCACTGCGCGGCGTACGCGCGACGGGTTCGCGTACGGTCACGTCCTCGCTGCACGGCACCCTCCGCGAAAACCCCAGCTCCCGCGCCGAGTTCTTCGCCCTCACCGGCCTGACGCCCTGAAGCCTGCTCAGGCGGAGGCGGCCGCGGGGTGGGTACGGCGGCCGGTGGCGAGGATGTGGGTGAGTTCGCCGGGCAGCAGGTCGGTGCCGGGGACCGGGTCCATCTCGGAGACGTCCAGCCAGCGGACCACGGTGGCGCCGCGGTGGCCGTGGACGGCGAGGATGGAGTCGAGGTCCGGCCAGACGGCCGTGGACGGGTTGGCGCCGTGCCAGCGGAGCGCGACCGAGCCGTCGGTGAAGACGCATCCTTCGGCGACGATGCCGGTCCCGGAGACCCCGCTGATGTCGGTGTAACGGACGAGTTCGAAAGTCTGGGGTTTCACCGGCGGCACCCCGGATGGCGAGCGAGTTCGGCCATGATCCTTTCCCCGTAGTACGTGGCTGGGTTACGCCACAAACCGGGGACAATTACCGACTGTCAGCGGGGAAGGACGGTCTGTAGCGACTCATCTTCTTGACCCAAGCTAGAGCCAAAGGGCCCGGACACGCCAGCCCCAAACTGCATGTCGCCCGATCCGGCCACCGGTAATCGACGTGTCCGGTGGACGCTGTTCGTGATCGAATACTCCGGTGTTCCTCACGCTTGGTACCGATCTGGCCGGACTGGATGCTCCCGCGAGCGATTTCGGGTTCCTGTTGCACAAGAACCCCGCGCGACCGCAGGCGATCGGCATCACCGGGGGATCGGCCCATGTGTTCTACCCTGAGGCCACGGACGAGCGGTGTACGGCGGCGGTGCTCCTGGAGATCGACCCGATCGGGCTGGTTCGCTCCGGGCGCGGGAAGGCGGCGGAGGGATTCACCCTCGGGCAGTACGTGAACGACCGCCCGTACGCCGCGTCCAGTCTGCTCGCGGTCGCGCTCGGCAAGCTGTTCCGTACCGCGATGAACGGCCGCTGCGACGCGCGCCCCGAGCTTGCGGCGCGTCCGTTGCCGCTGGAGATCCACGTCCCGGCGCTCCCGTGCAACGGCGGCGCCGAGTTGGCCGAGCGGTTCTTCGCGCCGCTCGGTTGGACCGTCGACGCGCGCCCCGTCCCGCTCGATCCGGAGATCCCCGCGTGGGGCGATTCGCGGTACGTGGACCTGCGGCTGACCGGCGTACTGCGGCTGGCCGATGCGCTGAACCACCTGTACGTGATGCTGCCCGTGCTGGACGACGCGAAGCACTACTGGGTCGGATCGGACGAGGTCGACAAGCTGGTCAAGGCCGGCGAAGGCTGGCTGGCCGCACATCCCGAGAAGGACCTGATCTCGCGGCGCTACCTCGCCCACCGCCGGTACCTGGCCGATGCCGCGCTGGAGCGACTGGCTGAGGTAGATGGTCAGGAGCTTGCCGAAGAGTCGGCGGAGGAAGGTTCGGTTTCGCTTGCGGTCGAGCGGCGTACGGCGGTAGCGGGCGTGCTTCGTGAACTGGGCGCCCGCCGGATCGCCGACCTCGGCTGTGGTGAAGGCGCCCTGGTCGGTGAGCTGCTGAAGGACCCGATGATCGGCGAACTGATCGCGACCGACGTGTCGGCGCGGGCGCTGATCTCGGCGAAGCGGCGGCTGCGGTACGACGATCTGCCCGACCGGCAGCGCGATCGGCTGCGCTTTCTGCAGTCCTCGGTGACGTACTCCGACGAGCGGCTCGCCGGCCTGGACGCGGTCGTGTTGATGGAGGTCGTGGAGCACGTCGATCCGCCGCGGCTGCCGGCGTTGGCGAAGTCGGTGTTCCAGGCGGCGCGTCCTGCTGCGGTTGTCATGACGACGCCCAACAGCGAGTACAACGTGCTGTTTCCGTCGCTGCCCGCCGGGAAGTTCCGGCATCCGGATCACCGGTTCGAGTGGACTCGGGCGGAGTTCGAGGACTGGGCGCGTGGGGTCGCGTCTTCTTATGGCTACGTGGTCGAGTTCCGTCCGGTCGGTGCGGTCGATCCGGTGCATGGGGCGCCGACGCAGCTGGCGCTGTTTCGTTCGGAGTCGGGGTCGGGGTCGGAGTCGGATTCGGGTTCGGGTTCGGGTTCGGAGGAGGCACGATGACTCGGATTGATGTACCCGCGCTCTCGCTCATTGTGCTGGTCGGGGCGAGCGGGTCCGGGAAGTCCACGTTCGCGCGGAAGCACTTCCTCGGTACCGAGGTGATCTCCAGCGACTTCTGCCGTGGGTTGGTGTCGGACGACGAGAACGACCAGGCGGCCACGAAGGACGCCTTCGAGGTGCTGAACTTCATCGCCGGGAAACGGCTCGCGGCCGGGCGGCTGACGGTCATCGACGCGACCAACGTCCAGCCGGACGCCCGGAAGGAACTGGTGAATCTGGCCCGGGAGTACGACGTGCTCCCGGTGGCGATCGTGCTCGATCCGCCGGAGCGGGTTTGTGTCGAACGGAACGAGCAGCGGGCGGATCGGCAGTTCGGGTCGAAGGTGATCGTCCGGCAGCGGTCGCAGCTCAAGCGCGGGTTGCGCAGTCTGAAGCGCGAGGGCTTCCGGCACGTACACATCCTGTCCGATGTGGACGAGATCGATGCCGTGAGCATCGAACGGACCCGGCTGTACAACGATCTGACCGATCGGACCGGTCCATTCGACGTGATCGGCGATGTGCACGGGTGCCGTCCGGAGCTGGAGCGGTTGCTCACGGAGCTCGGGTACGCGTTCACTCGCGATGAGGCGGGGCGGCCGGTTGACGCCGTACACCCGTCGCGGCAGGCGATCTTCGTCGGCGACCTCGTCGACCGTGGTCCGGACAGCCCGGGCGTGCTGCGGCTGGTGATGGGGATGGTGGCGAACGGGCATGCGTACTGCGTGCCGGGTAACCACGAGGACAAGCTGCTGCGGGCGCTTCGCGGGAAGAACGTGAAGATCAGCCACGGGTTGGAGACCACGCTCGAGCAGTTGGCTCT
This sequence comes from Kribbella hippodromi, assembly GCF_039531045.1. NCBI lineage: Bacteria > Bacillati > Actinomycetota > Actinomycetes > Propionibacteriales > Kribbellaceae > Kribbella > Kribbella hippodromi. Next base: position 130,522 of record NZ_BAAAPH010000014.1, on the reverse strand, counting down.
GGAGTCTTCGGAGTTTCGCGATGAAGTGATGACCTTCATCGACGGGCTGATCTCGCACTACGTGTTCGACGACGGCAAGCTGGTGGTTTCCCATGCCGGTCTGGTCGAGCGCATGCATGGGCGTACGTCGGGGCGCGTCCGGTCGTTCTGCTTGTACGGCGAGACGACCGGTGAGACCGACGAGTTCGGGCTGCCGGTGCGGTACCCGTGGGCGAACGATTACCGCGGTCGCGCGACGGTCGTGTACGGGCACACGCCGACGCCCGAGCCGGAGTGGATCAACAACACGATTTGCCTGGACACCGGTTGCGTCTTCGGTGGCTCGCTGACGGCGCTGCGGTACCCGGAGCGTGAGCTGGTTGCTGTGCAGGCGGCCGAGGAGTACTACGCGCCGGCGAAACCGTTGCATGTGGCAACTGCTCCGGCGCGGGAACCCGACGTACTCGAGCTGACCGACGTGACCGGCCGGCGGGTGATCGAGACCGCTACGCACGGCCGGTTGAGTGTCCGCGCGGAGCAGGCTGGTGCGGCGCTGGAGGTGATGAGCCGGTTCGCGATCGATCCGCGGTTCCTGCTGTACCTGCCGCCGACGATGAGCCCGGTCGCCACGTCCCCGGAGCCGGGGGTGCTGGAACATCCGCGGCAGGCGTTCGAGACGTACCGCGCGCAGGGCGTGACGGAGCTGGTGTGCGAGGAGAAGCACATGGGCTCGCGGGCGGTGGTGCTGCTGACGCGGGATGATTCCGTTGCGGAGAGTCGGTTCGGGCTCGGCGGTCGGGGTGCTGTTCATACCCGGACCGGGCGGTCGTTCTTTGACGCTTCGCTGACCGATGAGCTGTTGCTTCGGCTGCGGTCGGTGGCGGAGCGGGCCGGGGTGTTCGATGAGTTGGACACCTCGTGGGTGCTGCTCGACGCCGAGTTGCTGCCGTGGAGCGCGAAGGCGGAGGACCTGCTGCGGAATCAGTACGCGGCGGTGGGGGCGGCTGCTCGTACATCCTTGCCTGCGGCAACTGCTGCGCTGCGGTCGGCGGTTGGTGCTGGTCTGGACGTGGGTGACCTGCTGGGGTCGGTGGAGCGGCGGTTGTCGAATGCGGAGCGGTTCACGGAGGCGTACCGGCGGTATTGCTGGCCGACCGATGGGTTGGACGGGGTGCGGCTGGCGCCGTTCCAGGTGCTGGCTTCCGAGGGGGCTACGTACCAGGAGCAGCCGCATGCTTGGCACCTCGGGATCGCCGATCGGATGGTTGCCGCGGGCCCCGAGGTGGTGACGCCGACGCGACGGTTGTTCGTTGACGCGGACAACTGGGATGCCGGGATCGCTTGGTGGGAAGAGCTCACCGGCGCCGGGGGAGAGGGCATGGTGGTGAAGCCGGCCGCCAACTTGGTCCGGACGGCGAAGGGGTTGGCGCAGCCTGGGTTGAAGGTTCGCGGACAGGAGTACCTGCGACTCATCTACGGCCCCGACTACACCGATCCCGCAAACTTCACCCGCCTCCGCGACCGCAACCTCGGCCACAAACGCTCCCTCGCCCTCCGCGAGTACGCCCTAGGCCTGGAGTCCCTCGAACGAGCCGCCCGCGGCGAACCCCTCTGGCGCATCCACGAATGCACCTTCGCCGTCCTCGCCCTCGAATCCGAACCCATCGACCCCCGCCTCTGATCCCACCCACCCACGACACCCCGCCTCTAACCCACCCGCGCCATCCCCACCCAGCTCACCCGCGCCATCCCCACCCAGCTCACCCGCGCCGCCACCACCCGCGCCGCCACCACCCGCGCAGGCCGACTGCCATTTCAGGGGTGAACATCTGCCCTTGTCCGTTCGCCTCCCGCATGCGGATGGTGAACGGGTGCGTTCGGAGGTTCACCCCTCAAGTGGCGGTCGGCGAGCACCTACGCCAACGCCACCACACCACCCGCGTCGGCGAGCACCTGCGTCAACACCACCATCCTCGCCAGCAACCTTCCGCCCCGCGAGCACGGGCTTTGCGAGGGCGCCGGCCCCGGGGGACATCCGGGCCCACTGCGCGGGGTGGTGGCGGGCGATCTCGCCTACGGAAGGTGATTGGGTGGTGACGGTGGGGGTTGTATCCGGCGTGTAAACGTCTTTGGTGGGCTCTTGGCAAGGTGTGACATTGCACTTAAGGTCTGTGCAATGTCACACGGCACTGGAGTCGCATGGTGAGTGAATCGGCACGGACAGCGGCAGATGCGCAGGTCGGCGCGGCGCGATCGGCGCCTGACGCACGGGCAAATGCGGTGCCTCCGGCGGCGGATCCGCAGGCAGATGTAGTACCTCCGGCGGTGGATGCACGGGCAGATGCGGTGCCCTCGGCGGTGGATGCGCGGACAGGTGCGGCGCGGCCGGCAGTGGATTCGCAGCCAGGTGTAGTACCTCCGGCGGTGGATGCACTGGCAGGTGTGGTGCGCGCGGCGACGGATGTACGGGAAGGTGTTGTGCGGGCGGCGACGGATGCGCGGGGGGCGGGTGCGGTGCGTCCGGCGACGGATGCGCGGGAAGGTGTGGTGCGCGTGGGGACGGATGTGCGGGCGGGTGTGGTGCGTCCGGCGGTGGATGTGCGGGCGGGGGTGGTGCGGCCGGCGGTGGATGTGCGGGTGGGGGTGGTGCGTGCGGTGCGGGTGGAGTTGGGTGGTGGGTTGTTGGGGGAGTGGCAGGAGCGGAATCGGCGTGCGACCATCCCGCACGCGATCGCGGAGCTGCGGAAGGCCGGCAACGTCGACAATCTCCGTCGGCTGATCGACCCATTGGTCGGTCCGTACCGCGGCCGGTATCCCTTTCTGGACACGGATCTGTACAAGACCCTCGAAGGTCTCGCCTACGAGCTCGGACGTGACGACCCACCCGCCGGCGCCCGCGCGTTCTTCGACGAAGTAGTCGGTCTGCTCGAACAAGCGCAAGCTCCCGACGGGTACCTGAACTCGTACTTCCAGGACCCCGACCAGCCCAAGCAACCGTGGTCCGACCTCGGCTGGGGGCACGAGCTGTACAACCTCGGCCACCTGATCCAGGCAGCCGTCGCCGCGAACCGGCAATTGTCGGATAGCAGATTGTTGACAATCGCCCGGCGGTTCGCCGACCTCGTCGTCCGGAGGTACGGCCCCGACGGCGAGGAGATTGTCGACGGTCATCCCGAGGTGGAGATGGCGCTGGTTGAGCTTTATCGTGAAACCGGCGAGGCCGGCTACCTGACCCAAGCGCGGTTGTTCGTCGATCGGCGCGGGCAGGGCAAGCTCGAGCACACGATCTTCCCTGGCGAGTACTTCCAGGACCACGTGCCGTTCCGGGAGCTCCCGTCGGTGACGGGGCATGCGGTACGGATGGCGTACCTCGCGGCCGGTGCGACCGATGTGTACCTCGAAACCGGCGACACGACCCTGCTCACCGCACTGGAACGGCTGTGGGACGACATGGTCGCGACCAAGCTGTACCTCACCGGCGGACTCGGCAGCAGGCACTCCGACGAGGCGATCGGCGACCGGTACGAACTGCCGTCCGAGCGCGCGTACGCCGAGACCTGCGCGGCGATCGCGACCATGCAGTGGGCGTGGCGGATGTTCCTCGCCACCGGCAAGGCGCGATACGTCGACGTGTACGAAACCGTGCTGTACAACGCGTATGCGGTCGGGCTTTCGGCTGATGGCAAGGCGTTCTTCTACGACAATCCGCTGCAGCGCCGCCCCGACCACGAACAACGCTCGGGCGCCGAGGCCGGCGGCGAGCCCCTTCGCCGCGCCTGGTTCGGCTGCCCGTGCTGCCCACCGAACATCATCCGCTGGATGTCCGAACTCCAGGATCATGTCGCGGCACACACCGCTGACACCTTGTACGTCGGTCTCTACACCGATGCACAAATCGCCACCCCCGACGTCGCCGCCACAGTAGCCACCAGCTACCCGTGGGACGGCGCCGTCACGATAACCATCACCAAGGCCCCAACCACCCCACACGTAATCGCCCTACGCCTCCCAAGTTGGTCGACAGACGCCCACCTCACCATCACCCACCCGGAAACAACTCCGGTGGGTCCAGGTGCGGTTTGCGGGACGGCGGTGGGGGATGTGGAGGTGTTGTGGGGGGAAGGTGCCCGAGGTGTTGACGGGGTGGTTGTTGAGGGTGGGTGGCTGGTTGTTCGGCGGGGGTTTGTGGCGGGGGATGTGCTTCGGCTGACGTTGCCGATGGGGGTGCGGGCGCATGGGGTGCATCCGTACGTGGATGCGGCGCGTGGGGCGATCGCGGTTGCTCGTGGGCCGCTGGTTTATTGCGTTGAGCAACAAGATGTGGCTGCCGCGGTTGATGATCTGGTGCTTGGTCCGCGGGCGGTTCAGGAGGCGGCCGTTCGTCGGCAGGACGATCACGTGGTGCTCGAGCTGACCGCGGGCGTCGCACCTCCACCACCACCCGAGCTTTATCCCGTTCTGACCGACCCACCCAAGGACACCACCAGTGGTCAGGCTGTCCGCGACCGCGCCGTTGGGCAGAACCCACCGCTCGACCGCGCCGTTGGACAGAACCCACCGCTCGACCGGCTCGACGGCAGCGCCGCCGGGCGGGTGGCGGCGGTGTTTGTTCCGTACTTCGTTTGGGGGAACCGTCAGGCCCGCGCGATGCGTGTGTGGCTGCGAATCGAGAGAGACGAGCGATGAAGAGAACTTCCAGGCTGACCGGTTTGATCGGGATCGTCGCGTCCGCGGCGCTGGCGTTGACGGCATGTGGTGGTGGCGGTGGTGGCTCCAGCAGCAATGGAGGGTCGGCCGGACCAGGAGCGAAAGCCCAGCAGGGTGGCACCTTGCAAGTGCTGGCGAATGCCGCCTTCTCCCACCTCGACCCGGCCCGCGGCTTCGACGGCGGTGTCAACAATTTCTATCGACTCGTCTACCGCACCCTGACCACCCAAGGCGCGGCACCGGGCGCGGACGGCACCAAGATCGTCCCGGACCTCGCGACCGACACCGGCAAGACAACCGACGGCGGCAAGACCTGGACGTTCACGCTGAAGGACGGACTGTTCTTCGAGACCGGCGCACCGATCACCAGCGCGGACGTGAAGTGGGGCGTGTCCCGGGCCTGGGATCCGGAGATCGGCATCGGCTCGCCGTACGCCAAGCAGCTGATCGAAGCGCCCGCCTCGTACCAAGGCCCGTACAAGTCCGGTGAATTGTCGACAATCGACACTCCGGACGCGAAGACCATCGTGTTCCACCTGAAGAAGCCGTTCGCCGACTTCGGCAGCGTGGTCGCGCAGAACACCTTCAGCCCCGTACCGAAAGGCCAAGGCGCCGGCAACGCGCTGGACAGCAAGCCGATCGCGTCCGGCCCGTACAAGGTCGCCGAGTACAAGCCGGGTGCTTCGCTGAAGCTGGTCCGCAACGACAAGTGGGACAAGAAGACCGACGACGTACGGACCGCGAACCCGGACGTCTTCCAGTGGACGTTCGGCCTGGACCCGGCCACCATCGACGAGCGGATGATCGCCGGCCAGGGCACCGACGCGAACGCGATCGCCGGTACCGTGCAGGCCGCCAGCGTGGCCCGCATCCAGACGCCGCAGCTCAAGCAGCGGACGATGACCGGAAGCAACGGCTGCACCACGTACATGGGCCTGAACTCGACCAAGAAGCCGCTGGACAACGTGAAGGTCCGGCAGGCGATCAACCTCGCCATCAACAAGCAGACGGTACGGGACGCCGACGGTGGTTCCGCGCTGGCCGAGATCGGGACCAGCATCCAGCCGCCGACGATCACCGGCCGGGTGGACTACGACCCGTACCCGAGCCCGGACCACAAGGGCGATGTGGACGGCGCCCGCAAACTGCTCACCGAGGCCGGGTTCGGCAACGAGTTCACGATGACGCTCGACACCCGCGCGCAGCCGAAGATGCAGGCGATGGCGGTGGCGATCCAGCAGGCGCTCGAGCCGCTCAAGATCACCGTCAAGATCAACACGATCGACACCGCCACCTACTACGAGGTGATCGGCACGACGTCGCAGCAGCACGACGCGGCGATCACCGGCTGGTGCCCGGACTGGCCGTCCGGTGCGACCTTCCTGCCGCCGCTGTTCGACGGCCGCAACATCACCCCGAAGGGCAACACCAACCTGTCCCAGCTGAACGACCCGGGTGTGAACGCGAAGATCGACGAGATCGCCAAGCTGACCGATGTTGCCGCGGCCAACAAGGCGTACGGCGAACTGGACAAGCAGATCATGGAGCTCGCGCCGGTTGTCCCGCTGGTGTACGAGAAGGTGCTGATGCTTATCGGCAGCAACATTGGTGGCGCCTACCTTCATGACGGGTTCTCGGGCGGTATCGATCTGGTGTCGGTCGGTTTGAAGGACGCCGGGAAGTGACAACCGGCCCGACACTTGCCGAGGTCGAGGAGGTTGGACCGGCTGCTCCGCCGGCGGGCCCGCCGGCCTCGGGTAAGCGGCTGCTGACCACGATCACGCGGGACAAGGGCGCGCTGGCCTGCCTGGTGTTCCTCGGGATCGTGGTGCTGATGGCGATCGCCGCGCCACTGATCACCAAGCTGAGCGGCTGGGGACCGTACGCGTTCGACTCGGCCGCGATCAACTCCGACCTGGGCGGTCTGCCGCACGGTGCGCTCGGTGGGATCAGCGGCTCGCACTGGTTCGGGGTCGAGCCGCAGAACGGCCGCGACCTGTTCGCCCGGATCGTGTACGGCGCGCGGGTATCGATAACAATCTCATTGTCTGCAACTTTGCTGACCGGGATTCTCGGTGTCGTCCTCGGCATGCTGGCCGGCTTCTACCGCGGCTGGGTGGATCAGGTGATCTCCCGGGTGATGGACTTCCTGATGGCGTTCCCGGCGCTGATCTTCATGATCGCGATCCTGTCCTCGCTGCCGTCCGGGAACCGCCCGGTGCTGCTGGTCGTGGTGATCAGCGCGTTCGGCTGGCCGTACCTGGCCCGGGTGATCCGCGGTCAGACGATGACGCTGGCGAACCGCGAGTTCGTCGAGGCGGCGCGGGCGTCCGGGGCGAAGGACACCCAGGTGGTGTTCCGCGAGATCCTGCCGAACCTGCGCGGCTCGATCGTGGTGATGACGACGCTCGCGATTCCGGGGTACATCGGCACCGAGGCCGGACTGTCCTTCCTTGGCGTCGGCGTCGCGCCGCCGACCGCGTCCTGGGGCCAGATGATCGCGAGCTCGGTCAGCTGGTACTCGGTCGACCCGATGTTCTTCGCGATTCCGGGCGCGTTCCTGTTCCTCACCGTACTTTCGCTGACCGTTCTCGGCGACAAGATCCGGTCCGGTATCGACCAGGGGGAGGCCGCATGATCCGCTATGTACTCGGCCGGCTCGGTGGGGTCGTACTGATTCTGCTGGCCGTCTGCCTGTTCACGTACCTGATCTTCTTCAAGCTCTCGCCGGACCCCGCGGTGATGATCTGCGGCAAGACGTGTACGCCGGACCGGATCGACTCGATCCGCAACGTACTCGGGCTGAACCAGCCATTGCTCACCCAGTTCTGGGAGTTCCTGCGCGGGATCTTCGCGGGGCGTGAGTACGGATCGGTTCACTGCTCGGCGCCGTGTCTCGGGTACAGCTTCCAGACCAATGAATCGGTGTGGAGCATGATCACCGCGCGGCTGCCCGTGAGTATCACGGTCGCGGTCGGTGCCGCCGTACTGTGGCTGCTCGCCGGTGTGATCGGCGGTCTGGTCAGCGCGGTCAAGCAGGGTACGTGGTGGGACCGTACGGCGATGGCGCTCGCGCTCGGCGGTGTCAGCGTGCCGAACTACGTGCTCGCGCTGGTACTCCAGTACGTGCTCGTGGTGAAGCTGCAGATCCTGCCCTTCCCGTCGGCGGTGTCCTTTGTTGACAATCCGATTGTCTGGTTCGAGTCGTACCTGATGCCGTGGGTGGTGCTCGCCGTCGGGTACGCCTGTCTGTACGCGCGCCTGACCCGGAGCAACGTGATCGACACGCTGTCGGAGAACTACTTCCGGACCGCCCGCGCCAAGGGACTGAGCAGTTCGCTGACGATGCGTCGGCACGCCCTCCGCCCGGCGCTGACACCGATCACCACGATCTTCGGCATGGACTTCGCCGGGCTGCTCGGTGGTGCGCTGATCACCGAAACCGTGTTCGGGCTGAACGGGATCGGCAAAATGGCGGCCGACTCGATCGCGAAGAACGATCAGCCGGTGATCATGGCGGTGACCCTGCTGGCCGCGTTCTTCGTTGTCATCGGCAACGTTGTGGTCGACCTGCTGTACACCGCGCTGGACCCACGGGTACGGGTGGTGTCGGCATGAGCGACGAATTGTTTGTTGTTGACAATCTGACCGTCACCCTGCCGACCAGCCGCGGACCCGTCGACGTGGTGAAGAACGTTTCGTTCACGGTCGGCCGGGACGAGACGGTCGGGATCGTCGGCGAGTCCGGCTCCGGCAAGTCGATGACCGCACTCGCCGTCCTCGGCCTGCTGCCGCGCGGCGCGCGCACGAGCGGCAGCGTCAAACTGGAAGGCACCGAGCTGCTCGGGAAGCCGGACCGCGACCTGCGCTCCGTCCGCGGCAACGCGATCTCGATGGTGTTCCAGGACCCGCTGTCCTCGCTGAACCCGTACTACACCGTCGGCCTGCAGATCGAGGAGATGTACCGCACGCACCGCGGCGGGACGCGCCGCGCCGCCCGCCAGGTCGCGATCGAGGCACTCGACCGGGTCCGCATCCCCGACCCGGAACGGCGCGTCGACCACTACCCGCACCAGTTCTCCGGCGGTCAACGGCAACGGGTGATGATCGCGATGGCGTTGTGCTGCGGTCCGGCGTTGTTGATTGCCGACGAACCGACAACCGCGCTCGACGTGACTGTCCAGGCGCAAATCCTCGAGCTGCTCAGAGAACTGCAGTCCACCACCGGCACCGGCATGGTGTTCATCACCCACGACCTGGCCGTGATCAGCTCAATCGCCCAGCGCGTACTGGTGATGCGCTCCGGCGACCCGGTCGAGTACGAAACGGCGGAGCAGCTGTTCTCGGAGCCGCGGCACGAGTACACCCGGATGCTGCTGGACGCCGTACCCAGGATCGATGACGAGGTGGCGCCATGAGCTTGCTGGAGGTGCGCGGGGTGACCAAGGAGTTCGTCACCCGCGGCGAAGGAGCGATGGCGCGGAAGTCGGTGTTCACCGCCGTCGACAAGGTGAGCTTCGAGGTCGCCCTCGGCGAGACATTGTCGATTGTCGGCGAATCGGGGAGTGGAAAGTCGACAACCGCACGGATCGCGGCCCGGCTGCTGGACCCGATCGGCGGCAGTGTCGTCTTCGACGGTCAGGACGTGACCCGGGCGCGCGGCAAGGACCTCGCGCGGTTCCGGAACAACGTGCAGGTCGTGTTCCAGGACCCGTTCTCGTCGCTGAACCCGCGGTACACCGTCGAGCGGATCGTCACGGCGCCGCTGACGTATCAGGGCATCACGCCGAAGGGCGGCCGGCAGGCGTACGCGCAGGAGCTGATGGAGCGGGTCGGGCTGAACCCGGACCACTGCCGGCGGTACCCGGCGCAGTTCTCCGGCGGTCAGGCGCAGCGGATCGGGATCGCCCGCGCGCTCGCGGTGAACCCGAAGCTGGTGATCTGCGACGAGGCGGTGTCGGCGCTGGACGTGTCGATCCAGGCGCAGGTGCTGGAGTTGCTGATGCGGCTGCAGCGGGAGAGTGGGTTCAGCTACGTGTTCATCGCGCACGATCTGGCGGTGGTACGGCAGATCTCCCAGCGCGTCGCGGTGATGAACCGAGGCAGAATCGTGGAACTGGGGACCCGCGACCAGGTGTTCGGTGCCCCGCGCGACGAGTACACGAAGACGCTGCTGGCGGCCGTACCGAGAATCAATCCGGAATGGGACGCCAAACGCCGACAGAAAGAGGCGACGTGATCAGCTACACCATCCCAGGCCTGCACGTACGCGAGCACACCGCGGAGGTACCGCTGGACTGGGCCCAGCCCAGCGAGAAGATCACGGTGTTCGCGCGGGAGCTCGTTGATCCGACTCGCAAGGACGAGGACCTGCCGTGCCTGCTCTTCCTGCAGGGCGGTCCGGGTGGCAAGAGCCCGCGGCCGCTCGGCGCGGTCGGCTGGGTCGGCCACGCGCTGAAGACACATCGCGTCGTGTTGATGGATCAGCGCGGCACCGGTCGCAGTACGCCGGTCAGCGCGCGCCGGATGGCCTCAATGTCCGCGGAGGACGGCGCGGCGTACCTGGCGTGCTTCCGGGCCGACTCGATTGTCGCGGACGCGGAGCACTTGCGTACGCAGGTCTTCGGCGGGCGTCGTTGGTCGACCCTCGGCCAGAGCTACGGCGGCTTCCTCACCATGACCTACCTGTCGAAGGCGCCCGAGGGTCTGAGCGCGTGCTACGTGACCGGCGGCCTGCCGTCGATCACCCCGTCGGCCGCCGAGGTGTACCGGCGGACGTACCCGCGGGTCGCGGCGAAGAACCGGGAGTACTTCCGTCGCTACCCGCACGACATCGGGCAGGTCAGCCGGATCGCCGACCGGCTGGCCGAGTCCGACGTACGCCTGCCCGACGGCGACCGGCTGACAGTTCGTAGATTGCAGACAATCGGACTGGATTTCGGCATGAAGCCCGGGTACGAGCGAGTGCACTGGATCATCGACGAGGCGTTCGACGGCGACGAGCTTTCGGACACCTTCCTCGCCCAGCTGCAGACCGGGACGTCCTTCCTCGGGAACCCGCTGTTCGCCGCCCTGCAGGAGAGCGCCTACGGCAACGGCGACGGCGCGACCGGGTGGGCGGCCCAGGCCGAGCGGCCGCGGCACCCGGAGTTCGCCGAGGACGCGCGGCCGCTGCTGTTCACCGGCGAGATGATGTACCCCTGGATGTTCGAAGAGATCCGGGGACTTCGGCCGTTCCAGGGCGCGGTCGAGCTGATGGCGCAGCGGCAGACCTGGCCGGAGCTGTACGACCCGGAGCGCCTCGCGGCCAATGAGGTACCGGTCGCCGCAGCGGTCTACTACGACGACATGTACGTCGACTCGGGCTTGCAGCTCGAAACGGCGAGCCGGGTCGGGAACGTACAGGCCTGGGTGACGAACGAGTACGAGCACGACGGCCTCGGCACCGACCGCGTGTTCGAGCGGCTGACCGAGCTCGTTGCCGCCATCGGGGGTGGCCTCCGGGATCGGTGACGTCCGGTGATCCACAATAGGCGGCGACCCAGGAGGTGAACGATGGCTGCCGACTCGATCGGGCCGCTGCCGAGCGTCCGGCCGCTGGCGCACCGGGAGAACCTGCGCGACAGCGTCGCCAACGCGCTCCGGGCGGCGGTGATCTCCGGTGAGTTGCAACCGGGTGAGGTGTACTCGGCGCCGACGCTCGGCGCCCGGTTCGGTGTCTCCGCGACACCGGTCCGGGAGGCGATGCTGGACCTGGTCCGCGAGGGCCTGGTGATCTCGCTGCGGAACAAGGGCTTCCGGGTCACCGAGGTGTCCGACGCGGATCTCGACGACGTGGCGGCGGTCCGGCAGCTGATCGAGCCGCCGACAGTGCGCGCGGTCGTGCCGGTGATCCCCGCGGCGGACCATCCGCGGCTGCGCGAGCTGGCCGAGGACATCGTGGTGGCGGCGGAGGCGGGGGACCTGATCGCGTACATCGAGGCCGACCGGGTCTTCCACGTCACCCTGCTCGCGTACTCCGGCAACCAGAAGCTCGTCGACGTCGTGTCGGACCTGCGGTCACAGACGCGGCTGCTCGGCCTGACTCCGCTGGTGGAGAGCGGCCGGCTGGTACGGTCCGCGACCGAGCACCACGACCTGATGGATCTGGTCGAGGCAGGCGACGCCGAAGGCGCCGAACAGCTGATGCGCCGCCACATCGGCCACGTCCGCGGCCTCTGGGCCAGGTCAGCCCAGGACTAGCCGGCCCAGGACTAGCTGGCCCAGAACTAGTCGGCGCAGGGCTAGCCGGCGCGATCTTGGCGGCGCCGGCTGAGGTGGAGGGCAGTTCGGTTCAGGACGGCTGACTGCCCAGCGCCTGCTTGGCGGTCGCGGCCGCGTCGGCGCCGTACGCGCCGGTGAGCCGGTCCAGGAACGACGGGTGGTCGAGCGTGTACTCCTGCGTGCCGACCGTCTCCAGCACCGTGGTCGCCAGCGTGCAGCCAAGGTGCGCCGACGCCTCGTGGTCGAGCCCGGCCGCGCGACCCGTCAGGTACCCGGCGCGGAACGCGTCGCCGCCACCGGTCGGGTCGACCAGGTTGGGTACCGGAACCGCCGGCACCTTCGCGAGAATCCCGCTCGCGTCCTCGATCACCACACCGTCGCCGCCGTGCGTGGTGATGCGTACGCCGACCCGCTCGAGGATCTCCTGATGGCTCCATCCCGTCTTCTGGGACATCAGCCCGGCCTCGTACTCGTTGCTGAACAGGTACGCCGCGCCGTCGATCAGGTGCCGGATGTCCGTACCCTCCATCCGCGCCATCTGCTGGGACGGATCGGCCGCGACCGCGATCCCGTGCTGCTTGGCCAGATCGGTGTGCTTGATCATCGCGTCCGGATCGTCGGCGCCGACCAGTACCAGGTCGATCCCGCCCGCGGCCTGATGGATCGCGCCGAGATCGAGCTCCCGCGCCTCGGCCATCGCGCCGGTGTAGAACGAGGCGATCTGGTTCGCGTCCAGGTCGGTCGTACAGGTGAAGCGGGCCGTGTGGACGTCGTTGCAGACGCGTACGTGCGAAATGTCGACGCCCGCCTCGGTCAGCGCCGCGCCGTACTCGGCGAAGTCCGCACCGACCGACCCGACCAGCACCGACGGGAAGCCGAGCTGCGCCATCCCGTAACAGATGTTCGCGCCGACGCCACCGCGGTGCACCACCAGCTCGTCGACGAGGAACGACAACGAGACCTTGTGCATTTGTTCTTCGAGGAACTGGTCCTTGAACCGCCCTGGGAAGGTCATCAGGATGTCGGTCGCGATCGATCCGGCGACGGCGATGCGCATGCTGGGTGCTCCCTTGGTTGGGCAGGCTTGGTCAGCGGCTGAGTGGGGCGGTGTCGGTCGGGCTGGACAACCCATAGAGACTACAGGCGACCGATCTAATACACGGAGGCGGGAAATCATGGGCCATCAGGTAGCTGTGACCGAGGAGCTGCACGACTACATGGTCGCGCACGGCATGCCGCTGGACCCGATCGCGACCGAGCTGGTGGCCGAGACCCAGACGCTCGGCGATGCCGCCGTGATGCTGACCACCGCCGACCAGGCGGCGCTGCTGACCACGCTGACCCGGCTGATCTCGGCCCGCCGCGCGGTCGAGATCGGTACCTTCACCGGCTTCTCCGCGCTGGCGATCTCCCGCGGGCTGCCGGACGACGGGCAGCTGATCTGCCTGGACGCGAGCGCCGAATGGACCGCGATCGGCCGCAAGTACTGGGAGCGGGCCGGCGTCGCGGACAAGATCGAGCTCCGGATCGGTGACGGTCATGAGCTCGCCGCCGCGCTGGATGGGACGTTCGACCTGGCCTTCGTGGACGCCGACAAGCCGGGGTACATCGACTACTTCGAGCGACTGGTCACGCTGGTACGGCCGAACGGGCTGATGCTCTTCGACAACACGCTCGCCCGCGGCCGGGTGGTGGACGCGGACGGTCCGGCCGACCGCAAGGAGTTCAACGCCCATGTCGCCGCCGACGACCGGGTCGACGTCGTGATGCTCGGCATCGGCGACGGCCTCACGCTGGTCCGCAAGAAGTGACGTCCGGGCACTCCGACGACTGCTGAACCGGCGTCCGGCGCCGCAGTTGCTGGGCACTCGGATACCCGCCTGAAGTGATGGAAGGTTTTTTGTGAGCAAGAAGGTGGCGCCGCGGCTGGCGGTGCAGGAGTTGCAGCACAAGTACGGCGACCGGCCGGTGATCGAGGGGCTCACCTTCAACCTGGCCGCCGGCCAGGCGATCGCGCTGGTCGGGCCGAACGGCGCCGGCAAGACGACGGTGCTGAAGTGCATCGTCGGTGCCGCCGCGCCGGCCGCCGGCAAGATCCTGCTCGACGGCGTACCGATCGACGAGCGGGCCGAGGCGGTCCGCCGGGATGTCGCGACCCTGCTCGACGACCTGGACTTCTTCCCGGACCTGACCGCGGCCGAGCACCTCGATCTGCTCGCCCGCGCGCACGGCAACGCGTCGCCGGAGGATCTGGTCGACACGATCCTCGACGACATCGGCCTGCTGCCGGCCGCGGACCAGCTGCCGGGTTCGCTCTCGTCCGGTCAGCGCCGCCGCCTCGCGCTGGCGACCGCCCTGGTCCGCCCGCGTACGCTGATGGTCCTGGACGAACCCGAGGCCCGGCTCGACACCGGCGGCGTGCAATGGCTGTCGGACCGGTTGGTCGAGGAGAAGAAGTCCGGTACGTCGATCCTGTTCGCCAGCCACGACCCGGCCTTGGTCGAAACAGTCGCCGACTCCGTCGTCACGCTCACCCCGCTGCCATGAGTTCGGCGGACGGGCCGGTGCAGTTCGACCCGGCGGATTTCGGGACGATCCCGTCCTCGCGGGCGTTGCGGCAGTGGATGCGTACGACCCGGCGACGGCACGCGGATCGGTCGTTCTGGCAGATCTTCGAGGACATCTACCTGGTCCTGTTCACGCTGGCGATGGCCGGTGCGACCGGTGGAAATGTCGTCCATCACCTGAACAACAACGCCGCCCGGTGTACGTCCTGGAGCTGCGGCGAGCTGATCCAGTGGATGCCGTGGATCATCATTCCGTTGCTGCTGGCAACCACCTTGCGGATGCTGCTCGCGATCGGCCCGGTCTCGGCGACGCGGGCGAGTGGGTTCTGGTTGCTCGCCACACCGGTCAGCCGGTCCGCGCTGCTGCGGCCCGCGTACCGGTTGGTGGTCGCTACCGTCAGCGTGGCCGGGTTTGTCGTCGGGGCGCTGATCTGGGCGTTGCTGGGCGCGCCGCTGCTGGAGGTGCTCGGGGTCGCGGTGCTGATCAGTGCGCTGCTGGTGTGTACGGCGATGGTGACCGTGTGGGCGCAGCAGACGACACCTCGGTCCCGGTGGACGCTCCGGGTCGCTGATCTGTTGCTGATCGCGGCGGTGATTCCGGCGGTGATCCTCGCGTTCCACAAGCGCTCGTCGAGCACGGCAGGCAGCAGCTTTGTCGGCGTTCAGACATACACGGATCTCGTCGACGAGTACGGCCATGTGACGCTCGGTCTGAGGGCGGTCCCGCACTCGAGCGTCAGCAGCTCCGGTCAGTCGCACGTGCTCCTGCTGCTGGGCGCGGTCGCCGTCGTGGTGGCGGTCGTTCTCGCCTTCGTCACGTCACGGACGCTCGCCGGACTCAGCCGTACCAGCGTGATCGCCGGCGGCGAACTGCTCGCCGGGCTCGCGGGCGCCGCGAGCAGTCTCGACATCAGCATGCTCGGCGACGTGATCTCCGGCCGGCATTGGCGGTTGAAGGGCCGCGTCCGGTCGCGGCGCGGCCGGGGGGCGCGCGGCGCCGCGATCGTACAGCGCGAGTTCCTTCGCGTACTCCGCTGGCCGCGCCGGCTGGTGATCGGCGCCGCGCTACTCGTCGTCCCGTACGCGGTGGCCGGCGCGGGCTTTCATGTCCTCGTCCCGATCGCCGCTGGTTTCGCCGGGTTCGTTGCCGTCCGCCCCTTGCTCGACGGGCTGCGTACCGCGTGCCGTTCGACCGGGCTGGTCCGTGCGCTCGGGATGGATCTACGGGAACTCCGCGTCGTGATGGCGGTCGTCCCCGGGCTGACCGCGATCCTCTGGTCGGTGCTGGCGGCGCCCGCGATCGGCGACGGGGCGGCGACGTTCGCGGTGGCGGCCGGCATCATCGCCGGTTCCGTACGCCAGGCCTCCGGGCGCCCGCCGTCGTACGGGGGACCGCTGGTCACGTCGCCGATGGGTGCCATCCCGCCCGGTTTGTTCTCGCAGCCGGCGCGGGGGTTCGACCTGTTGCTGGTGTGCCTGGCTCCGGTGCTGTTCAACCTCAGCTCGACCTGGGTGCTGGCGATTCCGGCGTTCGTCCTGACCATCATGTTCGCCATCCGCCCCAAGACGGACTGACCGGCGCCTGGCTGGGCGTCTGGCTGGGCGTCTGGCCGGGCGACTGACCGGGCGCCTGGCCGGGCGCCTGACCGAACCCGTCGGATCCGGCTGATTGGCTGACGCGGCAGGCGCACTTGCTGGATGCTGGCACGGACAGGTACCTTGTATCGCATGGTAGCGGAAAAGGTCTTCACCCAGCTGCGCCGCGGCACCCTCGAGTACTGCGTGCTGGCGTTGTTGCAGGGAGAGCCCCGTTACGGTTTCGAGTTGGTCAAGGCGCTGGGCGAGGTCGACGGACTGGTGACGACCGAAGGCACGATCTACCCACTGCTGGCCCGGCTGCGACGGGAGGGGCTGGTGGAGACGAGCTGGCGCGAGTCCGAGTCCGGTCCGCCGCGGCGGTACTACACATCGACGGCGGAGGGCAGCCAGGCATTGGCCGCGTTCACGGCGGACTGGCAACGGTTCTGCGCCTCGGTCGACAAGCTCTTGCAGAGTGGGAGATAGGGATGAACGTGGAGCAGGACAACGACCGGCTGGTCGACGCGTATCTGAAGGACCTGGCGAAGGCGGCCGAGCAGTTGCCGGCGTCCCGCCGGACCGAGCTGATCGACGACATGAAGGCGCACATCGCCGAGGAGCGTGCGGCCGGCGCGACGTCGGAGAGCGAGATCCGGCAAATCCTGGAGCGCCTCGGCGACCCGAAGGAGATCGTCGCCGCGGCCACCGAAGGCCTTGTCCTGGTGGAGGTTCCGCCGAAGCTGCGCCCGCTCGACATGGCCGCGCTCGCGGTGGTGTTCTTCGGCCCGTTCCTGCCGGGCATCGTGTTGCCGGCGGTCGCCTACATGATCGGCATCGGGATGCTGTGGATGTCGAACCGCTGGAACGTCGCGTGGAAGCTCGTCGGCACGCTGAACTGGCCGCTGTCGTACGCCGTCCTGCTGGGCCTGGAGGTCACTGTCCAGCCGCAGATGCGCGTGAGCTTGACCGTCGACATCCTCATCACTGTCGCCCTGCTGGTCGCCATGGTGGTGGTGGCGAAGGCCCCCGCGAGCGAACGCCGGAGCACTCAAACCTCGTAGGCAAGCCACTTCCGGTCGACCTCCGCGGGGAGGTCGACCTGGTGCTGACGAGCGAAGAGCAGCAGCTGGCAGAGCACGTCGGCGAACTCCTGGTGGAACGTGTCCCGGATCTGCTCTTCGCTCAGTCCTTTGGCACGAGCGCGACCGGTGTGCTGCAGGTACGCCTGGGTCAGCTCACCGACCTCCTCCTGCAGTTTCAGCAGGAACCAGTCGGGGTCGCGCTCGAAGCCGAGCCACTCTCCGTACCGGATCGAGATCTTCTCCAGCCGCTCCGGCAAGCTCTCCAAGTCCACCGCACCACCCAACCAGGACCCACCGACAGTCCGCGCCGAGGACCATTTGAGGGGTGAACGTCGCGGAGCGTCCGTTCACCCCTCGCATCCGGCCGGTGACCGGGCAATGTCAGGGGTTGACCCCTGAAACGGGGCCCGGAGCCGCAGCGTCCGGAGCGGCGTCGGCACCAGCGTCCGGAGCAGTGTCGGGGGTGGTGTCTGGAGCAGTGTCGGGGGTGGTGTCGACGGGTGGGAAGGGGTCGAGGTCTGTGGTGGGGAGGGGCGGGTCGGTGTTCGGGTCGGGTGTGGGTGCCGGCTCCGGGGTGGCCGGGGTGCCGTCGGTTTGCAGGCTCTTCGGGGCGGTCGCCCAGACCGCGGCGGCCGCCCGGGCAGCATCCGCGGCATCCGTCTGGCGCTCGTAGTTCTTGATGTCCATCGTGTACGCCTTCGCGACCGCGGTCAGGTCGCGGCGCAGCTGCTTGTGCACCCAGAGCGCGTACGCCTGCGTACGGGCCTCGATGAAGTTCTTCAGCTCCTGCATCTGGGCGGGGGTCATGTCGTCCTCCGGGTGACCTGGGGTGTGGCCTGGGGTGAAGTCGCCGCGGGCGATCGCGGCGCGGGCGGGATCGCCGGGGCAGTCGGTCGGCTCCGGGCGTACCGCTGAGTGCGGCCGGATCGCGGTCCCGCGGGGATAGATCCGGCGGAAGTCGGCG
Organism: Kribbella hippodromi; assembly: GCF_039531045.1. Taxonomy (NCBI): domain Bacteria; kingdom Bacillati; phylum Actinomycetota; class Actinomycetes; order Propionibacteriales; family Kribbellaceae; genus Kribbella; species Kribbella hippodromi. The sequence goes on along the minus strand of NZ_BAAAPH010000014.1, from coordinate 112,382 downwards.
ATCACCGCGCGGGTGGTCGCCTTCATCGCGGCGGTCGGCTGTTCACCGGTGACCAGGATCAGCAGTACCGCGCCGTACCGTTCGTTCACGTCGTTGTCGCCGTTGGCGCCGGACTGGGTCCGCAGACCGCGCAACGTCCAGGCGCGCCCGGCTTGGTCGACCGCCACCTGGTAGGCGATGTCGGACCAGCCGCGGCTGTCCATGTGGTAGTCCTGCCAGCCACGCAACGCGGACGCGACCGCCGCTTTGGTGTGGATGACTTTCGTCGACCCGGTGCCCGGCCAATGAATGACCGCGCCTTGGACCCGGGACACGGTCAGGTTCCCCGGCCCGCCGTTGGGTGGTCGCGCGTTCCACGCCGACCGGGGCAGATATTCGACCATCGCTGCTCCTCACATGCCTCACTACGCCACATACCCATTGTTGGCGCAGGGTAATCAACCGATCACACTCGGCATGCAAGCGTCAAGCGGCGACGACATCCTTTCAGGCGCAGGGGTTCGCCGGAGCGTACGCGACCTTGCATCTACTCGGTCGCGGCGAGTTCGCGGCAGATGTACGCGAGTTCGAGCGCCGATCGCAGATCCGGCAACCGCAACGCGGCCGACACCTTGTCGCCGGTCACCCGGAACAGCGTCGCCACCCGCGTCGGCGCCGTGCTGTCCGGCCAGCTCGCGTCCTCCTCGACGACCATCAGCCGCGTACTGATCGGATGCCACGACCGCGGTACGAGCCGGATGCCCGACCGCTGCACCCAGTCCGCGAAGCCGGCCGGCGTGATCGGCCCGGCCCCTTTCGGCCCGAGCACCACGACCGGGTCGCTCACTACTTCGGTGACTGCTTGCAGATCGCCTTCGTTGACCCGCTCGTGCCAGCGATTGATCGCTCCTTCAAGATCCATGTGGTGCAGTCTATGCGATACGCATAGATGTCAGCGGAGCAGGGGAAGGAGCTGATCGCCGATGCGGACGGTTTCCTCGCGGTACGGAGTGTCCGAAAGGATGAAGTGCGTGACGCCCAGCTCGCGGTACTTGCGCAGAGACTTGGCGACCTCGTCGGGGGAGCCGACCAGCCAGGTGGTGCCGGCGCCGCCACCGCCGTACTTGCCGGGTGCCGTGTAGAGATTGTCGTCGAGCACTTCGCTACGCTCGGCAAGTGCGAGCAGGCGTTGCTGTCCTTCGGCGCGGAACCAGAGGCCGTCGCGTTTGCCCTGCGCTTCGGCCATCTTCGCGACCTTCGCCTCGGCGTCGGCCCAGGCTTGTTCACTGGTGTCGCGGACCAGCGTGGTGATCCGCAGGCCGAACTCGAGGGGCGGATGTTCGCGGCCGAGCTCGTTCTCCAGTTCGCGCAGCCGGGCGATGCGGGTGGCGATGCCGTCGAGCGGTTCGCCCCAGAAGAGTTGTACGTCGGCATCAGTCGCCGCTACTCGTTGGGCCGCATCGGATGCGCCGCCGAAGTACAGCTTGGGATGCGGGCGTCCGGGGCGTACGACCGGACGGGTCGCGACTGTTGATCCGGTCACCGCGAAGTACTCCCCGGCGTACGTGACATCCTCCTCGGTCCACAATCGCCGGACCAGTTGGAGGAATTCCTTCGTACGGGCGTAGCGCTGCGGCTGATCGCCTTCGCTGTCGCCGTACGCCGCGAGGTTGTCCTGTCCGGACACGATGTTGATCAGCAGCCGGCCGCCGGTGAGCTGATCGAGCGTACTCGCGGCGGAGGCAAAATGTGCCGGATGCCAGTAGCCGGGGCGGATCGCGGCGAGCGGCTGGAAGGTGGTGGTGCGCGCGGCGAGCGCGGTCGCGACCGTGAACGTGTCCGGCCGGCCCCACCCGGTGCCGATCAGCGCACCGGCCCAGCCGTGATCCTCGGCGAGCCGCGCCAGCTCGGTGAGCCGATCGATGCCGTTGTGTCCCTGGACGGTGTCGTCGCCACGATGGCCGGGCTCAACTTGGTTCGGAAGGTACCAGAGAAAGGTCATGCAAAGCAGCTTAAGTTCACTTGATTAGTCAACATTGGCGGTCTCGCTGACTGGTCATCGCGTCGGTGCTGGCAAAAGCCGGCCGGCTGGGTGACGCTGACGGTATGGCTGAAGAGCTGAGCGCGAAGGAGCGGGCGGCACGGGGCAAGGCCGTCCGGAAGCAGGTGCCGCTCGAGTCGCACGCCGAGGTGCGGCTGAGTACCGACCGTGATCCGGTCGGTCTGCTGATGACTCAGGACGCCGACCGCGTACCCGACTTGGTGCCGATCCGGTACGGGCGGATGCTCGTGTCGCCGTTCACCTTCTACCGTGGCGCCGCGCTGGTGATGGCGGCCGACCTCGCGCAAAGCACGCCGACCGGCCTCACCGTACAAGCCTGTGGGGACGCCCACCTGTCGAACTTCGGCGCGTACGCATCGCCGGAGCGCCGCCTGGTTTTTGACATCAACGACTTCGACGAAACGCTGCTGGGCCCGTTCGAATGGGATGTGAAACGGCTGGCGGCGAGTTTTGTCGTGGCCGGGCGGGACAATGGATTCACGGCGAAACAGTGCCGGGAAGTGGTGGCCACGGTCGTACGCCATTATCGCGAAACGCTGCGGGGATTCGCTCGGCAGCCGATTCTTGCGGTCTGGTACGCGCGAATGGACATGGAGGATCTCGCGGCGCGGTACAAAGCGACCTTGTCGTCGGGGCAGCGGAAACGCAAAGCCGTCAAGGCGGCGGAGGGAAAACTCGCCAAGGCGTACACGCGGAACAGCATGCAGGCGATCGGGAAACTCACCACGATGGTCGACGGTCATCGCCGGATCGTGTCGCAGCCGCCGTTGGTCGTACCGATTGACGAGCTGACCGATATCGATTCGGATCAGCTGCTCGCGCAATTGCGGCGGCTGATCGCGGAGTACCGCGGGACTTTGCAGGAGGATCGGCGGCGGTTGCTCGACAACTTCCGGCTGGCCGATGTCGGGCACAAGGTCGTCGGTGTCGGCAGCGTCGGGACGCGCGCGTGGATCCTGCTGCTCGAGTCGACCGTCGCGGACGAGGCGCTGCTGCTGCAGGCGAAGCAGGCGGGGCCTTCGGCGTTGTCGGCGTACGTGCCACGGGTTTCGAGCCATGCGAATCAGGGGGAGCGGGTGGTGGTCGGGCAGCGGATGATGCAGGCCGCGAGTGACATTTTCCTTGGCTGGTTGCGGGCTGACACCACCGATGGCGAGCAGGACTATTACGTACGCCAATTGCGTGACTGGAAAATGTCCGCCGATATCGACGCGCTCAACCCTGAAGCGATGACGCTGTACGCACAACTCTGCGGCTGGACTTTGGCGCGGGCCCATGCCCGTTCCGGCGATCGCTTCGCGCTGGCCGGGTACCTGGGCAAATCCACCCGCTTCGACGAAGCAATCACCAGATTCGCGGAAACGTACGCGGATCAAACCATCAAAGACCACGATTCCCTGACCGCCGCTGCGGGCACGGGCCGAATCCAAGCTCAAGCCGGCATCTGACAACCGCTGGACCGTCCCGGCACGCGTTGGTGGGATGCTGTCGATGTGGAGTACGTGTCGAGAGTGCCGCGGCCGCCGCTGGACGGGCTGATCGACGACCTGTACTACCTGGAGGGCACGCCGCCGTACGCCCGGCTGATGCTGCCGCCGATGCCCGGTGCGCTGCTCATCGTCAATCTCGGGGACGCGTTCCGCATCCGCGCTGGTGCCGAAGGCGCTCCGGCCGATTACGCGGACGGTTGTGTGATCACCACGCCCACCCGCGCGCTGGAGTTCGGCTACCCGCGTCACACCCGGTCTGTGGGCGTGCACGTCAAACCGTGGGGATTGGCGCCGCTCGTGCCGATGCCGGCGGCCGAGCTGTGCGATCGGCCGGTGACGATCGAGCAGGTGTGGGGCCGTGCTGCCGTCGCCGCGCTGCAAGATCGGCTCGCCGCGGCGGACGGACCGTACGAGATGCTGGCGTTGCTTGAGGACGAGCTGATGCGGCGGCTGTCGTCGACCGCCGGCCTCGGGTTGGTACGCCACACGAGCAGCGTCATCGCGGCGACCCGCGGGGCAGTGGCGATCGGCGATCTGAGCGCGGCGGCTGGTGTCAGCAGTACGCACCTGGCCCAGCGCTTCAAGGAAGTCGTCGGCGTCACGCCGAAGCGACTGGCGCGTACCCACCGCTTCGCCGCCACCGTGCTCTCGATCAATCCCGCCGAGACGATCGACTGGGGCGAGCTCGCCGGTCGCGCGGGTTACTTCGATCAGGCTCACTTCAGCCATGAGTTCCGGGCGTTCACGGGGCTCACGCCGACCCAGTACCTCGAAGTCCGGCGGCGGTTTCTGCGCGAACATCCCGGGCACGTACTGGACAGCTGGCCGTTGCCGATTGATTTCTTACAAGAACCGCGGCTCGCGACACGCTAATTTGAGGCCACTGTTGAAGGAGAGGAGGGGCTTGTGGGCAAGGTGGTCATGTACAGCTCGGTGTCGGTCGACGGCTTCATCGCGGACGAGAACGACCAGCCGGGACCGCTGTTCGACTGGCTGACCAGCGGTGATGTCGCGTTGGACGACAGCGGCATACTGAAGGTGTCGCGGGCGTCGTACGAGTACACCCGGGCGTACTGGGACCAGATCGGGGTGACCGTTGTCGGCCGCCACGTCTTTGACATGACCGACGGCTGGGATGGCAAGCCTCCCGCCGGGGTCGAGCATGTTGTCGTCGTGACCCACCGCCCGGCTCCTGACGGCTGGGATCCCTCGACGCCCTTCTCTTTCGTCGACGGTGTGGAGGCGGCTGTAGCGAAGGCACAAGAGCTCGCGGGGGAGCGCGTCGTGGAGGTCGCTGCCGGTGACGTCGGCGGCCAGGTACTCGCCGCGGGCCTGGTCGACGAGGTACGCATGGACGTGGTCCCCGTCATCTTCGGCACCGGCAAACGCTACTTCGGCTCGGTCGCCGCGCAGCACCTCTTGCAAGACCCCATCACCATCCAGGGCACCCGCGTACTTCACCTCCGGTACGAACTACGCCCCTCATCAGTTGTGGAGTAGAGGCACAACCGCGCGGGCGAACTCCGCTGGTTCGGCGCTTGCGCCCACGTGGTTGCCGGGCACGTCGATCAGAGGCAGTCCCAGCTGGTCCGCGAGTGCTTGCGTGGCCCGGCGCGCCAGTTGGTGATGGCTTAGCGCGCCGGCGCAGAGCGCGATCGAGCTGCGGCGGGTGGCCTCGATGTCGGGTACGTAGAAGACCGTGGGGCCGGCCATTTGCCCCAGGAAGTAGCGGTTCTTGTCGAGTTCCTCAGCGGGTAGCTGAGGGAGATCCAGGTGCGTGGGCGGCAGCTGATCCGGCCCGGTGTGGTGGCCTGCGCCGGTGAGATCGAAGAACTCTTGCACCGCGTGTTGAGGGTCGGTTTCCGCCGCCGCGAATGCTGCTTTGGCGCGGTCTGCCAGGTCTGGGTCGTCCAGGAGGGACACCAGCGGCGGCTCATGTAGGACGGCCCGGTCGACCAGGTGGGGATGTTGCTTGGCCAGTTCTAGCAGCGTGACAGCACCACCGCTGGTACCGATGAACAGCGCTGGGCCGCCGGTGAACCGGTCGACGAGTGCGGCCAGGTCCTCGGCCAGGACCTGGGGCGTGGGCGCAGCCATCTCCGGTACCGCGCGGCTGGCGCCGATGCCGCGCGGATCGTGGGTGACGACCTGGAACTGTTCGGCAAGCTCGTGCGCCAGTGCGGCGAAGCCGGCTCGTCCCGCGGGCGCGCCGACAAGGAACAGCAGCGGACCGTCGCCCTGGACGGTGAACGCGATCGTGCAGTCCGGCCGGTCGAGCAGTTCCGGCGTACTCGTGATCCGATCGCTGTAGTCCGCGATCTTGCGGGTGATCACTTCGAGGGCACGGTCCAGTTCCGCGCGCCGATCCTGAACCCGGCGCTGGTGAGCCGTGAGCAACTCGAGCCGGAAGCCGGCCGGGTCGTCGACCTTGTCATCGGCGCCGGTGAACTGCGCGATGTCGGCCAGTGGCATTCCCGTCTCACGGAGATGCACCAACATCCGGATCAGCTCGACATCACCCGCCGTGTACTGGCGCCGGCCCGCGTTGTCACGGCGAGGAGACGGCACAATCCCCTGCCGCTCGAAGTACCGCAACGTGTCCGGCGCCATCCCGATCCGCGCCGAAACCTCCGCGATACCCAACAGCTCATCTTCCTCATCCATGCCCCCACCCTCCCCCCTGAACCACGGTCCAGCTCAAGCCACCGCCCTAACAGGCCCAACCACACTCGCACGCCACCGCCCCACCGCCCCACCGCCCCACCGCCCCACCGCAGTTGCGACCGCGGGGGAGTTGCGAGGCACCGACCCGCAACCGCAACGGTCACCTGCCACGCCCGCATCGGACACCGCAGCTCGACAGGACGATCGGCAGTTCGACGGGTAGTGCACCCCGAGACGCCGTACACCCCGACCCCTTCACGCTCCAGTGCACTACCCACCCAACCCACACCTCCAGTCCAACCGCACACCACCCACCCCACAACCCGGCCACCCACCCGGCCCACGCATCAGTCACAAGGGGGGATATCCACTGCTGTGGTGGGTTCTCCATTGGTGTAACGGTGGAGAACCCACAACAAGAGTGGAGATGCAACCCCAGCCGCCCGCCCCAGCCGCCGTTGGGCGGTTGGGGCTCGGTTGTTGACATCGTTGTCGGGGGCGGCGACGATACATCTCGATAGTTGGCTGAAACGTTTCCATTGCCTCGGTCCGCCGAACCGCCACGAAGCCGTCGAGGAGATCATGGTCGTGAATCGTCCTGCCCGAGTCCTGCGCGCCCTCACCGCCGGCGCCGTACTTCTCACCACCGCACTCGTATCCCCACCATCCTTCGGAGCCGACCTGTCCAGCACGAACAAGTCCTCCACCAGCGTTGGGCGGGCTCGGGTTGCGGCCGAGGTGTTGATGAGCTCGTACGAGCCGAACAAAGCCTGGTTCCCCTCCAGCTGGTGGAACTCAGCTGTCGCATTGCAGACAATCGGCGACTACATGCAGCGCACCGGGGATCGGCGCTACCTACCCCAGCTGGACAACACCTTCGAGAAGGACAAAGGCGTCTTCCCACCCGGGTACCTCTCCGGCGACCCGCTGCTCGGCAACTTCACCAGCCGCGCGATCGACGACTCCGAATGGTGGGCGCTGACCTGGATTCAGGCGTACGACCTGACCAAGAACCGCAAGTACCTCGACATGGCAGTCACGATCGCGGAGTACGTCGAGAACTACTGGGACCCGAGTACCTGCGGCGGGGGAGTCTGGTGGGACGCCGAGCGCACGTACAAGAACGCGGTCACCAACGGCCTGTGGATCCGCCTCACCGCCGAGCTGCACAACCGGCTGCCGAAGGACAAACGCTGGCTCGGCCGCGCGCAGGAAGGCTGGAAGTGGTTCACCGGCAGCGGAATGATCAACTCCGCCGGCCTGGTCAACGATGGTCTGAAGGGCAACTGCCAGAGCAACGGCGACACGGTATGGACGTACAACCAGGGCCTCGCGATCGGCGCCGGTCTCGAGTTGTGGCGCGCCACCCACGACCCCAAACTGCTGACGACGGTACGGCGCCTGGCCGACGCCGCGATCGCACCGGACGGACTGGTCGCAAACGGAATCCTCACCGAGGCCTGCGATGCGCCGGACCGTACCTGTGATGACAACGGCAAGCAGTTCAAGGGCATCTTCCTGCGGTACTGGATGGACCTCGCCGACACCACGCACGACCAGCGGTACACCGACTTCGTCACGCGGCAGGCGACGAGCATCTGGGACAACGACCGCGACGCGGCCGGACGGCTGGGGGAGCGGTGGTCCGGTACGGGCAGCGCCGATCATCCGAACGCGTTCGACTGGCGTACGCAGGCCAGTGCCCTCAGCGCACTGATCGCCGCCGTACCGGCCCATCCGCCGGTGCGATCGTTGTCGGCGGCAACCAACCCGGCACTTCCGGTGGTGATGCCCGCGACGGCGAGCGCCACTCATGTGAAGGTCAACGTCGGTGTCGAGGCAACCGGTCCGATCGGTGACACCTACCAGGTTGCGGTCCGCGCCGACGGTCCTTCTGGTTGGGGCGTCACTCCCGCATTGTCGACAATCACGCTGCGGCCGCGCGGGAACGCCACGCCCGTACAGAAGTCGCTCGCCCTGGACGTGACGATCCCCGCCGGTACGCCAGACGGCCGCTACTCCGTGACCGCGACGGCAACGTCCGGTCCGCAGCTCTCCTTCAGCACGCGAGCCGACATTCTGATTGTTCACAATGTTGCCTTCGACACCGGTACGGCGGCCGAGACCCCGTGGTTGTGGGACGCCGACGGCTCCCAGAGCAACGGGGTCCAGAACCGTTTCGCCGACGGGCACTCGTACTTCGTCTACCGCTTCCCGTTCCCGGGCGATACGAAGACCGCCAGCACTTCGTTGACAATCGACAATCAGTTTGTCGTCCAGCTCAGCGGTGACGGCAAGAACTGGACCACAGTCGCGACCGAGACCCACCCGTACCACGACGGCGAAAACAAGGCGGTCCGCACGTTCGACCTCACCCCGTACCTGGGCCCGGACAAGGCCGCCTACGTCCGCATCTCCGACTCATTCCCCGACGACGGCTGGGGCGGCCGCGTCTACCACGTAACCGCGACCTACAACTGAACCGCCAGCGACAACTGAACCGCCACCTACAACTGAACCGCCCCGCCCCGAAGTCCGCGAGCTTCAACCGAGGCGTTCGAACCGGCAGCACGACCGGTGATGGTCCTGGACCGTCGCGCACCGTGCTGAGGTGAGTGGCTGGGTGATCTAGGAGGGTTTCTCGGCAGATGCAGGGCAAAACGCTCCTGCATCATCGCGAAACCCTCCTCTCGGAGGGGTTAGCGCGTTCGCCAGCAGGGTGCGCCGCAGCTTGGCGTTCGGCCGCTCGTCCAGGGTGCGGAGCTAGGCCGCTGAGCGGGTGTTGAGGGGGCGGCGGCGGAGGGTGGGGTCGAGGATGGGTGGGGTGTTGTAGTCCATGTCCAGGCGGCCGACGTCCGTGCCTGGTGGGACGAGCTTGTCGATCGTGTCGAGGATGTCGTCGCCGAGGACGACGTCCAGGCCGGCCAGGGCGTCGTCCAGGTGTTCCATGGTGCGCGGGCCGATGATCGCCGACGTGACCGCGGGGTGCGCGATCGCGAAAGCCATCGCGAGGTGAGTCAGCTTGATCCCAGCCGCTTCGGCGACCGGGATCAGCTCCTCAACCACCTCAAGCCGCCGCTCATCAGTCATGAACTTGTACCTGCCCGCACGCCGCAGATCAGATCCCGCACCCCGCAGGTCCGCCTCCGCACGCCGCGGATCCGTTCCCGGCAGCTCCACCTCAGTGCGCCGCAGGTCCCGCTCAGTACGTGGCTGATCCTCCGTGCGCCGTCGCGCTGACTCGTCGCGCCGCGGATCCCGCTCAGTACGTGGCTGATCCTCCGTGTGCCGCACGTTGGACTCTGTGTGCCGGGGAGCGGCGGGGTGGGGTTTGCGGATTCGGCCGGTTAGTTGGCCGCCGGCGAGGGGGCTCCAGACCAGGGCGCCGAGGCCGTACTTCTGCACCATCGGCAGCACCTCGCGCTCGATCCCGCGGTTGAGGATCGAGTACGGCGGCTGCTCGGTGCGGAAGCGTTCGTACCCGCGCCGCTCGGAGACCCACTGCGCTTCGACGATCTCACTCGCCGGCATTGTCGACGATCCTATTGTCCGCACTTTCCCGCTCCGGACCAGATCGGTCAGCGCCGACAAGGTCTCCTCGATGTCCGTGTCCGGATCGGGGCGATGCATCTGGAACAGGTCGATGTAATCGGTACCCAGCCGGCGCAACGAGTCCTCGACCGCGGTCATGATCCAGCGCCGGGAGTTGCCGCGCTGGTTCGGGTCGTCGCCCATCGGTAAGTGCGATTTGGTGGCCAGTACGACCCGGTCGCGCCGGCCGGCGAGTGCTCTGCCGACAATCTGCTCGGACTCACCGGCCGAGTACATGTCCGCGGTGTCGATGAAGTTGATCCCGGCGTCGAGTGCCTTGTGGATGATCCGGATCGACTCGCCATGATCACTGTTGCCGACGGCACCGAACATCATCGCGCCGAGGGCGTACGGGCTGACCTTGATACCGGTCCGTCCGAGCGTGCGGTACTGCATGTGGTTCCTCCTTGGGGTGTGCTTTCCACCCTGGCCACCGAAGGACCGCGGAAAAAGGCCCAGGTCAGCCACGGACAGGTTGTCCCTGGATCGGCGGCACCGCGGCACGCATGATGGAACGTGTGATCGATCGTGACGGCCTGGCCGACTTCCTCCGCCGGCGCCGGGAGCTGTTGAGTCCTGGCGATGCCGGTTTGCCGGAAGGTGCTCGGCGGCGTACGCCGGGACTGCGCCGTGAGGAGGTCGCACAACTCGCCCAGATGTCGACGGACTACTACTCGCGCCTGGAGCAGTCCCGCGGCGCGAACCCGTCGGAGCCGATCATCGCCAGCCTGGCCCGCGCGCTGCGGTGCGACCTGGACGAGCGGGACCACCTGTACCACCTGGCCGGCTTCGCGCCTCCGCTGCGCCGCGCCGGACGCCACATCAGCCCAGGACTGCTCGGCCTGGTCGAGCGCCTCACCGACATCCCGGTCTGCATCTGCACGGACATCGAAGAGGTCCTCTGGCAGAACCACCTCAGCGACGTCATCCTGGGCGTACCCACCGGCCACGGTCTGGAGCGCAACCTAACCTGGCGCTGGTTCACTGACCCGAAGTCACGCCAGATCTTCCCCGAGGAGGACTGGTCAGCTCACTCCGCCTCCCATGTCGCCGAACTCCGTGCCACCCACACCCGCCGCAACGGCGACCAGGACGTAGCCGAGCTGGTCACCGCGCTCCAAAACAGCAGCGAGGAGTTCCGCACCTTGTGGGACTCCCACGAGGTCGCCGTCCATCGCCTACCGCGCAAACGCATACTGAACCCCGAAGTAGGCACCCTGGACCTCTCCTGCGAGGTCCTCCTGACCCCCGAAGCCGACCTCCGGGTCCGAGTCTTCCTGCCTCAGGAAGGCACCGAAACCCGCGACAAACTAGCTCTCCTCCAGGTAATCGGCACACAGTCCTTCGCTTGAGCCTGAACGCAAACAGCCCACCCGGACGGACCGGGTGGGCTGCTCAGCGGCGATCGAACTCAGACGTCGTAGTAGAGCTCGAACTCGTGCGGGTGCGGCCGGAGCTGGATCGGGGCGATTTCCTGCTCGCGCTTGAGGTCGATCCAGGTTTCGATCAGGTCCGCGGTGAAGACGTCGCCCTCAAGAAGGAAGTCGTGATCGGCTTCCAGGGCGTCGATCACGGCCGGGAGGGACGTCGGCACCTGGGCGATGCCCGCGTGCTCCTCCGGGGGCAGCTCGTAGAGGTCCTTGTCGACCGGGTCGGCGGGCTCGATCTTGTTGCGGATGCCGTCCAGGCCGGCCAGCAGCTGGGCCGCGAAGGCCAGGTACGGGTTCGCCGACGGGTCGGGGCAGCGGAACTCGATCCGCTTCGCCTTCGGGTTCGAACCGGTGATCGGGATCCGGATGCAGGCGGAGCGGTTCCGGGACGAGTACACCAGGTTGACCGGCGCCTCGAAGCCCGGTACCAGGCGGTGGTACGAGTTGACCGTCGGGTTGGTGAAGGCCAGCAGCGACGGGGCGTGCTTGAGCAGGCCGCCGATGTACCAGCGGGCCATGTCGGACAGGCCGCCGTAGCCGGACTCGTCGTAGAACAGCGGGTCGCCGTTGCTCCACAGCGACTGGTGGCAGTGCATGCCCGAGCCGTTGTCGCCGAAGATCGGCTTCGGCATGAAGGTCGCGGTCTTGCCGGCCTGCCAGGCGGTGTTCTTGACGATGTACTTGAACTTCATCACGTCGTCGGCGGCCTTCAGCAGCTCGTCGAAGCGGAAGTTGATCTCCGCCTGACCGGCGGTGCCGACCTCGTGGTGGGCGCGCTCGACGATCAGCCCGGACCGCTCCAGCGCCAGCGTGATGTCGTCGCGCAGCTCACCGAAGTGGTCGGTCGGCGCGACCGGGAAGTACCCACCCTTGTAGCGGACCTTGTAGCCGCGGTTGCCGCCGTCCTCGACCCGGCCGGTGTTCCAGGCGCCGGCCACCGAGTCGATCGAGTAGTGCGCCGAGTTCGCCTTGGTCTCGAACCGGACGTCGTCGAAGACGTAGAACTCGGCCTCCGGCGCGAAGAACGCGGTGTCCGCGATCCCGGTCGACTTCAGGTACTCCTGCGCCTTGCGGGCGATGTTGCGCGGGTCCCGCGAGTACGCCTCACCGGTCAGCGGGTCGTGCACGAAGAAGTTGACCACCAGCGTCTTGGCGGACCGGAACTCGTCGATGAAGGCGCTGGTCGGGTCCGGCAGCAGCTTCATGTCCGATTCGTGGATCTGCTGGAACCCGCGGACCGACGAACCGTCGAAGGCCAGGCCCTCCTCGAAGACCTCGGGACCGAACGACGAGACCGGGACGGTGAAGTGCTGCATGATGCCCGGCAGGTCACAGAACCGGATGTCGACGATCTCGACGCCCTCGTCCTTGACGTAGGCGAGCAGCTCCTCAGCGCTGGAAAACATACGTACTCCTAGGGTGGCTCAGAGATTCATCTGAACGTAGGGCCTGCCGGTTTCTCCGTCGTGACCCTGATGTTTCGCGGATGTTACGCCCAGCGTGTCCGCGCTGACCCACTGGTGTACGGCGGTGACGCCCTGAGATATTCCGGTCCGTTGCCGGCCGCGTCAGGGTGCTTCCGTAGGCTGTCATCATGGCATCGTCGGCGCAGCCGGGCACAGGACCCTCCGAAGAATTCCGTTTTCCGGGTAACCGGCTGGGCCTGGCCGAGGACGGCCCGGGCTCGGTGGCGGGCTGGGGCCGGCGCGTGCTCGCCCTGCTGCTGGACTGGCTGATCGCCGGCCTGATCGCGTCCGCGGTGACCGGGAAGCCGATGTGGGCGGGCGGCAACGACTACAACACCTCGCACCTGGCGCTGTTCTTCGTGATGAGCGCCATCCTGAGCGGCCTCGCCGGTGGCACCATCGGCCACCGGATCTGCGGGCTGCGGGTGGTCCCGGTCCGCGACCACCAGACGATCGCCGCGCCGCCCGGCCTGATCGCCGGGGTGATCCGGGCGTTCCTGATCTGCGTGGTGCTCCCCGCCGTCGTCTTCGACCGGGACCGCCGCGGCCTGCACGACCTGGCCGCGAAGACCGTGGTGGTCCGGCGTTAACGCTTCGTCAGCAGCAGCTGCACGTCGTCCAGGTACCCGGTGCGGAAGCCCGCCTCGGAGTACGCGAGGTAGAACTCCCACATCCGCTTGAACGTGTCGTCGAACCCGAGCCCCGAGATCTCGGGCCAGCGCTCGACGAACCGGTTCCGCCAGATCCGCAGCGTCCGCGCGTAGTCCCCGCCGAGATGCCGGACCACCTCCGCCCGCAGGCCGGTGTGCTCCGCGGTGACGTCCTCGATCACCTTGATCGACGGGATCAGACCGCCGGGGAAGATGTACTTCTGCACCCAGGTGAACGTGTTCCGCGTCGCGAGCATCCGCTCGTGCGGCATCACGATCGCCTGGACGACACCCACGCCGCCGGGCGCGAGCCGTCGTTCGATCGCGTCGAAGTACACCGGCCAGTACTTCTCGCCGACTGCCTCGATCATCTCCACGCTCAGCACGGCGTCGAATTCGCCGATCTGATCCCGGTAATCGCGGAGCGCGACCTGTACGCGATCTCCGACGCCCGCCTCCGCGATCCGCCGCTGGGCGAGCAGCGCCTGCTGCGAGGCGATCGTGATCGCGGTCACCCAGGCGCCGCGTTGCGCGGCCCGGACGGCGAGGCTCGCCCAGCCGCAGCCGATGTCCAGGACACGCGATCCGGAGCGTACGCCGGCCGCGTCCAGGATCGAATCGAGCTTCCGGAGCTGGGCGTCGGTGAGCTCGTCGTACGACGCGTTCGCGAGATCAGCGGTCGCGTCGGGCGTGCCGAAGTACGCGGCCGAGTACGTCAGCGTCGGATCGAGGAACTCCGAGAACATCGCGTTGCTCAGGTCGTAGTGCCGGCTGATGTTCTCGCGGGCGCCGGCCCGGTCGTTCTCCTGCTCGCCCGGCTGCGTCCGCGTCACCAGCCAGCGCAGCGACTGGGCCCACTTGGGCAGCAGGTGCCGGGTCTCCTCGTTCGAGAACCGCTCCGCGAAGGGTACGAGCAGATCGGCCAAGTCGGTGCCCGGCTCCGGATCCCAGTCGCCGGCCAGGTACGCCTCGCCGAATCCGGACCCGGCGTCCTGGCCGAGCCGGTCCAGGAACGCCGCCGTCCGGTGCACCCGCATGGCCGGGCCACCGAGCCCGTACGAGCGGTTGCTGTCCAAGTGGATGGTGGCCGGCAGGTCCTTGGCGACCAGACGGATCGCCGTCGCCGCACCGTACCGGCGGACCGGATTCGAGCGTGGCCGGGCCAGCGTCGGCCACGTCTCGGTTTCCGGTTCGTGTACGGGATGCTGCATCGGCGGCATCAGATCCGTCATCTCTGCTCGTCCCCTGTAATCCGTCCTGGTCGCACCCTATGGGCAACCAGCCTCCCCACGGCGCATGTCTGAACAGATCAACTGCCGAGCATGCCGCTTGGTTACCGTTTGGTCACCGGCCGCGCATCGCCTGCCGGGCGCCCTTCAGGCTGCTCGGCACCGGGCCCTTCGGCATCGGCACCTGCGGACGGACCGCGTCCAGGGCCTTCAACCGCTGCAGCAGGTCGGTGATCTCGGACGGTTGCAGCACGGCCGGGAGCTTCATCACGTGCTTGGTCAGCTTGCGGATGTCGATCTCGCCCTCGCCCTGCCCGGCGATGATCTGCGTCACCGGCGCGCCACCGGCGACCCGGCTGTGCTTCTTCGTCTCGGCCTGCAGCAGGTTCTTCACCCGGCTGGCCTGGCCCTCGCCGACCAGCACGATGCCGGGCTTGCCGACCACCCGGTGGACGATGTCGGAGTTCTTCGTCACTGCCACCGCGGGCGTCACGTTCCAGCCGCGGCGCAGGGTCTGCAGCGCGGACGCGGCGGCGCCGGCCTGACCCTCGATCTGGCTGTAGGCCGCCTTCTCGACCTTGCGGCCGAAGATGATCGTGGTGACCAGAAATGCCACCGCCACCCCGAGCGGCAGCCAGACCAGCAGCGGTCCGACCAGCAGCGCCACGGCGACGAACACCGCGGTGATGCCGAGGAAGATCCCGGCGAGCACCAGCCCGACCCTGGGGTCGGACTTCTTGGTCATCTGGTACGCCTGCCGGATCTGCTTCAGCCGGCTGGTCTTCTCCTCGGGCGCGTCGTTCTTGGCCATCTCTACCCTGTCTGGTTGTGCCGCGTTACTCGGCGGCGTTCATACGTGACTCAACGGCCTGGCGGTACAACCGGCCGGCGCGGTACGAGGACCGTACCAGCGGACCGGACATCACTCCGGCGTAACCAATGGACTGTGCTTCCTCGTCCAGCTCGACGAACTCCTCCGGCTTCACCCAGCGCTCGACCGGGTGGTGCCGTACGGACGGGCGCAGGTACTGGGTGATGGTGATGATCTCGCAGCCGGCGCTGTGCAGGTCCTTCAGCGCCTGGCTGACCTCGTCGCGGGTCTCGCCCATGCCGAGGATCAGGTTCGACTTGGTCACCAGGCCGTAGTCGCGGGCCTGGGTGATCACGTCGAGTGACCGCTCGTACCGGAAACCGGGACGGATCCGGCGGAAGATCCGCGGCACCGTCTCGACGTTGTGCGCGAACACCTCCGGCCGGGAGGAGAACACCTCGGCCAGCTGCTCGGGGATCGCGTTGAAGTCCGGCGCCAGCATCTCCACGCCGGTGCCCGGGTTCAGCTCGTGGATCTGGCGGATCGTCTCCGCGTACAGCCAGGCGCCGCCGTCGTCCAGGTCGTCACGGGCGACACCGGTCACGGTCGCGTACCGCAGGCCCATGGTCCGGACCGATTCGGCCACCCGGCGCGGTTCGTCCCGGTCCAGCGCCTCGGGCTTGCCGGTGTCGATGTTGCAGAAGTCGCAACGCCGGGTGCACTGGTCGCCGCCGATCAGGAAGGTCGCCTCGCGGTCCTCCCAGCACTCGAAGATGTTCGGGCAGCCGGCTTCCTGGCACACCGTGTGCAGTCCTTCGGACTTCACCAGTTTCTGCAGCGCCTGGTACTCCGGGCCCATCCTGGCGCGGGTCTTGATCCACTCGGGTTTGCGCTCGATCGGGGTCTCCGCGTTGCGCACCTCGAGCCTGAGCAGTTTCCGTCCTTCTGGGGCGATGGTCACGCCCTCCAGGGTACGCGTAGCCGTTCAGTGGCGTTTCACCCGTAGGCTGATGAGTCATGTCCCAGGCACCATGGTCCCGGCCCGCGCCGACCGCACGCGAGCAGCGGTACGACATCCTGCTCGGCGTCGGGATGGCGCTGGCCAGCGTGTTCGGCACCGAACTCGCCCGCGGGGCCTCGCCGACGCGCGTGGACCTCGGCATCGGCGGCGTCGAGCCGTACGTGCTGGGCGTCCTGATCGCGCTGCTGCTCTGCTTCCGGCGCCGCTGGCCGATCCCGGTCGTGCTCGGGGTGGCCGTGCTGTTCATCGTGATCGGCGAGCGGACGGTGTGGGCGTTCGCCGGCAACCTGGCCACCCAGGCGGCGATGTTCATGGCGATCTACGCCGCCGTCGCGTGGGCGCGCGACCGGCGGCTGATGAAGGCCGCGGTGGCACTGGTGTTCATCGCGATGTTCGGCTGGCTGGCCCTGAACTTCGTCAAGGCGCTCCGGAACAACTCGATCGAGGGCCCGAACCACGCGCTGTTCTCGCCATACGTGTCCAACGTGGTGATGGCCGTCGCGCTGAACGCGCTGTACTTCTTCGGGGCGTACTTCTGGGGCCGTACTTCCTGGGGGATCGCGCGGCAGCAGTACGAGCTGGAGGCGCAGGCGACCGAACTGGCCGCGCAGCAGGAGGCGAACGCCCGGCGCGCGGTGATCGACGAGCGGCTGCGGATCTCCCGCGAACTGCACGACGTGGTCGCGCACCACATCAGCAGCATCGGCGTCCAGGCCGGTGGCGCGCGGCGGGTGATGGACATCGATCCGGAGGCCGCGAAGAACGCGCTGAACGTGATCGAGGAGTCCAGCCGGAGCGCGGTCAACGAGATGCGCCAGCTGCTCGGCATGCTCCGGGCGGCCGATCCCGACCTGGATGTCAGTACGCCGGACGAGAAGGCGCCGCAGGCGGGCGCGGACCGGTTGCCGGCGCTGATCGCGGAGGCGAACGGGCTCGGCCTGGAGGTCGGTTTCCACCAGATCGGAGCGGTCGAGGAGCTGCCGAAGACCGTGTCGGTGTCGGTGTACCGGATCGCCCAGGAGGCGCTGTCCAACGTACGCAAGCACTCGACGGCGCGGAGCGCGCACCTCACGCTGCGTTACCTCGGGGACTCGGTCGAGCTCGAGGTACTCGACGACGGCCGCCCGAAACACGCGCCGGTCGGCAGCCGGCTCGGCCACGTCGGCATCCGGGAGCGGGTCGGCCTGCTCGGCGGCGAGAGCGAGATCGGACCACGGCCCGTGGGAGGATTCCGGGTCCGGGTCCGGATTCCGCTGGACCCGCAGAACCATCCACTGACCGGGGGAGAAGCGTGACCGACGAACCGATGCGGGTGCTGCTGGTCGACGACCAGGACCTGGTCCGGGCCGGGTTCCGGATGATCCTGTCGGTCGAGCCGGACATCCAGGTGGTCGGGGAGGCGTCCGACGGGGAGAAGGCGATCGAGCTGGCGCTCACGCTGCGGCCGGACGTGGTGCTGATGGACGTGCAGATGCCCGGTATGGACGGCATCACCGCCACTCAGCGGATCGTCGCGGAGGACGCCGCGAAGGTCGTCATCCTGACCACGTTCGACCGCGACGACTACCTGTTCGAGTCGCTCGGCGCCGGCGCGAGTGGCTTCCTGCTCAAGAACACCGCGCCCGAGGACCTGGTCGAGGCGATCCAGATCGTGCACTCCGGGCACGCGCTGCTGGCGCCGGAGGTGACCCGGCGGGTGATCAAGCGGTTCGCGGGCGGCGGCGAGCGGGTGTACCGGCCGGATCTGCTGGCCGAGCTGACCGACCGGGAGCGCGAGGTGCTGAGCCTGATCGCGCGCGGCCTGACGAACACCGAGATCGCCACCCAGCTGTTCGTCGGCGAGGCGACGGTGAAGACCCACGTCTCCCGGGTGCTGCTCAAGCTGGGCCTCCGGGACCGCGTCCAGGCGGTCGTCTTCGCCTACGAGTGCGGCCTGGTCACTCCGGGGGATGACGCCTCCAGCTGAGTAGATCCGCCCTGCGGATGACGTACGCGATCAGCCGCGCGGGCGACGTGCGCGCAGGCCGGTTCTCACTAGTTTGGCAGCGTCGGGCGAGCGACGTCCGGCCGGGGGCTGATGCTGATGGGAACGGTGACACATGCTGAGGGTGGATGGCCTCACCCGGCGGTTCGGTGATCATCTGGCGCTGGACGACGTGACCTTCGACGTCGTACCGGGACGGATGACCGGATTCGTCGGCGCGAACGGTGCCGGGAAGACGACGACGATGCGGATCATCCTCGGCGTACTGGGCGCCTCCGCGGGCTCGGTGGTCTGGAAAGGTGCGCCGCTGACGCAGGACGTACGCCAGGACTTCGGGTACATGCCGGAGGAGCGCGGGCTGTACCCGAAGATGAAGATCCGCGACCAGCTGATCTTCTTCGGCCGCCTGCACGGGCTGGACCCGGACCGGGCCGCCGAACGGACCGACAAGATCCTCGAGCGGCTCGGGCTCGGCGAGCGCGCCACCGACATGCTCGAGACGCTGTCACTGGGCAATCAGCAACGCGTACAGATCGCGGCCGCGCTGGTCCACGAGCCGATCGCGCTGGTCCTCGACGAGCCGTTCAGTGGGCTCGACCCGCTCGCCGTCGACGCGATGGTGGACCTGCTCCGCGAGGAGGTCACGCCGGAAGTACCGGTGCTGTTCTCCAGTCATCAGCTCGATCTGGTCGAGCGGTTGTGTGACGACCTGGTCGTGCTGTCCCGCGGGAAGGTGGTCGCCGCCGGCGCGGTGGCCGAGCTCGCGGCCGGTCCCACCAAGACGTACCGGCTGGAGGTCGACGGTGACGCCGGCTGGCTGCGGGACATCCGCGGCATTCGCGTACGCGACGTGGCCGGCGGTACCGCACTGTTCGACGTCGAGGACGGCGTCGGCGAGCAAGAGATCCTTCGACAGGCGATCAGCCGTGGCCCGGTCCGCTCGTTCGGGCCGGAGCGGGTGGCGCTCAGCGACGTCTTCCGGGAGGCGACCCGATGAACGGCAAGACCCTCGACCGCCCCTGGCTGCTGATCGCCGAGCGGGAGATCACCACCAAGCTGCGGGACAAGACCTTCATCGGCTCGACGCTGGTGATGCTGCTGATCGGGGCGGTCGCGACCATCCTGCCGGCGCTGATCGTCGGCAAGAGCGGGCCGGACAAGATCGCCGTCATCGACGACGCGGCGACGCGGGTGGTCCAGCAGGCGTCCACCACGAAGGGCGGCAAGGGGTACGAGACCGTCCGCGCCGCTGATCGCCCGGCCGCGGAGAAGCTGGTCACCGACGGCGACGTGAAGGCGGCGCTGCTGCCCGGGACCGACGGGTACATCGTGCTCGGCAAGGACAAGGTCGACTCCGGGATCGAGAGTGGGCTGCGCGAGGCGTCGGCGACCGTCGGTACACAGGCGAACGCGGCCAAGGCCGGGCTCACCCCGGCCGAACTGCACGCCGGGACGAAGGTCGAGCTGCGGTTGCTGAAGCCGGGACCGTTGCCGGATCTGGTGTCGCACTTCGTCAAGATCGGGCTGGCGCTGGTCTTCTACATGACCGCGCTCGGCTTCGGGATGATGATCGCGCAGAGCGTCGTCCAGGAGAAGGAGAGCCGGGTCGTCGAGATCCTCGCCGCGTCGGTGCCGATCCGGGCGCTGCTGTGGGGCAAGGTGCTCGGCAACGCCGTGCTGGCGATGGGCCAGATCGTGGTGATCGCGGCCACGGCGCTGATCGGGCTGCTGATCACGAATCAGGCCGGCGTACTCGAGGTGGTCGCGCCGGTGGCCGGATGGTTCGTGATCTTCTTCGTGCTCGGGTTCGTCGCGCTGGCCGGGCTGTGGGCGGTCGCCGGTTCGCTGGCCACCCGGCAGGAGGACCTCGGCTCCACCACGCTGCCCGGGCAGATGATCCTGATGATCCCGTTCTTCTTCTCGGTCTTCGCCGGGGCGTCGGCGACCAAGATCGCGTCCTTCGTACCGATCGCGTCGTCGATGTCGATGCCGGGGCGGATGCTGACCGAGGACGTACCGGTCTGGCAGCCGCTGCTGGCGATCCTGTTCCTGCTCGTGGCGACCGTACTGATCATCCGGCTCGGCGCCCGGCTGTACGAGCGGACCCTGCTGCAGACCGGCCGCCGGCTCGGCTACCGTGAGGCGATCGCGCTCAAGGCGTCGTAGCACATCGTCACATCCGGGCCTGGCGTTACAGGGGCAGGCCCGGCTGTGACGAAACCGCAATGTTGGGTACCTGTGTGCTGTGCGTGCACCTCGCGTACGGTCTCAACGCATGAACGTTGAGCTGCGCCACCTGAGGGTGGTTGTCCTGGTAGCAGAAGCGGGGTCCGTCGGCCGGGCCGCCCGCTGGCTCAAGGTCAGCCAGCCGAGCCTGACCGCGCAGCTGAAACGGATCGAGGCCGCGTTCGGCGGGGAGCTGTTCGAGCGCTCCCGCACCGGCGTCACACC
Source organism: Kribbella hippodromi (assembly GCF_039531045.1). NCBI lineage: Bacteria > Bacillati > Actinomycetota > Actinomycetes > Propionibacteriales > Kribbellaceae > Kribbella > Kribbella hippodromi. The sequence continues at coordinate 91,554 of NZ_BAAAPH010000014.1, read as the reverse complement.
GACCCCACTCGGCCGGTACGCGGTGGACCGCGCGCGGGCCATCCTGGTCGACGTGGATCACCTTGCGGCGACCGTGTCCGCGATGACCGCTGTTGAGTCATCCGCTGTCCGGCTCGGTGGGTTCCCGACCGCGCCGATGTCCGGGATCGCCTCCCGGCTGCGTAACCACGGTGAGATCGAGCAGGTCAGCATCGAGGTCGAGTGGTCGTCCAGCGTGCTGCTACAGCAGTTGGAGAGTGGGCGGTTGGACTTCGCGCTGTTGCGGGAGTTCCCTGGGTTCGAGCTGCGGTTGCCGGCTGGAGTGGAGTCGACCACGGTTGTCGAGTCCGAGCCGGCGTACGTCGCGTTGTCGGCGGATCATCCGGTGGCGGTTGCGTCCCGTACGCGCGGTGAGGTGGAGCTGGCCTCGCTGTGCGACGAGGAGTGGATTGGGGAGCCGCCGGATGACAGCGGGTTCCATGTGCTCTTCCGGGCGGCGTGCGAGTCGGCGGGGTTCCAGCCGAAGGTGGAGCATCACTCGGTGGATACGTCGGTGCTGATGGGGTTCGTTACCAGTGGGCAGGGGGTTGCGCTGATCTCGCCTACGTCCTATCGGATGCTCTCTACTGATGTGACCACTCGTACGCTTGCCGGTGATCCGATCCACCGGAAGCTGGTGCTGGCGTGGAGTACTGATTCGCCGCGGGCTCAGATGGCGCCTGACGTGTTGCAGATGGCTACCGTGGCGTACGACGAGGCGATCACCGAACAGGCCCGTCGAGACCAGCACCAGCAGCGGATGCACGTCGCGTGACATAGAAGAACCCCGGCTGGTTGGTGCAGCCGGGGTCCTGTCGTGCTTGTGTTCGTGCTTGGGGTTCGTGCTTGGGTTGGTCAGGCGGGGCGGACTACGGGGTTCTCGAAGGCCAGGTGGAACTCCCCGGTGTCCTCGGGGTCCTCCATCCGCTCCCGGTACTGAGCCCCCACCTTCTCCGGCGGCCCCACCCGCTCACTCTTCTCCCCAGGCGCCTGCTGCTCACTCTTCTCTGCAGGTGCGGGCTGCTCACCCTTCACCCCACCCACCGATTCCTTCTCCACCGGCTTCTCCTGCACCGGTGCTGGAGCTGCGGGTTCACCCACTGGACCCGCACCGGCCTCCGGCGGTGCTGCTGCGGGCTCATCCACCTGATCCGCACCGGCCTTCGGCTGCTGCTGCACCGGCTCCGGCTGCTGCTCTGGCTCTTGCTTCTGCTCTTCCGGCTCGGCAACTGGTGTCTGCGCGATGACTGTCTCGTCGGACGGCTTGTTGCTCTCGGCACCGGGTTCCGGGAACTGCGCGGTCTGGTCCGCACCTCCAACCGGGAACAGCGCCGTCTGCTCATCCGCCTGGTTCCGCGGCTTGACCGGCTCCGGTTCGGGCTCCGGCTCGTCGAACAGGTCGTCGTACGACGTGTGGCTCTCGTACGGCGGCGGCGGTGCCTGGTAGGTGCCTCCGGCAACCGGGTACACGGCCGCGACATCCGCCTCCTGCTGCGCCTGCACCGCCTCCTGCTCGCGCTGCAGCCGCTCGGCGTCGACCCGCTCACGGCGCCGGCGCTGTACTCCACGGACGATCAGCTGGATCGCGTACACCAGCGAGATCACCCCGAGCAGCGGCACCACACCGTTCAGCGTGTACTGCTTGGACCCGTCGATCATCCCGGACGTCACCCCGGGGACGTCGTTCAGGAAGTTCGTGGTCCGGTTCGGGATCCAGAGCCAGCAGTAGACCAGCGTCCCGAACGCGACGAACGCCCCGAGCGCGCCGGCGCCGGAGAAGTACGACACGACGGCCCAGAAGATCAGCGCGCCGATGCCGTAGGCAAGCGCCATCTCCTTCGCGTTCAGCTCGATACCACCCGGCGCCGCGAGGACTCCGAACACGGCCGGACCGGCCAGAGCAACGGCTACGCCGAGCAAGAACCCAAGAAATTTGGACACACCCCCAAGGTAGCGACGAACTGCCGTCACACCCTGCAGACACTTCGGCACCAACCGATAGCGAGACGGATAGGCAACCGTTTGCCTAGGCTGTGCTGATGGACCGTCCTCCGAACATTCTGCTGATCGTTTCCGACGACCACGGGTACGCCGACCGTGGTGGGCTCGGAATCCACCCCGACGTACGCACTCCGAACCTGGACCGGCTGGCGGGAGAGGGGGTGACCTGCACCGACGCGTACGTGACCGCACCGATCTGCAGTCCGTCCCGCTCCGCGATCATCTCCGGGCAGTACCAGCAGCGGTGGGGCGGTCAATGGTTCGACTCGTCGGCATTCCCACCGGACGACGTACCGTCGCTTGCCGAGGTGCTGGGCAGCCAGGGGTACCGCACTGGGTATTTCGGCAAGGTGCACTACGGCAAGGAAGACGTGGGGGACAGGGCCTGCCCGCCGCACCATGGCTTCGAGGAGACGCTGTACGGCCTGGCTGGGCAGTCGTTCGGCCGGTTGAACTACCTCCACCATTCAGAGGACGCCGTCGCCTCGTACGGGCAGCCGGCCGCGCACCACATGGCAGTACAGCCGCTGCTCTCCGGGGACGAACCGGTTGAGCATGAGGGTTTCCTGACCGCCGAGTTCGGCCAGCGCGCGGCGGAGTTCATGCGTACGCCGGATGAGCGGCCGTACTTCTGCATGGTCGCGTTCAATGCCGTACACAACTTCTGCTGGCAACTGCCCGACTCCGAGCTGGAGGCCCGCGGACTGCCCGCGTTCCGCGATTGGAAGCCGGACACCGACAAGCCGTTCATGGAGTGGTACGACGACGTGATCGTGCCGAACCTGCCGCACGGCCGCGAGTATTACCTGGCCCAGCTGGAGCTGATGGACGCCGAGATCGGCCGTCTGCTCGACGTGGCAGGGGAGGACACCCTGGTCGTGTACATCACCGACAACGGTGGCTCCACCTGCAACTTCGGAGACAACGCTCCGCTGCGCGGCACCAAGTACACACTCTGGGACGGCGGTATCCGCATCCCGATGCTCTGGCGTTGGCCAGGGCAACTACCGGCCGGCCGCACTACGGATGCCCTGGTCAGCACGCTGGACCTCGTTCCCACGCTCGCCGCGGCCGCGGGCGCGACGGTCGAGAACTCGGACGGGGTGAACATCCTCCCGACCCTCTCCGGTACGTCGGATTCGGCGCACGAAGCGCTGCACTGGGACTGCGGCTTCCAGTGGGCGGTCCGCGCGGGCGACTGGAAGCTCAGCTGGGTAGGCGACGACGCCAACACGCAGCACCTCAAGTCCTACGAACACGCCCCGATGGGCGAGGGCTGGTTCCTGTCCAACCTCGCCGACGACATAGCCGAGCAAACCAACCTCATCACCACACACCGCGATGTGGCCGAGGCCCTCCACAACCGCCACCGCACCTGGCGCTCAACGGTCGGTCTACCCGCCCAAGATCAAACGGTCAGTCCGTAGGTGATGGTGGTCGGCGGCTCCTCGTGGTGACTGATGTCCGGACTGCGCTCGTACTCATCCCAGGCCAGCAGCTCATCCAGGTGCCGCCGCACCGGTTCCAGCACCTCCGTGACGCTGACCTCGCGCCCCAGCTCCTGCGACAGCGTGGTCACATCCGCATCGGAGATCCCACACGGCACGATCCGGTCGTACCAGGTCAGGTCGTTGTTGCAGTTCAGCGAGAACCCGTGCATCGTCACACCCTGCGCGACCCGAATCCCGATCGCGGCGATCTTCCGCTCCCGCCCGCGATCATCAGCCGCCACCCAAACCCCGCTGCGCCCCTTGACCCGCCCGGTCTTCACGCCCAGCTCGGTGCAGACGCCGATCAACGCCTCTTCCAACCGCCGCACGTAGTCCACGACGTACACATGTGAGGCCAGCTTCACGATCGGGTACCCGACGAGCTGCCCCGGCCCGTGCCAGGTGATCTTCCCGCCCCGATCAACCTCCACCACCGGCGTACCGTCCATCGGCCGATCCTGCGGCTCAGTCCGCTTACCCGCCGTGTACACCGGCGGATGCTCGAGCAGGATCACCGTATCCGTCGCGGCCCCCGCCACAACCCCCGCGTGCAGCCGCCGCTGCTCAGCCCAGGCAGCCTCATACTCAACCGCCCCAGCCCCGAATCCAGCTTCCACATACTCGATAGCACTCACACATTCGAGTGTAGGCGCCCCCACCTCACCCCACCGCCCCAGCCCAACCACCCAACCGTGGAATCGGCTGAGCGAGGTGGGCTGTGGATAACTTCCGCGGCTGTTGTCGTGATCGGTGCATCCTCTTGGGCATGGACCCCGCAGACCTCGCCGGCTACAGCCCGCGCCGGTTGCTCGGATCCGGACCGCTCGGCACCGTCTGGCAGGTCCGCGACCGCGCCTCCGGCCGCAATGCTGCCCTCAAGCGCATCCCAATCACCGCCGTCCCCAACCCAGCCCAGTTCCGCCAAACCCTGTCCCGTCTGACCCGCATCCACCACCCTCACCTGGCCCGCCTGACCGCCTTCCACGAATCCGACACCGAGTTCCTCCTCATCACGCAATTCCTGGTAGCCGGCAGCCTGAAATCCCTCCTCCAACGCCGCCCAGCACTAGCCCCAGGCGAACTGGTCACCCTCCTAACCCCGATCACCAGCGCCATAACCCACCTCCACACCATCGGCCTGACCCACGGCTCAATCACCCAACAAAACATCCTCTTCGACGCCTCCGGCCGCCCAGTCCTCACCGACGCCACCCTCCACCCCAGCACCCCACAAGCCGACCTAGCAGCCCTAACCACCCTCACCCACGCCCTAGCCGCCAACCCCAACCCCACCTCCCAACCGACCGCCTCCCAAACAGCCGACTCCCCACCAACCACCTCCGCAACCAGCGCAACTCCACCCCTCCACCGGCCAACCCCCGCGATCCCCATAGACCTAGCCCTCCCCGTTCCCAACCCGCCCACAACTGCCCACCCCACAGCCACACCCTCCGCCGCCCACCATGCGGCCTCATCCGCGGTCGTTGGAACCACCAACAAAACCTCCAGCCTCCCCGACGCTGCACCTCCAGCTGCAGATACAGCTGAACCACCTACGCCCACACCCGCCGCCAACCCACCCACACCTGTGGCTCCTGCGAACCCATCCACGCCCGTACGTGGTGCGAACCCACCCGCGCCTGTACGTGGTACGGACCGACCAGCGCCTGTACGTGGTGCCGAGCCATCTATGCCTGGACGTGATGTGAACTCGTCGACGTCCGCGGATTGTGTGGGCTGGGGGGACGTCGACGTACGTGCTGAGCCGCCTGCCGCTGACTGTGGTGCTGATTCGCCGGAGGTCCCAGCATGGGCCGACTCATCCGCGGCTGGTTGGGGTACTCATCCATCGCCCATCGACGGCAATGTCAGCCCTGGTCTTCGCGATCTCCTTGGTGGAGCGAGTTCGTCCGATGCGTACGTCGCCAGTCCGCCGACTGTTCCCTTCAAGGCATCGCCGGATACTTCCTCGCCGGACGACGACCCGAGCACCCTCGCGCGCGCACCACTCGCGGCACCTCCACCCAGCCCACCAGTACGACCGACGCGCGCCGCATTCCGTCAATCTCAGCAATCCGCGTCCATTCCAACTGCGCGCACGAAACGCCCCCGCCCGCAGCGCCGCGCCAAACCCCGCCGATCCCGCTCCCGCCGAGCCAGGAGCTTCCGCCGCCGCCGCACCCTCCGCCGCCTCCCAGGCGCCCCGCACGACGCCCTCCGCCGCCTCGCACGTGCACCGCATGATGTCCTCGGTCGCCTCACTCGTGCACCGCGCGGCACCGTCGGCCGCGTCCCGGATGCACCGCGTGGCACCTCCCGCGGCCTCCCACACGCACCGCATGATGTCCTGGGTCGCCTCACTCGTGCACCGCGCGGCACCTCCCGCGGCCTCCCACACGCACCGTACGACGCCCTTCGCCGCCAGCCGCGTGCACCGCGGGGCGCGCTCGGCCGCGTTCTGCAGGCATCGTACGACGGAGGCGACGGTCTTCCGCGTGAACCGCGAGGCACCTTCCGCCGCTTTCGGGGAGCGCCATACGGCGTCCTCTCCGCGGCTGCTCTTGGCGCAGTAGTCGTCCTTGCAATCGGCGCAGCGACCGTCAAGACCCTCAACAGCTCAGCCACCGCCCAACCCCAACCACACCAGACCCAACAACCACCGCCCAACCAGCAGCAGTCGCCGAACCAACAGCCGATGGCGGGCGAACGGTCGCAGGGGCAGCAGACGACGGCGGGTGCGCGGCCGCCGTCTGCGCAACCGCCGTCTGCGGGGCCGTCGTCTCGTCGGCCGTTGTCTTCGCAGACGCCTTTGCCTGGACAGCCGTCTTCGTCAGGTGTGCCTCGGGCGATGACTGCGGATGAGATCGCCTGGACGCAGAAGCTGCAATCGCTTGACGCACGGCGGGCGCGGGCGTTCTGGGCGCTTGATCTCAAGGTCCTCGACGGTGTGTACGTCCCGGGTAGCTCACCTTGGCAGGCCGATCGGGCGTTGCTGTCCAGTTACCGGGATCAGCAACTCAGGGTGCAAGGTTTGCGCATCCAGATCGACAAGGCGGTCATCACGCGCCGTACGCCAACCTCGATCGCCCTGAAGACGACCGATCACCTCACTGGCGGTCAGGCGGTTGACCGTGCCGGCACGATCACTCGGCTTCCCCCAGGCGCCCCGACCACCAGACTGATCACCCTGACCATCAGCAGACCTGGACAGCCATGGCGCATCGCCGCGATCACCGACGCTTGAGCGGGCGCCGTGACAGGCCTTGGCCACGGCACCTGGGTCGGCCACCGCTTGCTAGTTGAGTGCGGCCGAGAGGGCAGTGGCGACGGTGGGGTAGTGGAACGTGAACCCGTTCGACTGCAGTCGCGTCGGGAGCGCGCGCTTGCTGCCGATCAGTTCCCACACGAACTCGCCCAGCACAACCTTCATCAGCACCCCAGGCACAGGTACGAACGCGGGCCGATGCAGCGCCGTCGCCAACGCCGCGGTGAACTCCTCGTTCGTGGCAGGCGCTGGCAGCGCGATGTTCACCGGACCGCTGACCGCATCGTGCTCGGCAACGAAACGTACGGCGCGCAGCCAGTCGGTCAACGCGACGACCGGGAAGTACTGCTTGCCCGACCCCAGCCGTCCACCCAGGCCAACCCGGAAAGGAAGTGAGAGAAGTTGAAACGCCGGAGCATTGCGATCGAGTACGACCCCGGTGCGCAGCGCGGCGACCCGGCTGCCGGCCGCCTTGGCGGGGTCGAGCGCGCCTTCCCACAGCCGGACGACGTCGGACAGAAACCCTTCGCCCAACTGCGAGTCCTCGGTCAGGATCTGATCGCCGAGGTCGGTCCCGTACCCGCCGATGCCGCTTTGCGTGATGAGTACCGGCGGCCGCTCCAGCCGCGACGCGACCGCGGCCAGGGTGGCGGTCGTGCTCACCCGGCTCTCCCGGATCGCGTTCCGGTACGTCGGGGTCCACGGCCGGCCGATGTTCGCCCCGGCCAGATTGACCAGTACGTCGGGGTCGTCGAGCGCCGCCGCGTCGAGCTCACCCGCGGCCGGATTCCATCGCACCTCGTCCGGCGCGGCCGGCGTACGCCGGACCAGCCGCACGATCTGATGGCCATCGGCAACCAAATCGCGGGCGAGCGCCTTGCCCAGGAAACCGGAAGCCCCGGCCAGCACGTACTTCATCCCGCTCAGCTCCTTCTCGGGTTGCTTGCTGTCGTACCAATGCAGCCGCTTGCTGTGCTACCGGTGAAGACGAAAGCGCCGGTGCCCATCTCCGCGGGGAGACAAGCACCGGCGCCGGTGTCCGTCGGCTCAGACGTCGAACTGAGCCTCTTCGAGCCGCTGCTTGACGGCCGTCAGGTAGCGGGCCGCGTCGGCGCCGTCGACCAGGCGGTGGTCGTAGGTCAGCGCGAGGTACACCATCTGCCGGATGGCGATCGTCTCGCCGAGTTCCGGGTGGGTGATGACGACCGGGCGCTTCACCACGGCACCGGTCCCGAGCATGCCGACCTGCGGCTGGTTCAGGATCGGGGTGTCGAACAGCGCGCCGCGGCTACCGGTGTTGGTGATGGTGAACGTACCGCCCGCCATCTCGTCCGGCAGCACCTTGTTGTTCCGGGTACGGTCGGCGAGGTCGGCGATCTTCTTCGCCAGGCCGGCGATGTTCAGGTCGCCGGCGTTGTGGACGACCGGAACCATCAGGCCGCGCTCCACGTCCACCGCGATGCCGAGGTGCTCGGCGGCGTGGTACGTGATCTCGCCCTTCTCCTCGTCGATCGACGCGTTCAGCTTCGGGTACTGCTTCAGCGCGTCGACCGCGGCGAGGGCGAAGAACGGCAGGAAGGACAGCTTGACGCCCTCGCGGGCCTCGAACTCGGCCTTCTTCTTGTTCCGCAGCTTGGCGATCTCGGTGACGTCGACCTCGACCACGGTGGTCAGCTGGGCCGAGACCTTCAGCGAGTTGACCATGTGAGCGGCGATCGCCTTGCGGATGCGGCTCATCTTCTCGGTGGTGCCGCGCAGCGGGCTGATCACCGGTGCCTTCGCGGCGGCGGCCGGTGCCGATGCCGGAGCGGCGGCGGGGGCGGCCGCGGCGGCCTTCTTGGCCTCAGCGGCGGCGATCACGTCCTGCTTGCGGATCCGCCCACCGACGCCGGTGCCCTGGACGGAGCCGAGGTCGACCTGGTGCTCGGCCGCGAGCTTGCGGACCAGCGGGGTGACGTAGTTCGGGCCGTCGGAGGCAGCACCGTTCTGCGCGGCCGCAGCAGCCGGAGCAGCAGCAGCCTGGGCCGGAGCGGGTGCGGCCTGCGGGGCGGGGGCTGCGGCCGGGGCGGGCGCTGCGGCAGGAGCAGCAGCCGGTGCCGGGGCAGGAGCTTGTGCCGGAGCAGAAGCCTGTGCAGGTGCGGCCGCCTGGGCCGGAGCGGGAGCTTGGGCCGGAGCGGGAGCTTGGGCCGGAGCGGCGGGCGCCTCGGCGGGAGCCTCGGACGGGGCCGGGGTGGAGGCGGCGGGTGCGGAGGCGGCCGGGGTGCCGGAGCCTACGACCGCGAGCTCCGCGCCGACCTCGACGGTTTCGTCTTCGGCGACCTTGATCTCCAGGAGCTTGCCGGCGACCGGGCTCGGGATCTCGGTGTCGACCTTGTCGGTGGACACCTCGAGGAGGGGCTCGTCCACGGCTACGTCGTCGCCGACCTGCTTGAGCCAGCGGGTGACGGTTCCCTCGGTGACGCTCTCACCCAGAGCGGGGAGCGTGACCGACGTGCCTGAACCACCGGCTGGGGCAGCCTCGGCCGCGGCCGGAGCGGAAGGAGCTTCAGCAGCCGGGGCCTGCGCGGCGGGAGCGTCCTGGGCGGGAGCGTCGGCCGGAGCCGGTGCGGCCGCGGGGGCGGAGTTCGCCGGAGCCGATGCGGCGGCCGGTGCCTGCGCGGCGGCCGGGGCCTCTGCGGCTGGGGCGTCCTGGGCCGGGGCTTCGGCGGCGGGAGCGTCCTGGGCTGGGGCGTCGGCGGCAGGGGTGGAGGTGGATTCGCCGGCGTCGCCGATGACGGCCAGTTCGGCGCCGACCTCGACGGTTTCGTCCTCGGCGGCCTTGATCTCCAGCAGGGTGCCGGCCACCGGCGAGGGGATCTCGGTGTCGACCTTGTCGGTCGAGACCTCCAGCAGGGGCTCGTCGACGGCAACCGTGTCACCGACCTGCTTGAGCCAGCGGGTGACGGTTCCTTCGGTGACGCTCTCCCCGAGGGCCGGCAGGGATACAGAGGTCGGCATGACGGTCGTTGCTCCTTCGTCTGATCGGTCGAGTGTCAGCCTACGGTGCCGCCGGAGCGGACGAGATCCGGGTCACGGACGTCTCCTCGCGCTCTCGGCAGCTCAAACCTACTCGGATGGTCCAGCAGGCTCAGTCATGGAAGTGCAAAGGCTTCCCGGCCAGCGCCAGGTGAGCCTCGCCGAGCGCTTCGTTCTGGGTCGGGTGGGCGTGGACGAGCGGCGCGACATCGGCCGGGTACGCCTCCCAGTTGTAGATCAGCTGCGCTTCGCCGATCAGTTCGCCGACCCGGGAGCCGACCATGTGCAGGCCGGCCACGGCGCCGTCCTTGGCGCGGACGAGCTTGACGAAACCGGCGGTCTTCAGGATCTGGCTCTTGCCGTTGCCGCCGAGGTTGTAGTTGAGCACCTCGACCTCGCCGTACTTCTCCCGCGCCTGCTCCTCGGTCAGCCCGACCGACGCGACCTCCGGCTCGGAGTACGTCACCCGCGGGATGCCGGTCTCGTCGATCGGGGTCGGCGCGAGGCCGGCGATCTGTTCGGCGACGAAGATGCCCTGCTGGAAGCCGCGGTGTGCGAGTTGCAGTCCCGGCACGATGTCGCCGACGGCGTACACGCCGGGCACGCTGGTCTGCAAGGTCGCGTCGACGGTGACGAACCCACGATCGAGCGCGACGCCGGCCTCCTCGTACCCGAGGCCCGCGGTGTTCGGCCCACGGCCGACGGCGACCAGCAGTACCTCGGCCTCGATCACCTCGCCACCGGCGACGGTGACGCGGACGCCGTCGTCGACCACCTCGACGGACTCGAAGCGGGTACCGGTCTTGAAGCCGATCTTCCGCTTCCGGAACGCCCGCTCGAGGGTCTTGCTGGAGTCGGCGTCCTCGGCCGGGACCAGCCGGGGCAGCGCCTCGACGATCGTCACCTTGGTCCCGAAGGAGGTCCACGCGGAGGCGAACTCGACGCCGATCACGCCGCCGCCGAGGATCACCGCGGACTCCGGCACCCGGTCGAGCGTCAGCGCGTGCTCGCTCGCGATCACCCGCCGGCCGTCGAGCTCCAGGCCAGGCAGCGACTTCGAGTAGGAGCCGGAGGCAAGTACGACGTTGCGGCCGGTGTACGTGGTGTCGCCGACCTGCACGGTGGTGGGGGAGGTGAGTCGCCCCTCGCCCTCGATCACGGTGATGCCGCGCGCCTTCAACTGCCCCTGCAGACCCTTGAAGAGCCGGTCGACGACGCCGTCCTTGTACTTGTTCACGCCGCCCATGTCGACGCCTTCGAGCGTCGTCCGGACCCCGAACTGTTCACCCTCGCGGGCCGAGTCGGCGACCTCGGCGGCGTGCAGCAGCGCCTTGGTCGGGATGCAGCCACGGTGCAGACACGTCCCGCCGACCTTGTCCTTCTCCACCAGCGCCACGGACAGGCCGAGCGTCGCGGCCCGCAGCCCGGCGGCGTAGCCACCACTGCCGCCACCGAGAATCACCAGGTCGTACGTTGTGCCGGTTGCAGTGCCGCTGTCAGTCACAGGTTCCTCCGTGGGTCTGGTCCAAGGCAGGCGGTCCCGGATCGCGGTTCCGGCCCGCGGCCATCCTTTCACCGATCGCCGGCGGATCCACGCGCGGGCCGGTCCCGGCGCGCTGCCCGGTTCCGGCCGGAACCGTTATCCAGGATTCGAGCGGCGAGTTGCACACATAGTGGACAATTACGTCATGAAGTGGTTCGGTCGCCGGCAGAAGGCCGGAACGATGCGCCGGGCGGACACCCCGGACCAGGCGCACCTGCGGGATTTCGCCCAGTCTCGCCAAGGCGTGGAAGGCTTCGTCGAGCCACGCACGGCGGTCACCGACTACACCCTGCTGCTGGTGGCGATCGACGGCGAATGGACCCGCCGCCGCGTCCCATCGGTCAAATGGGCCCACGACTTCGCGAACCGCCTCGGCATCCCGTCGTACGACGCCGCCGTGGTCGGCTACCCACCCCGCATGCGCGAATACAACGCCCGCATGAAGAAGAACGGCCAGGCCTAGAGGATAGGTACGCGCCCTCTGGTGTCGGTGACCGTTTCGGTGTCGATGGTTGCGACGAGTAGGTCGGGGGCTGCGGCGAGGCGGGCTCTTGGGTGGCCGGTCGGGGTGATCAGGGCGCTGCGGCCGATGCCCAGTGGGTCGGTGCCGCGCGGGGGAGTGTAGGCCTGGTCGCAGGCGAGTAGCCAAGCTTGGGCGTCGGCGGCGCGGGCTCGGGTGAGGAGGTCCCACTGGTCTTCCTTGGCGGGGCCGGCACCCCACGACGCGGGTACGACGATCAGCTCCGCGCCGAGCCGGCCGAGGTCCGTGAACTGGGCGGCGAAGCGCAGGTCGTAGCAGGTCGCCAATCCGATCTGTACGCCGCCGAACCGGAACGTGGTCAGCTGATTGCCAGGGGCAACAACATCGGACTCGCGGGACCCGAAGGCGTCGTACAAGTGGATCTTCCGGTACGTCGCCTCCACGCCCGGGGCGGTCGCGAGCAGGGTGTTGTGTACGCGCCCGTCGGCCGCCGGTTCGAACAAGCCCGCGACGACCACGACGCCGAGGTCCGCGGCGACCTTGCGCAGGCCGGTGGCGAATGGGCCGTCGAGTGGTTCGGCGATCGCACGCAGATCGGTGCCGAAACAGGCCATGGTGGCTTCGGGGAGGGCGACCAGTTCGGCGCCGGCGGCCGCGGCCTGGACGATCGTCTCGATCGCGGTGGTCAGGTTGGCGGCCGGATCGGGTCCGGCCAGGAGCTGTCCGGCGGCGACACACAGGACTGTCATCTGGCTCTCCAAGGCTGTATACGTTGGGTATGCGATTGAGTGGGGACTCCGGCCGCGACCGTGCCTATCAGTACCTTCGCGGCACGGTGCTCAGTGATCCGGCCGTGTCGGGGACGTTCATCAACGAGCAGGCGGTCGCGACCGAGGTGGGGATTTCGCGGACGCCGGTGCGCGAGGCGCTGCTGATGCTCGCGGCCGAGGACCTGGTTCAGCTGGTTCCGCATCGAGGTGCGTTCGTCGCGCCGGTGCCCGGCCGGGAGATCGCGGAGATGATGCAGGCCCGCGGCGTGATCGAGACCTGGGCGGCGACCACCTCGCTGGCGGCCGGCCGCGCGCCGGTGGACGCGATGGCGGAGGTGCTCGGGCAGCAGCGGGCGATCGTCGACAAGTCGGACGCCAAGGACTTCATCGAGCTGGACAGTCAGTTCCACGCGCTGCTGGTCGAGGCGGCCGGCAACTCGGTGCTCGGCCGGTTGTACGAGAGCCTCCGCGCGCGGCACGTACTGCTCGGGGTCGTCGCCCTGCAGCGCAGCGCGACGCGCCGGCAAGAGGTACTGGACGAACACCAGGCGATCGTGGACGGACTGGCGGCCGGCAAGCCGGAGGCGGCCGAGAAGGCGATCCTCCGCCACCTCGACTCCACCGGCGCCCTCCTCATGCAGGGCTGAGTCCACCAGCGGCTGCTTCAGACCCGCGCGGCTCATACCGCGATACCCACGCGGCTCATACCGCGATACCCACGCGGCTCATACCGGGCTTGTCACCGCACTGCTCGGCTCGTCCCGTACCGCCCTGCCGAGCCCCAACCCGACCAGCGTCACCGCACAAGCCACCACGATGTACGCCGCGATCACATACCCAGTACCCGTCTTCGCCAAGAAGTAGGTGAAGGCCAGCGGCGCCAGCGCCCCGCCGATCACGCCGGCAAACGTGTACGCCAGTGAGCTCCCGGTGTACCGCAGTCGTGCCGTGAACTGCTCCGACACGAACGCGGCCTGCGGTCCGTACATCAGCGAATGGAACACCAAGCCGATCACGACACCCGGCAACAGCGTGGCCAAGGACGACGCGGTGGCGAAGAAGATGACGCTCCAGATCGCACCGCCGACAGCGCCGATCGCATAGATCCGCCGCCGCCCGTACCGGTCGGAGAGCCACCCGGACCACGGAATCATGCCAACCTGCAACGCCGATCCGACCAGTACACAAGTAACAGCCTGCCCGCGGCTCATCCCCAGCTCTTTGGTCGCGTACGTCAGCACGAACACGGCGAACAGCGCGTACAGCACGTCCGGACCGACCCGAGCCAGGATCGCCGCGATCAACGGGCGCGTCTCGGTGCGCAGTACTTCGGACACCGGAGCCGTCGGCTGATCGCCCTTCGCCTCCAGCTCAAGGAACACCGGCGTCTCTTCCAGCTTGCTCCGGATCAACAGCCCGAACGCCACCAGGACAGCTGACAACAGGAACGCGATCCGCCATCCCCAGCTCAGGAACGCCTGCTCCGAAGTCAGTCCGGCCAGTACGGCGAGGACGCCGTTCGCCAGCAACGTACCGAGCGGCGGACCGACCTGCGCCGCGGAGGCCCAGAACCCGCGCTGCCCTTCCTGGCTGAACTCACTGCTCAGCAACACCGCACCGCCCCACTCGCCACCGACACCGACGCCCTGGGCGAAGCGCAGCACCACCAGCATCGCCGGAGCGAACGCGCCGGCCTGGGCGTGTGTCGGCAGCAGCCCGATGCAGAACGTGGCCACACCGATCAGCAACAGCGTCGCGACCAGTACGCGTTTGCGGCCGATCACGTCGCCGAGCCGGCCGAAGAAGATGCCGCCAAGCGGGCGGGCGACGTACCCGACGGCGTATGTCGCGAACGCCTGCAAGGTGCCGGTCAACGGCTCGCTGCCAGGGAAGAACAGGTCGCCGAAGACCAGTGCGGCGGCGGAGCTGTAGACGGCGAAGTCGTACCACTCCAGCGAGGTGCCGGACAGGCTGGCGGCGAACGCCTTGTACAGCGAGCGGCGTTCCGGGGGAGAGCTGGACATCAGGGTGGACCTCCTAGAGCGGTTGCTCCATACTCGTTGTATACGACGTGTTCACGCAAGACCGACAGCCGGAGGAATTTCATGAGCCTGCAGTTCACCCTGCCTGATGGCAGTGAGCGGACGATCACGGTCCGCTACGCACTGAACGCGGGGTACGCCGGGCGCGACACGCAGCAGGTCCAGCACCACGTGGACGAGCTGGCCGAGCTCGGGGTCCCGGCGCCGTCGCGAATCCCGACGCTGTACCCGCTGTCCGCGTCGCTCGTCAGCCGGCCGGAAGTCGTCCAGGTCCCGCACGCGAAGACGTCCGGTGAGGCGGAATGGGCTCTGGTCGTCGGTGAGGACGACGTACTGCTCACGGTCGCCTGCGATCACACCGACCGTGCGCTCGAGGTACATGGGGTCGCGTGGAGCAAGCAGTCCGCGCCGGACCTGCTCGGCGATGTCGCCTGGCCGCTCAGTGAGATCGAGCACGAGCTGGACCAGTTCACGCTGAAGGCGTGGGTGCGGCACGGCGACACCGAGACGCTGATTCAGGACGGCACGCTGGCGCAGCTGCTGCCGCCGTCGTACTGGATCAAGGAGCTCGGCGACCGGCTCGTACCGGGAACTGTGCTGCTGAGCGGGACGATCCCGATGATCGCGGGCGTCGACCAGTTCGCCGACGGCTGGCGGGTCGAGCTGGCCGATCCGCGGAATGTCGTCAGTAGGATTGTCTACAACGTCGAGCGGCTCGCCCCGGCCTGGGACTGACCATGAAAGCCGAACACGAGTTCTTCGCCGCGGGCGACCTCGACTGGGCCGACGCCGGCGGCGGGATCGCCGAGAAGGTGCTCAGCGCGGACGCCGCCGACGGCACGTTGACCCGGCTGGCTCGCTGGGCACCCGGTACGACCTCAGGCGCCGAGGCGATCAGGCACGAGTACGTCGAAGAGGTGTACCTGCTTGAGGGTGAGCTGACCGATCTCACCCTCAAGCGGACGTTCCGCCGCGGCGACTACGCCTGCCGGCCGCCGGGGATGCCGCATGGTCCGTACCGGACGACCACCGGCTGCACCATGCTGGAGACGCGCTACTCAGCTCGCTGAAGCGGCCAGCTCGACCAGCGTACGAACCGCATAGCCGGTGCCGCCGGCCGGGATGTACCCCGCGGCGCCACCGTCGTTGAAGGCCGGCCCGGCCACGTCCAGGTGCACCCAGTCGATGCCGTCGGCAACGAAGTCGCCGAGGAAGGCGGCCGCCGCGAGTGCGCCGCCCCACGGCTCGCCGGTGATGTTGGCCAGGTCGGCGACCTTCGAGTGCGCCTTCAGCTTGTCCAGCATCTCGGCCGGGATCGGCAGCGGCCAGATCGCTTCACCGGCCGCGATCGCGGCGTCCACGACCCGGTCCCGGGCAGTGTCGGTGTTCGCGAACGCGCCGGCCACCTTGGTGCCCAGGGCAACGACACAGGCACCGGTCAGGGTGGCCACGTCGACGATCAGGTCGGGCGCGTCCTCGGAGGCCCGGACCAGCGCGTCGCCGAGCACCAGCCGGCCCTCGGCGTCGGTGTTCAGCACCTCGACGGTCTTGCCGCCGTACATGGTCAGGACGTCGGACGGCCGCGCCGCCGAACCGGACGGCATGTTCTCCGCCATCGCCGCGTAGGTCGTGACCTGCACCGGCAGCCCGAGCCGCGCGATCGCGATCGTCGCGCCGATCACCGCGGCTGCGCCGGCCATGTCGGACTTCATGCTGACCATGCCGTTCGACGTCTTCAGCGACAGACCGCCGGAGTCGAAGGTGATGCCCTTCCCGACGAAGGCGAGGTGCGTCACCGGCTTGCGCGGCGTGTAGGTCAGCCGGACCAGCCGCGGCGGGTTGGCCGAGCCCTGGCCGACCCCGAGGATGCCGCCGTACCCGCCCTTGCCGAGCGCCTTCTCGTCGAGCACCTCGACCTTGACGCCGTACTCCTTGCCGAGCTTGACCGCGTCGGCCGCGAACTCGGCCGGGTGCAGGTCCGCCGGCGGGGTGTTCACCCAGTCCCGCACCTGCGCGACCGCTTCGGCGGTCACCTGCGCGCGCTCGAGCGCCGTCTTGGCGTCCTTGTTCCGGGCCAGGTCGGTGAGTACGGTCAGCGCGCCCGGCTCGTCACCGGTGTCGGCCGACTTGTACGCAGTGAACGCGTACCGCCCCATCAAAGCGCCTTCGGCCACGGCGCGTACGCACTCGGCGTCCGGGGCCGGCAGCGCGAACGCGACCGACTGGGTGAACTTGGCGGCGCGGACACCCGTCCCCGCGGCGGTCCGCAGGTCCTCGGTCTTCAGCTCGCCGTCCGGGGCAGCGCCGAGGCCGACCGCGATCAGCGTCGCGGACTTGCCCGGCTTGCTCAGCAGCGGCCCGGGCACCTTGGTCACCTCGCCGGTCTTGCCGGTGGCGCCGAGTCCGGACAGCACCTCCACCAGCTTCCCGCCGTACGCGGCGTTCAGCGACTCGGTGCCGGCCGGCAGAGCGACGCCGCCGCCGAGTTTGACCACGCCGATGACCACGGCGTCGGTCTTGACGCCGGCGGCATCGGACTTGCTCAGGGTGATGGTGGTCACGAAATCCTCAGTCCTCCTTGACCGGCGGGCAGCGGGCCGGTCGTCACGGTACGTGCAAGCTGCCTCCGCATGCTACGCGTCGGGTAGTTTCCCCTCCATGACCACGTCGCACGAGTTGAAGAAGTCCCCGTTGCACGAGCGCCACGTCGCGCTCGGCGCCAAGTTCGCCGAGTTCGGCGGCTGGGAGATGCCACTGGAGTACGCCGGCGTGGTGGCCGAGCACACCGCGGTCCGGACGTCGGTCGGCGTCTTCGACGTCAGTCACCTCGGCAAGGCGACCGTCAAGGGCGCGGGCGCGGCGGCGTACGTGAACGCGTGCCTGTCCAACGACCTGGGCAAGATCGCTCCCGGCCAGGCGCAGTACACGCTGTGCTGCAACGAGCGTGGGGGAGTGGTCGACGACCTGATCGCGTACCTGCACGCCGACGACGACGTGTTCCTGATCCCGAACGCGGCGAACACCGCGGAGGTGGTGCGGCTGCTGCAGGCGGACGCGCCGGCGGGTGTCGAGGTGACGAACGTGCACGACGACTACGCGATCCTCGCGGTCCAGGGCACCAAGAGCGACGAGGTGGTGGCCGCGATCGGGCTGCCGATCGGACACGACTACATGGCGTTCGCCACAGCAGACTTCAACGGTACGCCGGTGGTTGTCTGCCGCACCGGCTACACCGGAGAACGTGGGTACGAGCTGGTCGTACCGAACGCGGCCGCGCCGGCCGTGTTCGATGCACTGCTCGAAGCAGGAGAGCAGTACGGCATTGTCCCGGCTGGCCTCGGTGCCCGTGACACGCTGCGTACCGAGATGGGCTACCCGCTGCACGGCCAGGACATCTCGCCGGACATCACACCCGTTCAGGCGCGCTCCGGCTGGGCCGTCGGCTGGAAGAAGGAGCACTTCTGGGGTGACGCGGCGCTCCGGGCCGAGAAGGAGCGTGGCCCGGCCCGTATCTTGCGTGGCCTGCGAGCCGCCGGCCGTGGCATCCCCAGGCCGCACATGGCGGTCCTGGACCAGGCCGGGACGGCGCTCGGTGAGGTCACGTCCGGCACCTTCTCGCCGACCCTGAAGAAGGGTGTCGCGCTGGCGCTCCTGGACGCGACCGTCAAGGAAGGCGATCAGGTGACCGTCGACATCCGTGGCCGGCAGGAGTTGTTCGACGTGGTGAAGCCTCCCTTCGTCACGGTGCACGTCCGGGAGGCCTGACCTCAGCCCCAGTCCCAGGCTCGCTTCATGGTCAGTCCTTCCTCCGGGGCGGGTTGGTGGTGCCGGAAGACTGACTCGGTGCTGTTACCGCGCGCTTACCATCCGCACCCGCGGCGGCCGTATGCTCAGCGCCATGGAGTTCCGCCTGCTCGGTCCGGTCCAGATCTGGTCGAAAGGTGAGCAACTCCCGCTACGCCGTCGGCAGGAGCGGCTCCTGCTGGCAGTACTACTGCTCGAACCCGGCAAGCCGGTGCCGGCCGAGCGTCTGATCGACCTGCTGTGGCCAGACGCTCTGCCGGCCAACCCGCGCCGCGCATTGCAGGTGTACATGTCCAGGTTGCGCGCTGTGCTGGACACCAAGGTGACCAGCGGTACCGAGGGCTACGCGATCCTGGCGGAGCCTGCACAGGTCGACGCCGAGCGGTTCAAGTCGCTGGTCGACCAAGCGCGACGCCAGGAGGACCTGGAGCGCCGCAGCAAGTTGCTGACCGAGGCACTGCAGCTGTGGCGCGGTCCGGCGCTGGCTGGTGTCACGGCCGAGGACGTACGGCGCCGGCTGTGCGGAAGCCTCGAAGAAGCACGCTGGGCCGCGGAAGAGCTGCGCCTGTCTACGGAGCTGGCACTCGGCCACCACCAGGAGCTACTGCCTGATCTGGCCCAGCTCACCGCACTCCAGCCGGAGCGCGAGACCTTCGCCGTTGCCCACATGCTCGCTCTGTACCGTTCTGGCCGGCAGGCCGACGCACTAGCCGTGTACGGCGACCTGGTCCGGCATCTAGACGAAGAACTAGGTGTAGAGCCGGGTACTGAAGCCCGAGAGCTCCAAGTGGCGATCCTCCGCCAGGACCCAGTGCTCGACCTCGCCACGACAAGCGGCGTACCACGTGAGCTCCCGGCAGACGTGGGCGTACTGCTCGGCCGTGACGACCTACTAGCCGAGGCTGCTCAAGTACTGCTCGATTCCGGGCGCCAGTCAGGCGTACCAGCAGCAATCTGCTTGTACGGCGCCGCCGGAACAGGTAAGTCAGCCGCAGCCGTCCGACTGGGTCATCGGCTCGCCAGTGAGTACCCGGACGGGCAGCTGTTCGTACGCCTCCAGGACGTCGCCGGTGATGCCGTACCGCCTGATGTCGTACTGGGCCGCTTGCTCCGCTCGCTCGGCCTGGACAGCGGCGAGATCCCGGACGAGCTGGATGCCCGGTCCGCACTGCTCCGAAGCCGCCTTGCGGACAGAGCCGTCCTGATGGTGTTCGACGACGCCATCGATGCCGGACAGCTCCGGCCGTTGCTGCCGGCGAATGGCAGTTGCGCGGTGATCACCACGTCACGTCGCCCGCTGCTCGGCCTGGAGGACGCACTACACCGCGAGCTCGAACCGCTGCCAGATGAGACAAGTGCCGAACTGCTTGGGCTGCTGTCCGGTCTCGGCGCGGACCGCGTGAGTGACCTGGTTCCACACTGCGCCGGTCTGCCGCTGGCGCTGCGCATCGTCGGAGCGCGGCTGGCCGTCGTACGCGAAGACGTCGGTCATGTCGTGAAGACGCTGGCGGACGAGGCGCTGCGGCTCGACTACCTGGTCGCGGGGGATCGGGCGGTTCGCGCCAGCCTTGACCTGACCCTCCGAGTGGCCGACTCGCTCACCCGGGACCTGTTCGCTCGCCTGGCACTTGTCGGGGCGGACGAGTTCGCGGCGTGGGTGGCCGCACCGCTCCTGGACCTGGACGAAGACGCCGCAGCGGTCGTCTTCGACAATCTGGTCGCCCTGGGACTCGTACAGCAACGCCGGATCAATCCACCTCGGTACGGCCTGCACGGCATGGTCCGTGCGCTCGCAGTCGAGCAGTACGCGGCCGCGGACGACGACGAACTGCGCTACCTGGACACCGTCCTCCGGCTCGTCACGATCGCCGACGAACACATCGATCACGCCGCGGTGATGATCGAGCTCGATCGCGGCGGCAACTTCGTGCTGCCCGCGACCGAGGAACTGGCCGCCGCCGGTGCCTCCTGGCTGGACACGGAAGGTCCGGTGGTCCGCGCCGCGGTCGAGCGGGCGCTGCCGAAATGGCCGCGGCTGGGCAGCATGCTCGCGCTCCGCTTCGCCGGCTATCTCGCCGTGCGCGACGACCGGGAGGTACGGCGCTCCGTCCTCGACGCGGCCCGCGCAGCCGCCGCGGCGGCCGGTGAGCTCGAGCTCGAGGCCGACCTCTGCCGGTGCCTCTTCGGCGCCCTCGCACAGGCCGGAGCGCCGGTGGCCGACTTGCGGCCGCTCACCGACCGCGCGGTCGCGCTGGCCGAACAGCTCGGAAACCCGGCGCTGCGGATGGCCGCTCTGAGCCAGCAGGGCTGGCTGACCGCCCAGGTCGGAGACTTCGCCGGTATGAGCCGAGTGGGCGAGGAGATGCTCGCCGTCGTCGACGCCCACCCCGAGGCGGAGCCGGAGCGAGCCCGGGCGCTGGACCAGGTCGGCGGTGGGTACTTCCTCTCCGGGCGGATCGACGAAGGCCGGCAGGCGCGCCGCGAGGCTGCTGCGCTGAGCCCATCCGGGACGCGGCTGCATGCGATTCGCCTCGTCCTGCTGGCGGAGTCCCTGCTGGCCGGCGACGACCTGGGCGCCGCGCACGTACCCGAGCTGACCGCGGTACTCGCCGAGGCCCGCGAAATCGTCGAGCGGATCGGCGACGAGCTCGGGATCGCGCACGTCGACAACACCGAAGCACAACTCCTGGTGCTGACCGGGGACCTGGCCGGTGCCGAGACCCTGCTCCGCCACGCGGCGGACATTCTGACCCGCCGGCCGGACAGCACCGGCGAGGGCGCGAACGCGGCCGGCTGGGCCCGGTTGCACGTCGCGGCCGGGCGGATCGACGAGGCCAGGCAGGTGATGGACACGGCCATCGGCAACGCGCCGGCGACCGGTGTCGCCCAGTACGAACTGGCTATGCACAGCCGGGCCCTCGGGCTCGACTCCGCGTCCACGCATCGGACGAAAGACCCCTCTCAGCGGTGAAGTGAGGCAGTTCACGGGACTGGCACCACTATCGCCGGAATGTGTCTTTTCGTTACATTGCGTGAGAACTTGGCACAAAATGGCCACTGTCGGTGCTGTGCCGACGCGCATTGCGAAGAATTGACTGCCAAGAGTGACGAAATGGGGGAAATGTTCCGTTCCAGTACCCGTTCCGGTAACGATTTGTGCACTGGTGCCGAACACCGCTGGTTTGGTGTCACAGTCTCAGGCAGGCTAGCGCGCGGTTGTGGGGGAAGCGCCCTGTCAAGGGGATTTGACGCCAGCCCACCAGAACACAAAGGCTCGGCATGCTGTCCACCGATGGGGTGCCGGATCCACGGACCGAAATCCGGCCGACTGAGCTGACGGAGTGCGAATGAGTATTGGGTCGCCCGACTCGACCGTAGGGGTCGAAGATCACCCGGCGTCGGCGGAGCCGGTACGCACGTCGGCGACGCCGCACGGCAAGTCCCCGAGCCGGATCGCGTTCGACCGTCTCCGCAAGGACAAGGTCGCCGTGATCTGCGCGTCGATCGTGCTGTTCTTCATCCTGATCGCGATCCTGGCGCCGTTGCTGGCCAAGCTCGAGGGCCAGGACTACAGCTCGTTCAACACCGATCTGGTCGACGAGTACGGGTTCCCGACCATCAGCATCAACGGCCAGCACTGGTTCGGCGTCGAGCCGAAGACCGGCCGGGACAACTTCGCCCGCTGGGTCTACGGCGCCCGCCCGTCGCTGATCATCGCCTTCCTGGCCACCGTGGTCGGTACCGCGATCGGTGTCGTGATGGGCCTGCTGGCCGGCTTCCTCGGCGGCTGGGTCGACCGGGTGATCTCCTGGCTGATCGACTTCGTGCTGAGCCTGCCGTACCTGCTGTTCGCGATCGCGCTGGTGCCGATCGTCGAGTCGATGCGCGGCGGTTCGTTCAACCTGACCCCGGACGCGCAGGCGTCGATCCGGTTCCAGGTGCTGATCTTCGTGCTCTCGTTCTTCGGCTGGGCCGGCCTGGCCCGGATCATCCGCGGTGAGGTGCTGTCGCTGCGCGAGCGCGAGTTCGTGCTCGCCGCCAAGGCGATCGGCGTACCCACCCGGCAGGTGCTGTTCAAGGAACTGCTGCCCAACCTGGTGGCCCCGATCGTGATCTCCGCGTCCCTGGCGCTGCCGGCCTACGTCACCGCCGAGGCCGGGCTGTCCTTCCTCGGTGTCGGGCTGGTCGAGCCGATCCCCTCGTGGGGTCAGACGATCTCGGTCGCCACCAACTATTTCAAGGCCGACCCGATCTACCTCTGGCTGCCGGTCATCGGGATCACCGCTCTGGTGCTCGCGCTGGCCCTGCTCGGAGACGCGATCCGGGACGCCTTCGACCCCAAGACTCGCCGGTAGTTCGGCGATTGCCCCAGCGGCAGAAAAGGAGAAACCCGACCATGCAGTGGAAACGGATAACCGCGGTCGCGGCGACGGTGATGGTTGCCGCCGCGGCCTGTGGCAGCCCGTCCTCGAAGAACGGCAACAACAGTGGTGGCAACGGCGAACTGGGCAGCGCTCAGGTAAAGGCCACTGACCCCACTGCCAAGGGCCCTGCCGCCGAGGTGGACGGAGCGAAGAAGGGTGGCACCATCACGGTGCTGTCCGACGTCACGCCGGACACGTTCGACCCGACGAACATCTACTACGTCGACGGTAACCAGATCGGCAAGCTGTTCTACCGGGCGCTGACGCAGTACCGCCTGGACGGCCCGGACCACAAGCCGGTCCTGGTTCCGGACCTCGCCGAGGACCTCGGTACGAAGTCCGCCGACGGCCTGACCTGGACGTTCAAGCTCAAGCAGGGCATCAAGTACATGGACGGCACGCCGGTGAAGGCGGCCGACTTCGCGTACGCGATCAAGCGCTCCTTCGCGCACGACCTGTACGACGCCGGACCGACGTACCAGCAGCAGTTCTTCCTGGACGGCGACAAGTACAAGGGCCCGTACGGCGCGGGCGGCGCCAACTACAAGGGTGTCGAGACGCCGGACGACCACACCCTGGTCATCAAGCTGGCGAAGAAGTTCGACGACCTGCCGTTCTACGCCGCGTTCCCGATGTTCACGCCGATCCCGCAGGCGAAGGACACCCAGAAGAACTACGAGCAGAAGCCGATGACGACCGGCCCGTACCAGGTCGCGTCGTACAACCCCGGCAACGAGCTCAAGCTGACGAAGAACCCGAACTGGGACCCGGCCACCGACCCGGTACGGCACCAGTACGTCGACGGCTGGGACTTCAAGTTCGCCCAGGACACCATCAAGGTGCAGCGCCAGGTGCTGGCCAGCGCCGGGCCGGATGCCAACGCGCTGAACTACAGCAACCTGGACGTCTCGCTGCTGCCCGAGGTCAAGGACCCGTCGCAGCTCGTGACCGGCCCCGGCCCGTGCAACCAGATGTACACGATGGACACCCGGAAGATCCCCTTGGAGGTCCGCAAGCTGATCGCCAAGTCGTACCCGTACGACTCCTGGCGCAAGGTTGCCGGCCTGAACCCGAAGGACAGCCCGCCGGCTTCCACCATCCTGCCGCCGGCCGTCCCGGGCTTCGAGAAGTACGAGCTGCCGGGCCTGAACGGAACCGGTAAGGGCGCCGAGGACCCGGCCGTCGCGCAGCAGGTCAAGGACGAGCTGGCCAAGCTGGGCAAGTCGAACTTCGAGCTCTCCTGGTACTTCTCGATCGACGACAAGATCGCGTCCCAGGTCAGCCAGCTGCGCCAGCAGGCGTACGAGAAGGCCGGCTTCAAGGTCCGGGCGATCGGTGTCCCGAAGGCCAAGCTCCGTACCTTCGTCGGCAACCAGGACGCTCCGGTCAACATCGGCAAGACGCCGGCCGGCTGGTGCTCCGACTGGCCGTCCGGTACCAGCTGGTTCCCGGTGCTGTTCAAGTCGGACGCGATCGCGCTCGGCAACAGCGTCGGTCAGCTGCAGGACAAGGCGCTCGACGCGAAGATCGACGCGGTTGTCGAGAAGTCGCCGGAAGAGCAGCTGAAGGAATGGTCGAAGATCGACAAGGACATCCTGGAGAACTACCTTCCGGTCCTGCCGCTCTACTACGCCGGCACCAACTCGCCGGTCGGCAAGAACATCGGGCACGCGATCAACGACCCGACACAGGGTATGCCCGAGTTCACCTCGATGTTCCTGAAGCAGCCCTGACCGGGCTCGTCCTGAAACAGTAATCACCCCGTGAATCGGTGGAGTGGTGCCCGGATCATCTCCGGGCACCACTCCGATCGGTGAGGAGACAGTTCCGTGCTCTACTTCGTGGCGCGTCGCCTGGTCAGCGCGCTCAGCGTCGTGCTGGCGACACTCATCGCGACTTTCGCGTTGTTCTTCATCGCTCCGACGGACCCGGCCGGCGCGATCTGCGGTGAGCGCAACTGCACCCAGCAGCGCTACAACGAGATCAAGAAGAACCTGCAGCTGGACAAGCCCAAGGTGCAGCAGTTCGCGGAGTACACGGGCGGCATCTTCACCGGCCGCGACTTCACCACGTCCGGTGTGACCCAGCACTGCGACGCGCCCTGCCTGGGCTTCTCGTTCAAGAACAACCGCCCGGTCACCGACATGATCTCGACCAGGTTCCCGGTCACCGTGTCACTGGTGCTCGGGTACGCGGTCCTGGTCCTCACCATCGGTGTCTTCGTCGGCTCGATGGCGGCCAAACGAAGAGGCACGCTCGGCGACCGCGGCCTGATGACCAGCACGCTGGTGATCAGCTCGGTGCCGTACTACATCGTCGCGCTGATGGTCGCGCTGTACCTGACCATCCAATACCCGATCCTGCCTCGGGGTTCCTGGACGTCGCCGTTCGACAGTCCAGGGAAATGGATAGCCGGCCTGATAACCCCCTGGCTGGTGCTGGGCATCTACAACTGCACGTCGTACGCACGCTATTCGCGCGGGTCGATGGTCGAGACCCTGAGCGAGGACTTCATCCGGACCGCGCGGGCCAAGGGCCTGTCCGACCGGGTGGTCACCTACAAGCACGCGCTCCGGTCCGGGTTGATCCCGGTCGTGACGATCTTCGGTCTGGACGTCGCCGGCAGCCTCGGCGGCGCGATCTTCACCGAGCGGATCTTCGACCTCCCCGGCCTCGGGCAGCTGGTGCTGGACAGCTTGAACAACTACGACCTGCCCGTGATCATGGGCACCGTACTGGTCGCTTCGGTGATCATCGTGGTGATGAACTTCCTGGTGGACATCGGCTACAGCCTGATCGACCCGCGAGTGAGGCTGTCATGACCACCCCCGCCCCAGAAGACCGGAAGGACTCCATGGCCGACGACAGCGCAGCAGCGCCGGCGGACGCCGCGACCGGCAAGCACGGTCCGTCGGTCGCCACCCGGGAACGCCGCCAGGGCGCCCTCAACCCCAGCGGCGAGACGCCGTACCTGGTGGTCGAGGACCTGGCCGTGCGGTTCCCGACCGCCGACGGCGAGGTCAGCGCGGTGAACGGGCTGAGCTACTCGGTGCCGCTCGGGCGGACGCTGGCGATCGTCGGTGAGTCCGGTTCCGGCAAGTCGGTCTCGAGCATGGCCGTGATGGGCCTGCACGACCGCAAGCGGACCAAGATCACCGGCTCGATCCGGCTCGGCGGCGACGAGATCGTCGGCCTGTCCGAGAGCGACCTGATGAAGATCCGCGGCGAGGCCGTGTCGATGGTCTTCCAGGACCCGCAGTCGTCGCTGCACCCGCTGTACACGATCGGCAACCAGCTGGTCGAGGCGTACCGGGTACACCACAAGGTCTCCAAGGACGTCGCCAAGAAGCGCGCGCTGGAGATGCTCGACCTGGTCGGCATCCCGAACCCGCCGCGCCGGTTCGCCCAGTACCCGCACGAGTTCTCCGGCGGTATGCGGCAGCGCGCGATGATCGCGATGAGCCTGATCAACGACCCGAAGCTGGTGATCGCCGACGAGCCGACCACCGCGCTGGACGTGACCGTGCAGGCGCAGATCCTGGACCTGCTGAACAACCTGCAGAAGGAGTTCGGCTCCGCGATCGTGCTGATCACGCACGACCTCGGCGTGGTCGCCGAGATGGCCGACGACGTCCTGGTGATGTACGCCGGCCGCTGCGTCGAGTACGGCACCGCCGAGGACGTACTGGCGAACCCGCGGATGCCCTACACCTGGGGCCTGCTCGAGTCGATCCCGACCGTGTCCGCGGCGAACGAGCGGCTGCGCCCGATCAAGGGCCTGCCGCCGAGCCTGCTGAACCTGCCCGCCGGCTGCTCGTTCAACCCGCGCTGCCCGTACGTGGACCGGGTCAAGGGGGAGCGCTGCACCAGCGAGCTGCCCGACCTGCTGCCCGTCGACGGCGCCGGTACGCACACGTCCCGCTGTCACCTGCACGACAAGGCCTCGGTGTACGAGGCCGAGGTCGCGCCGAGACTGGGCTGACGAGGGGACTGAGGAGAGAGATGAGCGAGACCCCAACCGACGCGACCCGACCGATCGACGCGCCGGCGCCGAAGGGCGAGACGCTGCTCCAGGTCCGGGACCTGAAGATGCACTTCCCGATCAAGGAAGCGGCCGGCCTGGGCCGGACCAAGAAGGTCGTCCAGGCCGTCGACGGCGTCAACTTCGACCTGAAGGCCGGCGCCAGCCTCGGCCTGGTCGGCGAGTCCGGCTGCGGCAAGTCGACGACCGGCCGGATGATCACCCGGCTGCTGACGCCGACCGCCGGCAAGATCATGTTCAAGGGCACCGACATCGCGCAGCTCAAGGAGCGGGACCTGCGCCCGTTCCGCCGCCAGCTGCAGATCGTCTTCCAGGACCCGTACAGCTCGCTGAACCCGCGGCAGACGGTCAGCAACATCATCAGTACGCCGTTGCGGGTGCACAACCTGGTCAAGAAGGGCAAGGAGCTCGACCGGGTCCAGGAGCTGCTGGAGCGCGTCGGCCTGAACCCGGAGCACCACAACCGGTACCCGAACGAGTTCTCCGGTGGTCAGCGGCAGCGGATCGGGATCGCCCGGGCGCTCGCGGTCGAGCCCGAGGTGATCATCGCCGACGAGCCGGTGTCCGCGCTGGACGTGTCCATCCAGGCCCAGGTGATGAACCTGCTGGAGGACCTGCGCCGCGATCTCGGCATCGCGTTCGTGTTCATCGCGCACGACCTGGGCGTGGTCCGGCACTTCTGTGACGAGGTAGCGGTGATGTACCTCGGCAAGATCGTCGAGCAGGGCAGCCGGGACCAGATCTACAACGCGCCGCAGCACCCGTACACGCAGGCGCTGCTGTCGGCCGCTCCGGACCTGGGCACCATCCGTGGCGTGCCGCCGAAGGAGCGGATCCGGCTGGTCGGCGACGTACCTTCGCCGATCGACCCGCCGAGCGGCTGCCGGTTCCGGACCCGCTGCTGGAAGGCGGAGGACATCTGCAGCACGCAGGAGCCGCTGCTGGAGATCAAGCCGCAGTCCGAGGCCGGCCACATCGCTGCCTGCCACTTCGCGGAGCCGAAGGTCGACCTGACCGCCGCCACCGCTTGAGAGCCGAGCAAGCCCCCGTCAATGGCGACGGGGGCTTTCTCGTGTTCGCTTGGCTCAGCTCAGCCGGCTCAGCTCACTTGGTGGCCCACAGGTAGCCGAGGATGCCGTCCACCCGCCAGCCGGCCCGCGAGGCGGCCGCGGCGTCCGCGGTCCGCAGTACCCGCCAGCCGACACCGTTCTTCGAGACCCGGTACACCTTGACCAGGCCGCGGGCATTGGCGAGGGGGATCCGCCCGACGACACCCTCGTACACCCACGATCCGGAGGCGGCGAGCTTGTTCCGCTCGGCGGTCGAGACCGTCAGCAGATACGACGACCCGGACTTCATCCGCAGCCGGAACAGCGGCACCGTGCCGCGGACGGCCACCGTCGAAACGTACCCCGGAACCTGGCCGGTGAACTTGAACGCGAGCTTCTGCGCACGCAGGAACTCCGCCTGGTTGGTCGTGTAGAAGTACCCCTTGGCGCCGGCCGTGCGCATCTCGATCAGCTGCGCCCGCTTCGAGGCCGTGGCCGCGCTGGTGCCGGCCTCCGCCGCGGTGGCGTTGCTGGCGACGGCCACACCGCCGGCTACCAGCGCCGCGGTGGTGACGACCGCGCTCGCACCGATGGCGCGGGTCCGGCGAGTTCCCGGAATCTTCCATTTCATCGTTTGTCAAGCCTTTCGATCCTGGTTGAAATAGGTGCTAAAGGCAACTAGCCCATCCAGACGTTAGTACTGACAGGGGTCGCGTCAACCGAGCGCGAGCGCCAGCAGGGCGACCGGGAGCGCCAGTTCGACGGTGGCGCCGAGCACGTCTCCGGTGGTTCCACCGAGCGCGGTCCGGGCGCGGTGGGAGGTCAGGAAGGCGACCGCGACGGCGAGCAGTACTGCTGCCGCCGCGCCGATGACGTGGGCGGATGAGAGCCAACTGAGAACGGTGACGACGGCCAGTACTACGACGCTGACGAGCGTTGCCGTGGCTGGCCTGATGGTCGCGGCCACGTAGGAACCGAGGCCGTCCGGGCGGGCGGCGGGGACAGACGTACGGCAGGACCAAGGCAGCGTGAGACGGCTCACAGTGGTCGCGATCAGGATCGCCTGCCAGCCGCGGCCGGCTTGCAGGCAGGCGGTGAGCGCGGCGACGTCGAACAGCAGCACGCCGACAATCGCGACGACACCGAACGGGCCGATGTCGCTCTGCTTCATGATCCGCAGCATGGTCTCCCGGTCTCGCCGGGAGCCGAGCGCGTCAGCGAAGTCGGCCAGGCCGTCCAGGTGCAGCCCACCTGACAGCGCGGCCACAACCAGGACCCCGAGGACGGCGGCCAGCAGGTCCGCCTCGGGACGTACTAGGTGCACGAGGGCAACCAGGACTGCTGCCAAACCACCTATGAGCAGTCCGACGGCGGGTGCGAGCACCATGGCGCCCTTGCCGACCTCGCGGTCCACTCGGCTGGGTACACCGGCGGGCAGGACGGTCAGGGTACCTAGGGCGAGCCGCCCTGAGTCGAGCCAGGTGGAGGGCCTCATGTCAGCGGGAGGGTCCGGCCGGCGACTGTCCACAGGACCTGGTCGGAGGCGAGGGAGATGGTGGTGTTGAGGCGGCCCATCAGGTCGCGGAACAGTCGTGTACCGGCGTCGGCGGGCACGATGCCGGAGCCGACGTCGTTGCTTACGGCGACCACTTTGCGCGGTGTCGTGGACCAGGCGTCAGCCAGAGCAGCGATGCGTTCTTCGACGAGGTCCGTGCGGGACAGGTCGGACCAGACACCGACCACGTCCATGGTGCGCGACAGCCACAGTGTCAGGCAATCGATGAGTAGCGGGGGACCAGCTGACTCGAGCAGCGGGACCAGCTCGATCGTCTCGGCCAGGCCCCAGGTCGCTGGGCGTCGCGCCCGGTGTTTCGCAACCCGGTCCGCCCACTCGGCGTCACCGGAGTCGTCGCCACCGGTCGCGACGTACAGGACATCCGGTACGTCGGCCAGCAGGCGCTCCGCGGCAATGGACTTGCCGGAGCGTGCACCGCCGAGGAGCAAGGTTCGATCAGCCATCGGTCCTCCCGGGTTCGAAGATCACCGGTGCTTCGAAGGCCGCCTTGCGGGCGGTTCGGTGGAAGGCGTTCAGGATCGGCCTGCCGAGCAGCAGCACCAGTACGGCAGACAGGACGCCGCGGGGAATGTCCCAGCCCAGTGAGGTCGCCACCACGAACAGGAAGTACCGGTGCAGGTTGTCAGCCAGTGCATCGCCGGGGATGTAGGAGAAGTCGCTGCCGAACGTGGCGTACGGCCAGAACCACATGTTCATCACCACGCCGTACAGGACGCCGGAGACGATCGAGTACGCGGCTAGCAGTAGCAGTTCGAGCCGTCCGCCCAGGCGGGGCAGCAGCCCGGCCAGACAGCCTACCCAGGCACAGGCGAACATCTGGAAGGGCATCCAGGGACCAACACCGCCACTGATCAACGCACCGCCGAGCAGTGAGACCGCACCGAGTACGAAGCCGAAGCCAGCGCCGAACGCGCGCCCGGCGAGGACCAGCAGGAAGAACCCGGGGTCCAGTCCAGCCGTACCCGGTCCGAGGGCTCGCAGTGCCGTGCCGACTGCTCCGAGCATGCCGAGGAGTGAGATCACCTTTGCGTCGATGCCCGACTCGGAGAGCTCCGCGAGTACTACACCAACCAGCAATGGCAGTAGCAGGACGAACAGCCAGGGTGCGTCGGTGGTGTGTCCGATCGCCGATTCACTCGCCTGCGAGCTGCGGAAGAACAGGGGCCAGGCGAACGCGAGTACGCCGACCAGCGAGGCCACTACCAGTGCCGCGGTGCTTCGTGGCTTGAGGCGGATGAGTCTCATGAGGCGCGGTCCAGGGCATCAGCGACTTCCCCGACAGTCAGGAACGGCAGGGGAGCGAGGATCTTCGCTACCTGCGGTGCGAACGCCGGTGACCCGGCGATCACCTCAGCGGTTGCGCCGTCACTCACCAGCTCGCCGTCCGCCAGTACTATCACCCGGTTGGCCACCTCGGCGACCATTTCGACGTCATGGGTCGACAGCACGATCGCGTGGCCCGTTGCGGCCAGCTCACGGAGGATCGCTACGAGCCGCCGCTTGGCGCCGTAGTCCAGTCCGCGCGTCGGCTCGTCCAGCAGAAGCAAGGGCGGGGCGCCGCACAGTACGACGGCTAGCGCCAGACAGAGCCGTTGGCCTTCGGACAGGTCCCTTGGATGCCGGTCCAGTACGACATCTGGTGCCAGCCGTTCCAGTAGGGCGCGGCAGCTTCCGGCAGGCACTTTGAAGTCGGAGTCGGCTGCGGCGCATTCCTCCGCGACAGTTGCCGCGTACAAGAGGTCTGCAGGCTCTTGTGGGACCAGGCCGACCGCTTTGACCAGCTGGGACGGTTTGGTACGACGTGGGTCTGCTCCGGCTGCGACTGCTGTACCGGAGCGGGTCGGCACGATGCCTACTAGTGCGTTGAGCAGTGTTGACTTACCGGCACCGTTGCGACCCATCAGTGCGACGACCTCACCGGCCTGGATGCTGAGGGATACGCCACGCAGCGCAGTGACGTTGCCGTAGCCAACTACCAGGTCACTGCAACGTGCCAGCTCCGCACCGAGTGCAGCAGGAGGTCGGAAAGGTGCCGTGGAGTCCAACTGGTTGCGTAGCGTAACAGCAGCTCGCCGCGCATCCCTTACAGACAAGGGGAGTGGTGACCAGCCGGCAAGTCGTCCGAGCTCCACGACTGGCGGGGCGACCGGTGCGGTCACCATGCGGTCAGCCGGCAGTCCAGTCGACACAGCAGCGGCTCCACCGGGTACTTCGATCACGCGGTCGGCGTACTGGATCACGCGCTCCAGCCGGTGCTCTGCCATGACTACGGTGACGCCCAGGTCGTGTACGAGCCGCTGCAGTGCTGCTAGCACTTCCTCGGCGGCCTGCGGGTCCAGCGCCGAGGTGGGTTCGTCCAGTACGAGTACAGCGGGATGTGAGGTGAGGGCAGCGCCGATGGCGGTTCGCTGGCGCTGTCCGCCGGACAAGGACGTCAGCGCCCGGTCGCGTACGTCGGCCAGGCCCAACAGGTCGAGGGTCTCTTCGACGCGGCGGCGCATCACATCCGGCGCGATACCCAGCGACTCCATGCTGTACGCCAGCTCGTCCTCGACGGTGTCAGTGACGAAACCGGCCATCGGGTCCTGCCCGACCATTCCAACCACGTCCGCGAGGTCACGCGGCCGGTACTCACGGGTGTCCCGTCCGCCGGCCAGAACGCGCCCGGACAACGTGCCACCGGTGAAGTGCGGTACCAGGCCGTTGATTGCCCGCAGCAACGTGGACTTGCCGGAGCCGGTGCGCCCGATCACCAGAGC
Source organism: Kribbella hippodromi (assembly GCF_039531045.1). Classification (NCBI taxonomy): domain Bacteria; kingdom Bacillati; phylum Actinomycetota; class Actinomycetes; order Propionibacteriales; family Kribbellaceae; genus Kribbella; species Kribbella hippodromi. Next base: position 59,275 of record NZ_BAAAPH010000014.1, on the reverse strand, counting down.
GAGCTCACCTTCGGGCACAGTGAAGCTGACGTCCTGCAGGGCGGGCGCGGGCGTGCCGTCGTACCTGACTGTGACCCGGTCGAACTCGATCATGCCGCCGCCTTCTTCAATGCCGCCTGGTTCAACGCCGGCTTCTTCAACGGGGGTGCGGCCAGTGCGGGCACTACTCCGACCAGTACACCGATCATCGGGAGCACTGGTACGGGCGGTACGACGAGCGGTCCAGCCAGGAGCAGTCCATCCACGCCGCGGACCGCTGCAGTCACCATGGCGCCTGCAGCAACCACACCGGCCGCTACGACCAGCCACTCGGGTAGCGCCCACGGGTCGGGGCGGTAGCGCGTACGGCTGACCCGCTGCCGTCCGACTGCCATCGCGCCGACAGCCAGTAGTACACCGACGGCCAAGGCGCCTGCTGCGAACGGGAAGTCCATGGAGTCGGTCAGTAGGGCGTAGACACCGAGGAGGATGCCCAGCAGGCCCAGTAGTACGCAGGCGGCGGTGAGACGACGGTGCGCTCGTGGAGCTTGTGCAGTACGCCCATAACCCCGTGAGTCCATGGCAGCCGCCAGCTCGACCGATCGGTCCAGTGCGCCTTCCAGTACGGGCATGGCCGTCGTACGGAAGGAGGCGCGCGTACGGCCGCGCAATCGCCTGGCGGCCCGAATCCGGCGGCCGTCGATCACCAGCTGTGGCGCGAAGGTCAGCGCGACCACACAGGCAACCCCCATCTCGTAGAGGGCTCCTGGCAACGACTTGAGCAGTCGGCGCGGGCTGGCCAGCGCATTGGCGGCACCAACGCAGCAGAGCATGACGGCCAGCTGGCCACCGTCGTACAGAGCAGTTATCAGTGCCTCAGCCGTCACGTCGCCGCCGAGCTTGACTCCCGCGGCCCAGTCCGGCAAAGGGATCTGCGGCAGCGTGAACAGGATCGTGTTGCCCTGCGAGCGGGTCGACAGCAACGCCTGCAGAACCACTCGGATGCCGATGACCAGCAGCCCGAGCTTCAAGAACGCTGTGAAGCTGTGCGCCCACGGTGCGTCGCTACGACGAGCCGAAACCACGAACCCGGTCACTGCGAGGATCAGCACCAGCAGCACCGGGTTGCGGGTCCGGCTGGCAGCAACGGCCATGCAGAGCGCCCACAACCACCAGGCCCCCGGGTGGAGTGCCCGGGGGAGCGTGAGGCGGTTGACAGCGCGCACTTACTTGACCGCGGATCGACGCCGGTTGAGGAGCAGTCCACCACCGGCCAGCAGAACGACCACGGCCGCGGCGATGATCAGAACAGCCCAGGGGCCGCTGCTCTGGTCCTGCTTCGCCGGTGTGGAGGCGGGAGCGCTGGAGCCGACAGGGGCGTCGATCTTCAGAGTCACCTGCGCATCAGTGGCCGGCACCTTGATGTTCTTGACCTGGTCGCCGCAGCCCTTTGACGGATAGCCGGACACGCCACAGGTGAGGCCCTTCTCGATCCGGACCGGTCCGGCCGCGGCCAGTACCTGTGCGCCGTTCGACGTCGGTGCGGTCACCACACACGTACCAGTGGCTTCGCCTGGTGTCTCACCGGTGAGAGCGTCCTCCGGCGTACCCGGATCGATCACCAGGGCGACACGCTTCTTGCCGGACTCGGCCGGGGTCTTGCCACAGATCGCCTCGAAGTCACCGGCTGCCCGCGGGACCCGGGGCTTCGCTCCGCCGACGGCGTACCGCCAGCCCTCGACGCCGCCGTCAGCAGGTACGTAGGCGTCGGCGCCCTTCTGTGAGAAGGCCCACTGCCCGTTGGTCCATTGGTAGTAGCCCCAGAAGCGGTAGCCGTCCTCGGTCGTACTCGCTCCGGCGGTGGTGGCGACGGTCCCAGCCAGCAGGAAACCCGCCAGCAGGCTGAGAACCAGCCTCGCCAGGTGTGTGGTCCGGTGTGCAGTCATGTGGTGTCCTCGGTCGGGCCACGGCCCGGTGGAGGAAGTCCCGCCTGCAACCGGCAGGGTGGGGCTCCACCCGCGGACCACGGCGGGTAGGTGAGCCTGACTGCCTGCGGCACAGTGTTCCGGCTCGCCACCTGTGCAGCCGCGCTCCAGCTACACAGGTGGCCTACGGTTGCGGGTCAGCGCCGGACTCGGACCGGCTTCCCTGTGACGCAGGCGTTTGGTTCGACCGAGACTCTACTCTGCGGAGGACAGACTCATCGGCCCGTACACCTCACGGTTGTCCTCCAGCAGGTACACCTGGCCGACGCCGTGGTCGGCCAGGTCCCGCCAGACCTCGCCCAGCCAGCTCTCCGCGTCGCCCTGGGCGGAGAACTCGGCGCCGCCGACCTCTCCGGGGTCGACGACGGCTCCGGTAGCGGTCTCGAACCGCCAGCTCCAGCTCATGAGCCAGGCCGGGTCTGCGGGGAGTTCTGCGCGGTCTTCGCCGGGTCGCGCTCGACGGTGTGGCCGAGCACCTCGTCGATCCGCTTCAGCAGGCCCTCGTCCAGCTTCACCCCGGACGCCTTGACGTTCTCGACGACCTGCTCGGGCCGGGAGGCGCCGATGATGGCCGACGAGACGTTCTGGTTCTGCAGCACCCAGGCGACGGCCAGCTGGGACAGCGACAGCCCGGCCTCCTCGGCCAGCGGCTTCAGCTCCTGCACCCGGGTCAGCACGTCGTCGGTGAGGAACCGCTTGATGAAGTTCGACCCGTTGGCGTCAGTGGCCCGGGAGCCCTCCGGCGGCTGCTGACCGGGCACGTACTTGCCGGTGAGCACACCCTGCGCGATCGGTGAGAACACCACCTGGCCGATCCCGAGCTCCTCCGACGCCGGGACCACCTCGGCCTCGATCACCCGCCAGAGCATGCTGTACTGCGGCTGGTTCGAGACGAACGGGATGCGCAGCTCGCGGGCCAGCCGGTGGCCCTCCTGGAGCTGCTCAGCGGTCCACTCGGACACTCCGATGTACAGCGCCTTGCCCTGCCGGACGACGTCGGCGAACGCCTCCATCGTCTCCTCCAGCGGCGTCTCGGTGTCGTACCGGTGCGCCTGGTAGAGGTCGACGTAGTCGGTGCCGAGCCGCTTCAGCGACGCGTTCACCGACTCGTGGATGTGCTTGCGGGACAGGCCGGTGTCGTTCGGTCCGCCCGGACCGGTCGGCCAGTACACCTTGGTGAAGATCTCCAGCGACTCGCGCCGCTCGCCGGCCAGCGCCTCACCGAGCACCGACTCGGCCTTGGTGTTGGCATACACGTCGGCGGTGTCGAACGTGGTGATGCCGGCCTCGAGCGCGGCCCGCACGCAGGCCTTGGCCTGGTCGTTCTCCACCTGCGAGCCGTGCGTCAGCCAGTTGCCGTACGAGATCTCGCTGACCTTCAAACCACTGTTGCCCAGATAGCGGAAGTCCATGACCCGACCCTACTGCCTGTGGTCAGCTCGGCTTCTCGCCACGCTTCACCATCGGCTTGGGCAGCCGCCAGCGGCGCATCTGCATGGTCCGCCGGACCGCGTAGAACGCGATGCCCTTGGTGGACTCCTTCGGGAACTTGATCGCGATCTGCTTCTTCAGCCCGGCGCTGAGCAGGAACCAGTCCGCCGCGATCAGCAGGATCATCGCCAGGAACAGCAGGTTGACGGCACCGGCCAGCCAGAGGAACTGCCGCGAGAACACCACGCCGACCAGCGACACCACCAGCAGGATCGGCAGCGCGAACTCCATCACCGAGTAGCGGGCGTCCACGTAGTCGCGGGCGAACCGCCGGACCGGGCCCTTGTCGGCGGCCGGCAGGTACCGGTCGTCGCCGGTCTGCATCGCCTGCTGCATCTTGGCCCGCTCGGTCCGGACCTTGTCCCGGCGGATCGCCGAGGCCTCCTTGCGGTTGCGCGGTTTCTTGAAGCTCGCCTTCCGGGCCGCCTCCGCCTCCTTGCGGCTCGGCGTCGGGCGGCCCTTCCCGCCCGGCTTGCCCTGGGGCTCGGCGGGTACGGTGGTAGCTGTCTCAGTCTTGGTACGACGGAACACGGGGTCAGAACCTCATTCGCAAGGGCAGGTCGCGGGTCGGGGTGGTCCCCGGACTCATATACCACTTTATCGGGGCCTGTCCTGATGGTGTGGTGACCCATAGGGACATAGGGTGGATGGCACGCACGCCGGGTCGTCAGTCCGGCACAGAAGGGGTACGGATATCGATGAGCATCTTCAAGCGGATGTCGACGATCTTCAAGGCCAAGGCGAACTCCGCCCTGGACAAGGCCGAGGATCCTCGCGAAACCCTTGACTACTCGTATCAGAAGCAGCTCGAGCTGCTGCAGAAGGTACGGCGGGGTGTGGCCGACGTGGCCACCAGCCGGAAGCGGGTGGAGCTGCAGGCGTCACAGCTGCAGTCCCAGTCGGCCAAGCTGCAGGAGCAGGCGCAGAAGGCGCTCTCGATGGGCCGCGAGGACCTGGCCCGGGAGGCCCTGACCCGCAAGTCCGGGCTGCAGGGCCAGATCGACGACCTGCAGACCCAGCACGCCCAGCTGCAGGGTGAGGAGGAGAAGCTGACGCTCGCCTCGCAGCGGCTGCAGGCGAAGGTCGAGTCCTTCCGGACCCGCAAGGAGACGATCAAGGCCACCTACACGGCGGCCGAGGCGCAGACCCGGATCAACGAGGCCTTCTCCGGCATCTCCGAGGAGATGAGCGACGTCGGCCTGGCGGTCCAGCGCGCCGAGGACAAGACCCAGCAGATGCAGGCCCGGGCCGGCGCGATCGACGAGCTGCTCGCCTCCGGCGCGCTCGACGACGCCAGCGGTACGGTCAAGGACAACATCAGCCTGGAGCTGGACCGGATGTCGTCCGGCTCCGATGTGGAGAACGAGCTGGCCGCGATGAAGGCCCAGCTCTCCGGAGGCAGCGCGCCGAAGGAGATCTCCGGTGAGGCACCGGGGGCCGCCCAGCCCCAGCAGTCCGCCCAGCAGCCAGTGCAGCAGCCGGCCACACAGCCCGTGACGGAGCCGGTGCGACCTCAGGACGGAGATGTTCGGTGATCGTTCGCATCATGGGTGAAGGTCAGTGGCGACTGGCCGACGAGAAGCTGGACGCGCTCAACGCCGTCGACGGCGACCTGGAGAAGGCCGTGTCGTCCGGCGAGGAGGCGGCCTACCAGGCGGCCTTCGCGGCGCTGCTGGACTTCGTCCGCTCCGGGGAGAAGGTGCCGGACGACGAGTTGCACGACTCCGACGCCATCCTGCCCCCGTCGGACAGCTCGCTCGCCGAGATGCGAGAGCTGATCAGCGGCGACGGCCTGATCGCCGGCTGACGGAGCTGTCTCGATCTATCAGTCCGTCCCCGACCCGGCGGCGCTGATCACCTCGGGTAGTCATTCGAGACTCCCGGACCCCGAAACTGGGGTCCGGGAGTCTTTTGCTGTCGGTGCTGCCGTGGGTTGGATGGCACCCGGGTAAACACTCGTCGTCAGTGCTGTTGCCCGCCGCGTCCACGTAGTACTGTCTGGTTCACGCCGTTGTGGGGGCGGCGTTTGGTGAGGTCCGTGACGGGGTGTGGGTTGGTCACGGGTTTCGAGTTCACCTGTGGGGGGTGACTGTGCGTGACTGAATTCGTCATGTCCGAGGGGGTGGCCGAACCGGCCGATCTCCGGCCGGCGGCTTCGGGGGAACGTCGCCGGCCGGTCTGGGTAGTTCCGGACGTGGTACCGGGAATCGTGCCGCGAGCGGCCCGGTTCACCGAGGCGCGCTGGGTCGCGAAGTACCGGTGGGCCGCGCTCGGCGGTGACCTGGCGGCGGCGCTGTTCGGTGTCTCGCTGGCGCTGCTGATCCGGTTCGGGGCCCAAATCAATCTCAGCTACGTTGTGATCGGGGCAGCACTGCCGATCGCGTGGCTGGTCTGTGTGGCGCTGGAGCGGGGTTATGAGTCCCGCTACTTCGGCACCGGGCCGGAGGAGTTCCGGTCGATCATCCGGTCGGCGGTGGCGTTGACCGCGGTGGTCGCGATCGCGTCGTACGCGACCAAGAGCCAGGTGGCTCGTGGTTTCGTCGTCGTGGCGGTGCCGATCACCTGCCTGGCGGCGATGTTCGCCCGCTGGCTGCTGCACCGGCAGATCTCCCGGCGGCGGTTCGCCGGGCGGTGCATGCGCCGGGTACTGGTGGTCGGGCGCAACGACCAGGTGCGTACGCTGCGGCGGCACCTGGAAGAGCGGCCGACAGACGGGTACGTAGTGGTGGCCGGCTGTCTGCCCCGAGGTGACGCGTTCGAGGAGCCCGGGTCGGAGAGCCTGGGCCGGGCCGAGATGGACATCCTGGCCGCTGTCGATGACTACGGCGTCGACGTGGTCGCGGTGGCCACCGATCCGGAGCTGGCGGGGCATTCGCTGCGCAAGCTGTCCTGGGCGCTGGAGCAGCGTGGCGTTGAGCTGATCGTGTCGCCGGGCATCGTCGAGGTGGCCGGTCCACGAATCTCGATCCGCCCGGTCGCGGGGCTGTCGCTGCTGCACCTGGAGCGTCCGTCGGTGAGCGGCGGGCCGCATGTGCTGAAAAGCATCTTCGATCGAGTGGTCGGCTGCCTGCTGTTGCTGGGGGTCGCACCGATCCTGCTGGTCACCGCGATGCTGGTGAAGCTCACCAGCCGGGGGCCGGTGCTGTTCCGGCAGACCAGGGTGGGCCGCGGCGGCGAGCAGTTCCGGATGCTGAAGTTCCGGACGATGGTCGTGGACGCGGAAGAACGCAAGGCCGAGTTGCACGCGCTCAACGAAGGCAACGAGGTGTTGTTCAAGCTCCGCGACGATCCGCGGGTGACGAGGATCGGCCGGTACCTGCGCCGGTTCTCGATCGACGAGCTGCCGCAGCTGGCTAACGTGCTCCGGGGGGACATGTCGCTGGTCGGTCCGCGGCCGCCGTTGCCGGCCGAGGTCGCGCAGTACGCGATCGACGACGCGCGGCGGATGCTCGTGAAGCCCGGTCTGACCGGGTTGTGGCAGGTGAGCGGTCGCAGCGATCTGACCTGGGAAGAGTCGATGCGGCTCGACCTGCGGTACGCCGACAACTGGTCGATCGCGCTGGACCTGCTGATCCTGTGGAAGACCGCACGCGCCGTACTGGGGAGTGACGGCGCGTACTGAGCGGGTGCTGTTTCATCGCGGTGCTGTTTCATCTGCTGTGCATTCCCGAGGGGGGAATTTGTGACTGTCGTTGTGGATGAAGTGAAAAGTCCAGGTGCGGTCCGGTCCGAAGCGGCCACCCTGGTCGTGCGGGCCGGAGCGGGCGACCATGGGGCGTGGAGCCGGCTGGTCGACCACTACGCGCGGCTCGTCTGGGCGGTGACGCGGAGCTTCCGGTTGAGCGACAGCGACGCCGCCGACGTTTCGCAGATGGTGTGGCTGCGGTTGCTGGAGCACATCAACCGGGTCGATCCGGAGCGAGTCGGTGCGTGGCTCGTTGTGACGACCCGGCGAGAGTGCCTGCGGGTGCTGGCGTTCCGGAAGCGGGTGCTGCTCACGTACGAGGCGACCGCGTTCGAGGAGGTGGCCGGCGACCAGCCGGAGCCGGATGCCGATCTGCTCGCGGGTGAGCGTGCTGATGACGTACGGCGAGCGCTGGAGAGCCTGCCGGACCGGTGGCAACAGCTGCTCGGCATGCTGATGGCCGACCCACCCGCACCGTACGCGGAGATCTCCGCCACGATCGGAATCCCGATCGGCAGCATCGGCCCCATCAGAGGCCGCTGCTTGGACAAACTAAGACTGCTGCTTGCCTCCTAAGAGGGCGTCCGGTCCGGGCTGTGTGGGTCAGAGCATGATCCAGGCGGTCCGGACCGGTTGTTGTGTGCTGCTGGGCCAGCTGAGCAGGAAGCTGACCAGTTTGGGCCGGCGGCTGTCATCGCCGCGGGACTCGACTACTACCGGGCCGGGTGGGGTGACTCGTAGTTCGACGGTCAGATCGGTTCGGCCGCGTACGTCGACGTCCAGGGTGACTCCATGGCCCGCAAAGCGCAGGCGGCGTACGCGGCGGTCGCAGCTGTCCGGGGCGTCGACCAGGCTGTCGTACACGACGTCCAGTACGTCCAGGTCCTTCTCATGCCGGCCGAACGCCGCGTACCCGACTGAGCGGAGTAGTGCGATCTGCTGGCTCGGGGCGTGTTCCGGAGGACCGATCATCGCTGCTCACCGGTCCTCGGTCACCTTGATCACGCTGTCCTGGTCCTGGCCGTACGGCGCGCCCTGCCAGGCGGCCCAGTTCACCGAGTTGCCCTGCTCGTGCACCATGAACTTCCATGGGCCCTTGTAGGTGTTGGAGAAGAACCGGTTGCCCTGGTGGAAGGTGATCGCGTCCTCCACGACGCGGGCCTTGTACGGCGACCAGTCCGGGAACGTACCCCAGTTGGAGAAGATGCCGTTGTAGCCGCACCCACTCCGGGACGCACAGCGGTCACCGATGTTGTCCGGGTCCAGGCTGAACAAGTTGTCGTGCACCCGGACGTTCTGGGTCTTCCAGCGACAGTCACCCAGGTACGGCGGGTTGCGGATGTTGGTGGCGTTGCAGGACGTCGTGGTGACGACAGACGGGTTCACCAGCGTGCCGGAACCGGTACTGGTGTTGGCGGCCGAGCCGGCGAACCGGTCCGCGTTCTCCCACAGGATCACCCCGGCCCAGTTGTCGCTGAAGACGTTCTGGCTCACCTCGAAGGTCTGGTTGAACATGCCGGGTACGCGCTTGTCCGCGCCGGACTCGGAGATGTACAGCGCGGGTACCGGGAAGCCCTGGTTGTCCGCGCCCTTGCCGAGACCGTTGCGGACGAAGGTGTTGCCGCGGATGGACGCGTTGTAGCTGGTTTCGAAGATCATCCCTTCGGCGAAGTTGCTGGAGATGTAGTTCTCCTCGATCGCGAACGCCGAGTTGTTGGTGTCGGCCCAGATCCCCGGACCGTGGTTGTCGTGAATCCAGTTGCCGCGCACGATCGCTCCGGCGACCGACCAGAACTTGCCGCCGCCGGTGCAACCACAACCGGGCCGCAGCGCTTCCCAGTTGTCGGTGTTGTTGCCGGTGATCTCGTTGCCCTCGACCAGGATGCTGGCGACGCGCTGCGGGTTGTACGCGTTGAAGCCGTACTGACCGTTGTCGCGCAGGCAGTTGCCGCGGACCACGTTCTTGGTGCCGATCATCACGCCCGCGCCGGCGTTGTGCTGGATCGTGCTGTTCTCGATCACCCAGCCGCCGGCCGAGTTGTGGTTCACCACGCCCTCGTCGTTGTTGCCGCGCTTGGTACCGAAGTTCTGGATGGTCAGGTGGCTGATCACCACATCCGACGCGTACCCGGTGAAGGCATAGCGGTTGCGGTTCGCGCCGTCGAGTACTGCACCGGGGGCGCCGATGTAGTGGTTGCCGTCCTTCGGGATCACCTGGACGAACGCACCGTTGCCCAGCCGATGCCGGCCAGGAGCCAGCCAGAACGTCGTACCGGCGGGGGACTGGGCGGTGAGTACCTGTAGGTCCTGCTTCGTACTGACCACGACCGCACCGGCCGGAGCAGTGGCCGGGCCGGCCAGAGCCTTGGCGTTGTCGCAGATCTTCGCTGGTGGTGCAGTCGGCGCTTTGACCGGCTTCACGGTCGGTGTCGACGCCGGTGCGTTGTCGGCGTTCCGCTGCGAAGTCGCTCTGTCTGTCACCAGTGCGGCCACGACCAGCGCGCCAACCACCAGGGCGGCACCACCGGCCAGCCGGTTGCGGTGTTGCTTGATCATCACTGCACCGGGTTCGCGATCGCGAAGCGGTACACGTCGAGCAGCTGCTCCAGGTTGTGCCGTGGGTCGTGCTTGGTTTCGTACGTCGATCGCGCCGCACCGCCCAGCTCTTCGTATCGGTCCGGGTTGGTGTCGACGTCGAGCAGGAGCTTCGCCAGCTCTTCCGGACGGCGTGGATCGAACAGGGCGCCGTCCACTCCGGCTGTCACGAGCTCCGGGAAAGAACCGTGGCCGGAGGCAAGTAGCGGTACGCCAACGGCCATCGCCTCGACCACTACCAGTCCGAACGTCTCCTCCCATTCCGATGGGAGTACGACGGCCCGCGACGCACTGATCAGCTCGAACACCTCCGGCTTGCTCATCAGGCCGCGGAGTTCGACGGACGGCCGCTCAGCTGCCCAGGCGGTGACCTCGTCCAGCATCGGTCCGCCGCCGGCGATGACCAGTCGTAGTGCATCGTCGCCGCCGATCGCCCGGTACGCGTCCCAGCCCTTCATCAGCAGGGGAGCGCCCTTCGCCGCATCCAGCCGGCCTACGTACGCGACCTGATGCTGTTTCGCGCCGCCGACCGGTCCGTCGTACGGGACGTAGTTGTGGCGTACGAAGCTGCGGTCCGGGTCGAAGTCCATGCCTGCCAGCAGACTGCGCTGTGACTCGGACAAGAACAGGTACGCCGAGACCAGCTTGCGCCAGCTGCGGCGGTGCGAGCGAGTGTTGAGCACAGTGGTCGCTGTGGCCACCTTGGAGCCGCGGTAGCAGCTGTGCGACACAGCGGGCAGCGGACTGCCGCCGGCGCAGTCGTGGCACACCGCACCGTCGCGGTAGAAGTCACCACTCGCGCACAGCAGCTTGTAGTTGTGCAGAGTGATGACGACTGGCACCTTGGCCTCGCGGCACGCGTACAGCACCGACGGGCTCAGTACCGGGAAGGTGTTGTGTACGTGGACCACGTCCGGCTGGAAGTCGCGCAGTACGGCGGCCAGGTCGTGTTTGCTGGTCGGGTTCCAGACCACGCGGACCGGCAGCGTCGCCTTCTGCAGTGCGGACCAGTCTTCGATCTCGTCACTGCGCCGTTCGAACAGCTGGACGTCGTGACCGAGCTCCGCAAGTGCGGCGCGCTCCTGGTCGACGACCCGGTTCTCGCCGCTCGGTGCGGTGGACCTGTACCTGTTGTGCACCAACAGGATCTTCATCACGTGTCCTCCTGGGGCGTCCGCGAGTACACCAGCGAGGCCGCCAGTGTGAGCTCGAGCAGATACGAAGAGGCCTCACTGAGCCCTGTCTCGGTGAACGACGCGACCACGCAGTACGCGACCAGGAACAGCGCCAGTGCGCGCCGCGGTCCTTGCGGGGTGAACCACGCCGCGATGAGTACGAAGAGCACCATGGCGACACAGAAGGCCGCACCGAGCAGTCCGACGTCGTAGTAGGTGCCCAACCAGTTACTGTCGATCGGCAGGCCGTTGAACGACTTGTTGGACAGTCCGAAGCCGAACAGCGTCTCGAACATCGACCGGGGCTGGATGAGGATCGAGTCCCACACAGCGCGGCGTCCGGTCAGTGCGGCGACCTGACTGGCGTCCTGTCCACGGGCCAACCAGGTGGTGACCACGGAGCCGAGGGTGAGTGTGCCGACCGAGAACACACCGATGCCGATCGCGAACACCTTGCGTACGCGGGAGCGGTACGTGAACAGGCTGAGGCCGGCGATCAGTGCTCCAGCCAGCAGAGCGACGAGTGCTGTCCGGGTGTGCGTGAGCAGCAGGATCGGCACGCACACAACCACGCTGGTCAATGCGACCCAGCGCTTGAGCACGCCGGACATCCACAGCACGGCGGTGAGCCCGATGGCCATGGCCGAGTAGTGGCCCGCTTGCGTTGGTGGGATCGGCCAGATGATGCCGGCCAGACGGTTGTCGGCCATCGCAGTGCCTGGTGAGACCACCAGTCCGAGGGCGATGGTGCCGATGACAAACCACAGCACCTTCAGATGCGTACGCACCAGCAGCAGGTCCTTGCGGGTCCACCAGGGCGACAGCATCCAGAGGACCGCGACGAACAGGAACAACCGCGCGGAGCGGTACATCGCACCGAGCAGGAACTCGGCGTGCATGCTCGACACCACTGCCTCGCAGACGAGGAGTGCAGCCAGGAACATGTACACACTGCGGCGTACGCGCACTGGGCGGTTGACCGACAGCACCAGCAATGCGGCGACCAGCAATGACCCCTGGGCGATCAGCTTGCCGACCGCGCCGGGGATCGGCAGCAGGAGCCGTGAATCCGGGAAGAACGTCAGCACGTTCAGCGTCAGCATCGCCCAGACGAGCTGGACGCGACGCCGGCGCCGGCGCTCGACCGGAACCGGACGGAAGCCCGGTTTCGGTGCGGCCGGAGTCCGGATCGCGACAGGGGTGGTCATCGGGAGAACAGCTCCAGATCGACGGTCGTGGCTGCGGCCTCGGCATCCGTGACGCCGACGCCTTCGTCGGTGCGGTCGGCGTTCAGCACGACCGCGGTGTCGATCTCCAGACCGGCCAGGCGGAGCATCTCGCCGGTCGCGCGGATCTTGGCGGTCGTGGACCGGCCGGCCGTGACCACGACGGCCGCTTGGGCGGCCCAGCTGGTGAGGTGGTCGGCGCCGACGGCCGGCGTCAGTGTGGCCAGGGACAGGACCAGGTCGGCGGTCTCCCATGCGCCGTCGAGTTCCAGATCGCCGGAGCCGTTCGGGTGGCCGTTGTAGCAGCCCTCTGCTGGTAGACCGCTCGGGTCGGACAGGTAGACATCGATCCGTCGGCCCGGCTCGCTCAGCTGGGACGTGTGAGTACCTTGCTCCTTTACTCCGAGCCTCTTGGCAAGTGCTCCGGTACCAGTCAGGTCCGCCACTAGTACCTGGTTGCCCTCGTCGGCCAGTCTGACCGCCAGAGCCGCCACGGCTAGGGCACAGGCAGGTACGTCATCCACGCTGACCACTGCCAGCGCCGGGGTGGGCACGCTGCTCCAGCTGATGCGTTGTCCGAGGTGCTGGGACAGCAACTGGATCTGCCGGTGCGGTGCCTGTGATGGACGTACCTGCTGAGTGAAGCGCAGCCACTTGCGCGGCGGGCGACCAGTACTGAGCCGGACGCGTGCTCCGAGTGCGTTGGCGATGTCCTGTCGTTTCCACAGCCGGTCCGAGATGAGTGCACGTACGATCACGAAGCCGATGCCCAGGAACAGTCCGCCGACCAGACCGGTACCGGCCTTGAGCACAATGGCCCGTTTGGCTGACACGACTACCGGTGCGGGGATGTCCAGCATCCGGCTGGCGTTCATCTTCGACGCGGTGACGGTCTGGTCAAGCAGCTGCTGCTGAACGAACCGGACCTTGTCACCGGCCGCATTGAGCTTGGCCATCTCCGGACTGCTCGGATGCGCCGGGTTGTCCGGGTTGTCGCCCGCAGCGACAACAGCCTCTCGCGCGGCGGTCACCTCGTTCTGTGCCGCGGCCAGGTCCTTGCGCAGCGGTGCGTCGTCCAGGCCGAGTTGTTCGCGCCGAAAGATCAGATAGGTCTGCGCGACCATGGCGGCCAGCTTGGTAGCCTCCTCGTCGGACTTGGCGGACGCCTGGATCTCCAGCACCCGGTCGGTCAGCTTCGTCGCGGTGTACTGCTGCAGCACCTCATCCGGTGTCTCCGGCAGCTTCAGCAGCACGATCACCCGCTCGGCCACCGTCCGGGTGGTCGCCAGGCTGATCTCGGTCGCCATCGCCTTCACCGGGTCGTCGCCCGCGCGGGTGGTGATCAGCAGCCGGGCCGCCGCCTGATGCGGCGCCGGGATGGCCAGGTACGACGCCAGGCCGCCGGCGAACCCGACGAGAGCGAGGGCGAGCCAGATCCGGGCGTGCCGGACGACGGCGTCCCGCAGGAACCGGAACGTGACCAGGCTGTCCGGCGGGTAGGACGGCGACAGCTCGTCGTCGAACAGACCGTCGTTGTCCTCGGCCCACCCGTTCGGCGACGGTCCGACCTGTCCGGAGTGTCCCGACAGCTGGCCCGGGAGCTTGCCTGGTAGCTGCTCGTCGAAGTGCTGGTTCGTCATCGCGTCCGCCTTGCCGTGCGGGTGAGAAGCGTCGGGAGCCGCGGTCCGTTCCGGCGCTGTGCCTGCGCGACCCGGCCGACGGTCCGGTCGAACGGGTCAGGATCGGTGACCACGAGCCCGTCGATGGTGCGGTCGTCGGCCACGGTGGCAACGGCCAGCCGGGCGAGCTCCTCGGCCGTGACGGTGCCTGCCGAGAGCGCGATGACGGTACGGGTGGTCCGCTCCGTGTCGGTCAGCTGCGGCGCGTCGCGGTCGACCAGTACCAGGTGGATCTCCAGCGCGGGCTGACCGGCCGGGAACTCGAGGTTCTGGTCGATCACCAGGGAGGTCGGGATGCCGACCGAGTGCGCGAACGCAGCCAGCTGGGGACCGAGTGGACGCGCCTTGTTGTCGTCCGCGAACGAAATCACCGTCAGCGAAGCGTCCTGGCCGCTGCGGACGTCCAGAGCGAGGTTGTGCAGTACCTTGCGCAGTGCCCACGCATCGACCGCTGTCGGCGCGTAGTGCTCGAGTAGGTTCGCCCAGTCCGACGGATCGTTCGCCCGGTACGAGGAGACGGACGCGAGTACTGGAAGCCCGACCGAGTCAGCCATCTCGTCCCGCAGCCGGAGCCGGCGGTCGCCACGTGCCCTGGCCAGTACGAAGACCGCACCGGCTATCGCACCGAGCAGTGCACCGATACCGCCGTAGATGACGGAGTGCACCAGCATGCTGCCGCCATGCGCTTCGGTGGCTGTTTCGAGGATGCGTGCGCCAGTGCGCTTGCCTAGGTCACCTGGCAGCTTCTGGTCGGTGGTGATGAACACCAGATAGACCTGCGCGACCGCGTTGGCCAACTGGACGGCCTGCTTGGCGGTAGTACCTTGCGCGTCGATCTGGATGACGTCTTCGGTGACAGCTGTCGCTTTGACCCGGGCGCGGGCGATGTCCGGCGTCAACGGCGGCGACACGTTCTGGCCGGCGCTGAGCAGCACCGGTCCGCTCTCCGCGATGTAGACCTGGGTGTCGATGCTCTGCGCGCTGGCGGTTGAGCCGTCGGACGACTGCGGGGGCGGCGGGAGCACGACAAGGGCGGACGCGTTGTACATCGGCGGCTGCACGAACCCATATCCGACTCCGGCCAGCACACCGACCGCAGCCACTGCGGCCACCAGGAGGCGATGCCGCCGGATGGCTTGCCATGACTTCTTCACATCCAACTGCTGCGCGCTCACAGGCCCCCTCCAGGCGAACGTCTGTCGGTACGGAGTAATAGAGGCGCTGTCCGTGGCTCTGATACACCACGCGGCGTCAGGAGCGGAAGCGGAACGTACTCGTAGCTGCCGCGTCCGGGGTGAGCGTGCCGGAGCCGATCAGCGTGGTGATCGGGAGCTTGTGGCCGAATCGCGGTGAGTACCAGCCCAGCAACGGATTGTCCGCGCCGCGGTGCGCTGTCCAGGTCAGTCCGGGTGGCAGCTCTGCAACAGCCGCTCCGGTGGACCAGGAGAGTCGTGCGGTCGAGTTGTTCTTGAGGTCGACGGAGACATCAGGTCCCAGGTGCCAGGCCATGCGTACGTCGGTTGTCGCATCGACGCGGTCTTCGACTTGTAGTACGCCCTTGTCCAGCGTCGCGGTGCGCCGGTGGGTGATGGGGGCGTACCCGTCGTGTTCGGCGTCCCAGGTACTACTGGTGTGGCGGAGTACTTTGCCGCGGGCACCGCGCAGCCAGAGGAACGGTCCGCCCCAGGTGGACTGCTCGGTGTGGGCGATCTCCATGGTGTTGTGCGCGATGGTGGAACGGAAGTAGTCCCGCCACTCCGCCTCACCGTGGTAGCAGTACGTTCCGGGGTCGGCAAGGACATCGACGCCGTCGACGCGTACCTCGAGTGAGAGCGCGTCAGCGTGCGCATGAGCCGCTATGGAGAGGAAACCGTGCGGACCGGCATCGGCACGGCACCAGATCTCCGGACCGGCGTCGCGGCTGCGCAGAATGGTCAGACCGGCGTCCTGGAAGTGCTCTGGTCGCTCAGCAGGGCGGTCCGGTTGCTGACCTTTGACCAGTGAGCCAACAAGGGCAGACGTGGCTGTAGGTGGGCTGACCGGCCACCACGGCGTCCTACCAGCTAGAGCAGCACCCAGGGACAGGTACGCCGACCAGTTGCTGATGTCTGGTGGATCCAGGACGAGCACCATGCCCTCGTCGTCATCACCTTGCCGTGGTGGACGGAGGGTGTTGTCGACGACGGCCGCGGCGACGTCGAGCGTACGAGTGAGCAGGGCCCACGTCTGCTGGCTCAGTGGGTGACCGGCGTTGTCTGCTTCCAGAGCGGCGTACAGGACGAGCTCGGAGACGAAGCGGTGGTAGTCGGTCGCCAGCTCGCGGTTCACTCCGGACGGGAAGGTGTTGGCGTCGAACGCCTGCTCCAGCAGGGCATCCGCGTTCTGGCGCCAGCGGGTGCTCTTGGTGAACCACGGGAAGGCACAGGCGCCAACGAGCTGGCCCGCGGTCTCTGCGATGACATGGTTGTTGGCGGAGGAGCCACGGCTCTGGAACGCGGCGAGGTACCGCTGGTGCCAGTAGATCTGCTGTAGAGCGAGCTCGTTGTGCTCGAACAGGTCGGTGATGTCCGGCCAGTCGTTGAGCAGGCGGCGTACCCAGGTCCAGCTGATCAGGCGGATACCGACCTCGATGCCACTCGCCCAGTGCACTCCGGACAAGAACGGGTTCGTACGCCACCAGTCGGTCAGGTGGTCGGCTACCCGTTGCGCGTACCGGTCGTCATGCGTCAAGTACCAGGCTGCTGCCAGCTGGGTGAGGTGGTGGTGGCGGGAGAGCTCCCACACCTGCTTGATGTTGCCGACCACCTCCTCGTTCCGGTGGTTCAGCTTGAACACGTACCGCGCTGGGTCGGACCGCCGGCCGGTGACCGGGTCGCGGAACCAGTCCGGCGCGCGTAGGTCGGTTCGGTCGACTCCTAGTACTTCCAGGTTGCCGGCAAGGATGGAGTCGGCGGTGGCGATGATCGCCTTCCGGGCATCCTCTGGTACGAGGTGCGCCGCGTCGGGCGGGAGGGTTGTACCGAAGGAGAGGTCCTTGCGGAGTGGGAGGTGGACAGCCGCGTCCTGCCCGGGGCGAACCTGTTGGTAGGCCCAGGCAGTGCGGCGTCCGGTGTCGCGTACGCGCCAGAGCAGTTCGGTGGGGGACATCCGGCGCAGGCGGCGGAGGTACCAGCTCAGGGGCTGGCGGCTCATACGCGCTCCGGCTTGCCGGAGGCGATGCTGCGGTCCACTGCGATGGTGGCGCGGGTGGTAGCGACCAGTGAGTCGAACGGGATAGGCATCGGACCACCTGTCTGTACGGCGGCGATGAAGCGCTCCAGCTCGTTCTGCTGGCCCTTGTCGGTACTGCGGCTCTTGCGGGTGGACGGTTTGCGTCCGGTCCACACCGATGCGCTCTGGAAGTTGTCGAGTCTGCCGTTGCGGCCGCCGCCGGTGATGTCGATCGTTTCCTTCGGGAAGCGGGTGTTGCCGCCGCCGACGTAGCTGATCGTGCCGACCGAGCCGTTGGCGAACCGCAGGGTCACCAGGACGTCACCGGCGTCCGGGCCGGGCACCGCGTACACCTCGGTGGGCAGGCTGTTCAGCCACCAGCCGAGGGTGTCGATGAAGTGACCACCCTCACCGGCGAAGCGGCTGCCTTCCTTGCCGGCATCCAGGTACCAGCTGGTGGAGTCGAGTTTGCCGGCGTTCACCAGGTAGCGGAGGCTGAGGTTGCCGCCGGGGTCACCGAAGCGGTCCTTCAGGTCGGTGAGCAGCGGGGCGAACCGGCGGTTGAAGCCGACCATGAGCCGGTCGTTGCCGGTGGCGTCCACTGTCGCGACGATCTGGTCCAGCTCGTCGTCGGTGAGCGCTAGCGGTTTCTCGACGAACACTGCCTTGCCGGTCGCGAGTGCTTTGCAGGCGAGCTCCGCGTGCGAGCTGTGCCGCGTCACCACGAACACCGCGTCCAGACTGGCATCTGACAGTACCTCGTCCGCGTCCGTGGAAACCGCGTCGAACCCGAACCGGCGCTGCGCGTTCGCTGCCGAGAGGGACTTGTTGGTCGCCACCCGCCCCAACACCACCCGAGCATCCTTCTGCAAATACGGCAACAACATGCTCGACGCATAGTTCCCCGCCCCCACAAACCCCACCCGTACTCCATCAGTAGTTGGTGTTGTGGGTCTGCGGGCAGCAGGTACTGGAGGTACCGCCTCCTGTGGTGTGTCTGGGTACTCGAAGAGGAAGCCGACTCCGGGGAGGGTGTTGGTGCTTAGTTGGTGGTAGACGTTGGTGGCGTCCTCGATCGGGAACTGGCCGGCGATCAGGGAACCTACGTCTATCTGTTCGCGGGCGATCAGGTCGATGAAGCACGCCAGGTTGCGACGCTCGGTCCAGCGTACGTAGCCGGCCGGATAGTCGATCCCCTCCAGCTCATACCGGTCGTCATACCGCCCCGGACCGTACGAGCGGGAGAACCGTACATCCAGTTCCTTGTCGTAGTACGCGTTCCAGGGCAGATCCAGCTTTGTCTTGCCGATGTCGACCACACGAGCCCGGTCACGTGCCAGCCGCGCCGCGGTCTCCACCGGACCATTGGAGTGCCCACCAGCCGCCAACAGGATGTGGTCAGCCCCCAACCCGTTCGACGCCGCCAGCAACGACCGCTCAAGCGCAGCGACCCCAGCCTCATCAGGAGACGAGCAGTGCAGCGCCCCGGCCTTCTCCGCCAAGCGGCACCGGTCCTCCACGGTGTCAATCCCATACACCCGCACCCCGGCCGCGACCAGCAACCGCACTACAAGCTGTCCAACCAGACCAAGCCCGATAACCACCGCAGTGTCGCCCAGCTGCACCTCAGCCTGCCGTACGCCCTGCATAGCAATCGCACCGACCGTGGAGAACGCCGCCTGCTCAGCGGGCACACCGTCCGGTACCGGCACGCACAGGTTCAATGGCACCCAGTTGTACTCCGCGTGCAGCGCGAACTCGTTCCCAGCAGCCGCAACCAGCTGCCCAACGCTGAACTCCTCCGCACCAGCACCCACCTCAACCACCACACCGCACAACGAGTACCCCAGCGGCGTGTACGAGTCGAGCTTGTTCATCACCTTCTTGTACGTGTTGACCATGCCCTGCTGCGCAACCGTGTCCAGTACCTTCTTCACCTGGTCCGGCCGCGCCCGCGCCTTGCCGAGCATCGACAGCTTCGCCTCACCGACTTTCATCAGCTCGGTGCCGGTGGAGATCAGTGAGTACAGCGAGCGGATCAGCACCCCACCCGGCGCACATCCGGGCGGCGGTACGTCCAGCACCGCCAGCTCACCGGACTTGTAGTTCTGTGCAACCTGTTTCATGTCCGTCCTTCAGAGAATCAGAGGGAGGTGATGGTCACGCCCAGGGAGCGCATGTGCCGCGTCCACGTCTCCAGCGTCAGCAGCTGCCAGATCTGCTTCGAGTAGTCCTCCCGGCCGGCCCGCTCGTCGTCGACCAGCTTCTGCACGGCGGTCTGCCGCAGGAACCCGCTCTGAACCAGTTCGCCGCGCAGCAGCACGTCGTCCACCAGTTCACGCAGGTCGTTCCGCACCCAGGCGCGCAGGGGTGCACTGAACGACGCCTTCGGCCGGTAGATGATCTCCTTCGGCAGCCACGCCTCCGCTGCTTTCTTCAACGCCAGCTTGGACACTCGGCGGTGGATCTTCTCGCTGCCCGGGATGGAGAACGCTGCCCGTGCAACCACCGGGTCCACAAAGGGCGTACGTACCTCGGTGGACGCCGCCATGCTGGAGCGATCGGTGTACGCGAGGTTGAGTCCTGGCAGGAACATCCGCGAGTCGGCAAGGCACATCCGGTTGACGTGGTCGTCCAGCGTTGTGTCGTGGTAGATGTCGCTGTGCTCCGCCAGGAGCTTCGCGACATACGGGTCCAGGTCCGGACTGATCAGTCCGGCGAGCTGATCGGCGTCGTACATGGTGTAGCTGCGCCGGAACGCAGTCTCCTCGGACAGGTCGGCGAACGTGAGGAACCGCTTCGCCCAGCGCGCGTACCGCAGTCCGCGCCCGTTGACCGTCACCGGAAGCCGTCGTACTGCCGGACCGACCACACCGTTTCGTAGTACCCCGGGGAGCCGCTGGTACTGCGCACCCATCACACAGGCCAGGTGCTTGCGATAGCCACCGAACAGCTCGTCAGCGCCCATCCCAGACAGCAGCACCTTCACACCGGCGTCCCGCGCGGTGTCACACATCAGCAAGGTGTTGATCGCGGCCGGGTCGCCGATCGGCTCGTCCAGAATGTCAACAATCCGCGGAAGCAGCTCGACGACGTCGGGCGCGATCTCGATCTCGTGCAGGTCGATGCCGAACTGCCTGGCCAGCTTGCGCGCGTAGATCGCGTCGTCCGGCATCGCCTCGAGCTTCTGGTCCTGCGCGCGAAAGGTGATCGTGTACGAGTCGATGCCGGGGTCCATGCGCTTTGCCAGCACGGTGACCAGGCTCGAATCCAGACCGCCACTGAGGAACGTCGACACCGGTACGTCGGCCACCAGGTGCGCCGCAACCGACTCCTCGATCACCTGGCGCAGATCGGCGCGCGGACCGGCCGCTGCCTCGGTCGCGACCTCGGTCACCCGCCAGTACGTCTCGTGCCGGCTGCCGCCGTCGGGCCGGAACTCCGCCCACGAACCGGGCGGCAGCTTCTCGACACCATCGATCGCACAGCGCTGCTCGGGCAGCCAGTAGTAGAGCATCGACGCGATCAGTGCGCCGGGTTCGGTGCGTAGCTCGGAGCCGACGGCCGCGACGATCGCCTTCAGCTCGGACGCGAAGAGCACACCGCTCTGGCGGCGGAGGAAGTACAGCGGCTTGATGCCGAGCGGGTCGCGGGCGAGGTACAGGCTGCCGCTGTCCTCGTCCAGCATCGCGAACGCGAACATGCCGCGGAAGCGCTTCAGCGCCTCGGGACCCCAGCGGCGCCAGGCCTCCAGGACGACCTCGGTGTCGGAGCTGGTCCGGAAGTGCACGCCGCTCTTGGACAGCTCGGCGCGCAGTTCCTTGTAGTTGTAGAGCTCGCCGTTGTAGCAGATGGTCAGGCCGCGCTTGCTGAACGGCTGGTCCGCGGCGGCCGACAAGTCGATGATCGACAATCTGCGATGTGCCAGGTGCGCGCTGACTTCACCGTCCTCGAAGCTGTACACCTGTTCCGCGTCCGGGCCGCGGTGTGCGATCCGGTCGCTCATGGTCCGGGCGAGCAACCGGCCGTCATGCTGCTGGTAGCAGCCGGCGATGCCGCACACCTCAGGACCCCGCGGCCCGCGCCACGTCGCCGACCCGGCTGACGTGACCGGTGAGTCGGTCGTACACGCCGAGGTACGCCTTCTGCTGGTGCCTCCACGCGAGCACCTGCTCGACCCTGGACCGGCCGAGTTTCGCCATCCGGCGGCGGCGGACCTCGTCGTCGAGAAGGTCGGCAATCGCCTGGCCGTACAGCGCGACGTCGTTCGGTTCCACGTACACCGCGGCGTCCTCGGCCGACACCTTGGTCTCGATCAGGTCGAAGGCGACCACCGGAAGCTCGAACGCCATGTACTCCATGGTTTTGTTCATTGTCGACACGTCGTTGAGCGGGTTCTTCGGATCGGGGGAGAGGCCGAGATCCGCTGTCGACATCACCGCCCGGACGGTCTCGTCGGGTACGCGGCCGGTGAACTCGACGTACGCGCCCAGGCCGAGCCGGTCCCGCAGCGCGACCACGTCGTCGAACGAATCGCCACCACCCATCAACGTGAAGGCGATATCGGTCCGGTGCAGATTGTTGACAATATGATGGGCAGCCCGGACGACAATGTCGACACCGTCCTGCGGACCCATCACCCCGATGTACGTGACCAGGTACCGACGCCCGCGACGAAGCGCCTCGTCCGGCACACCGCGTCGCAGCTTGTCCGGATCAGGTCCAGTCCGCACGACCGTCACGTCGTGATTCGCCTTGCCGCTGCGCGTGATCGCGATCCGGCGGTACGAGTCGTTCGTGGAGATCACGTGATCGGCCTGGCGGTGCGTCATCCGTTCGAGGAAGCGCAATCCCTTGTACGGAAGGCTTGTCGTACCACCGAACCTCGACTGGAACAGTTCCGGGCACAGATCATGGTGGTCGAAAACGAACCGGGTGCGATCGAGCCAGCGGAGCAGCATCGCGATCGGCCAGAAGATGTCCGGCGGGTTGCACGCCTGCATCACCTGGAACCGGCCGGCCTTACGGGCCCTGAACACCAACCGGAGCGTCAGCAGGAACGAGTACGCGTACTCCCACACGAAACCGAGCTTGCTGCCGCCCGGGGCGTACGCCTTGTACTTGTGCACGGTGACGCCGTCGATCACCTGGTACGCCGGGTCGTCCGGGCCTTTCGGGCAGACCACGGTCACGTCGTACCCGGACGCCACCAAGGCCTGGCATTCCAGCCAGACGCGGCGGTCGAACGGTACCCAGAGGTTCTGGATGATGATCAGGACCCGCGGGCCGGTCACCAGCCCACTCCTTCGTACCCGGGCAGGGTTTCGGCCTCCGCGCCCAGCCGGCCGCTCAGGTCGATGGTCCGCGCGGGCGGTGTGGTCAGCAGCGCGTTGACCGCGGCGGTGTCGGTCGCCGACACGATCGCGATGTCGGCGCCGTCGAGCGCCTCGGCCGGATCGTCGGTCAGAACCCGTTGCAAATGGGGAAGTTTGGAGGTCACGTGGCGCAGGTTCGCGCCGACCAGACGGGCCGGATTCACGATCGGGTCGTAGATGCGCAAGTTGTAGCCCTTGCCGATCAGGCGCTCGGCGACCTCGACGTTCGGGCTCTCGCGGAGATCGTCGGTGGCGTGCTTGAAGCTCAGGCCGAGCAGCGCGATCTCCCGCCCGGGACCGGCGATCACGCGGTCGACGACATCGCGGACGCTTCGCTCGTTGGTGGCGAGTGCGCCGGACAGCAGCGGTAGTTCGGTGTCGTTCATCCGGGCCAGGTGCAGTACGGAGCGGAGGTCCTTCGGCAGGCACGATCCGCCGAACGCGAAGCCCGGTTTCAGGTAGTACGGCGAGATGTTCAGGCTGGTGTCCTGGACGAAGATCCGCATCACCTCGCGGGAGTCCACGTCGAAGTGCCGGAAGATCCGGCCCATCTCGTTGGCGAACGACACCTTGGTGGCATGGAAGGCGTTGCAGGCGTACTTGAGCGCTTCCGCCGTCCGAACGTCGACAATCTGCACGTCGACAATCGGATTGTTGTCCTTGTACACCGGGGCGAACAGGTCGGTCAGAGCGGTACCGACCCGGGCATCCCGGGTACCGACGACGACGAACGGCGGTGCGTAGAAGTCCGCTAGCCCGGACCCCTCCCGCAAGAACTCCGGGCACATCGCCGTACCGAACGTGAACCCGTCCGGCGGCGGTACCTCGGCCAGTACCTCAGCGACCACCTCGTCCACGGTCCCCGGCGGCACGGTGCTGCGGATCACGATGCTGTGGAACCCCGACGCCGGCGGTACGACGACCTGCGCGGCCTCCGCGATGTCGCGTACCGCGCGCCGGATGTAGGTGAGATCAGTACTGCCCGCGGGCGTGGACGGCGTACCGACACAGATCAGCGAAACCTCGGCCTGCTCCAGCGCGAGTCGTGGATCGGTGGTCGCCCGCAACCGCCCGGCCGTCGCACCCGCCGCCACCAGCTCGTCCAGCCCCGGTTCGACCACCGGACTGTGCCCTTCGGTGATCGGCCCCACCTTCGCGGTGTCGACATCCACCCCCCACACCTCATGCCCAGCCCCCGCCAGGCAAGCAGCCGTCACCGACCCCACATAGCCCAAGCCGAACACGGCAACCTTCATAACGCCCCCCACAGGCTCATGACGTGGCTTACCCACGTACCGCAGCGCCCAGGAGAGCGCACACCCCACCCCGCTGATACACCCCCGCACAAATCTCCCCGAGAAACTTCCACCAGTACCTATCCTGTTAACCCAACCGCCCCCAACCCCGGAGCACCCCATGGAGAGGCGGGTTGGGGCCGGCCTCCGCGGTAGGTGCTGTTGACTGCGCGACCTTCTCGGTACGCGCGGTGTTGACTGGGGGTCATCTGTTGTTTTGGAAACTCGCTGTATCACCGGGGCTGTCCGGTGATCTGTATTGGGCGACAGGCCAGTACTGGGGTGAGGGGACGGCGGATGAGGGTTCTGGTCGCTGGGGATCGGGGATACATCGGGGCGGTGATGGTGCCGTTCCTGCGGGGGGCTGGGCATCAGGTCGACGGGCTCGACACCGGCTTGTACGAGGGGTGCGACCTGCTGGGTGGGCCGGAGCCGATCGGTGCGCGGGTGCCCCGGGATCTGCGGGACGTGACGGCGGGGGAGCTCGCGGGGTACGACGCGGTGGTCTGTCTGGCCGCCCTGTCGAACGATCCGCTCGGCAACCTGGACAAGCAGGCCACGTACTCGGTCAACCTTGAAGGCACGTTGAACCTGGCCCGCGCGGCCAAGGACGCCGGTGTCGAACGGTTCTTGTTCGCCTCGTCGTGCAGTCTGTACGGCGCGGCCGGTTCCGAGGCGGTCGCCGAGGACGCGGAGATGTACCCGGTGACGCCGTACGGCGAGACGAAGGCACTTGCCGAGCAGGAGCTGTCGAAGCTCGCCGATGACGTGTTCAGTCCGGCGTACTTGCGGAATGCGACCGCCTACGGTGCCTCGACCCGGCTGCGCCTCGACATTGTTGTCAACAATCTGACGGCGATCGCGCTGACCTCAGGGCAGGTGCGGCTGGAGAGCGACGGCACCCCGTGGCGGCCGCTGGTGCACATCGAGGACATCAGCCGCACGTTCCTGACCGTGCTGGAGGCGCCGCGGGAGACGATCCACGACGAGGCGTTCAACGTCGGCCGGTCCGAGGACGTCGTGCAGGTGCGGGACATCGCGGAGATGGTGCGTGAGGCGGTTCCCGGGTCGACTTTGTCGATTGCTGACAATGCCGGTCCGGATCTGCGCAACTACAAGGTCGACTTCAGCAAGCTGAACGACACCTTCCCGGAGCTGAAGCTGGAGTGGACAGTTCGCCGGGGTGTCGACGAGCTGCATGACGCGTACCGGCGGCATGGGTTGACGCTTGATGACTTCAACTCGGCACAGTTCGTTCGGTTGCGTCGCATTCAGCAGTTGCTGAGCGCCGGTCTGGTCGATGGACAGCTGCGCCGCCAGACCGAAGAACAGTACCCCGGCCCGAAGGAGCTGCAGTGATGGCGAAACAAGATGCCTCGGTGGTTGGTGCGCCGTCGGCTGATGCGCCGGTGGTAGCGGCGGCGGAGTCTGTTGCTTGCCGGCTTTGTGGTGAGGCGTTGACGCGGACGTTCGTCGACCTCGGTATGTCGCCGCCCTGTGAGAGCTATCTGCGCGCCGATCAGCTGGACTCGGGCGAGACGTTCTACCCGCTGCACGTCCGGATCTGTGACAACTGCCTGCTGGTTCAGCTCCCCGCGTACGTCGCGGCGGACGACGTGTTCAGCGACTACCTGTACTTCTCCTCCTACTCGACCAGCTGGGTCGAACATGCCCGCCGGTTCGTGCTGGACATGCAGGAGCGACTCGACCTGGGCGCGGAGAGCCTGATCGTCGAGGCTGCGAGCAACGACGGGTACTTGTTGCAGCACGCAACCGCCCTCGGCATCCCGGTGCTCGGCATCGAACCGGCCGCGAACATCGCCGAAATCGCCAACCAGAAGGGCATCCGGACCGAGAGCTACTTCCTCGGCGAGGCGACCGGTACGGACGCGGCGAGCCGGCACGGGCAGGCGGATCTTGTCGTCGGCAACAATGTGTTCGCGCATGTCCCGGACATCGTCGACTTCGCGAAGGGCCTGCGGGCGCTGGTGAAGGACGACGGCCTGGTCTCCCTGGAGTTCCCGCACCTGCTGCGGCTGATCGAGAACCGCCAGTACGACACGATCTACCACGAGCACTACTCGTACCTGACGCTGAAGACGGCTGGGCTGGCGCTCGAGAAGGCCGGATTGCAGATTGTCGACGTTCAGGAGCTGCAGAGCCACGGCGGATCGTTGCGAGTGTTCAGTACGCCGAGCGAGACCGCCGGTGCGCCGACCGAGATTGTCGGCAAAGTGCTGCAGGACGAAGCGGACGCCGGTCTGCACTCGGTCGAGGGGCACGCGGGTTTCGCCCAGGAGGTCTTCGCGATCAAGGCGGACCTGGTCACGTTCCTGGTCCAGGCGGCCCGGGCCGGCAAGTCGGTCGCGGGGTACGGCGCGCCTGGGAAGGGCAACACGCTGCTGAACCACTGCGGCATCCGCGAGGACCTGCTGCCGTACACGGTGGATCGCAGCCCGCACAAGCACGGGATGTACCTGCCCGGTACGCACATCCCGATCTTCGCGCCGGAGCGGCTGGCCGAGACGCGGCCGGACTACATCGTGATCCTGCCGTGGAACCTGCGCGCGGAGATCGTCCACCAGCTCGGGTACGCACGGGAGTGGGGCGCCAAGTTCGTCGTCCCGATCCCACGCCTCGAAGTGATCTGAACGCCGGCCGCTGACCGGCTCTGAACGCAGTCTGATCTGAACGCGGTGGGGGAAGGAAAGTCTGATGAAGGTCGTGATCTTCTGCGGGGGGTACGGGCTGCGGATGCGCAGCGGGGTGGACTCCGCGCCGAAACCGATGATGACGATCGGCGACCGGCCGGTCCTGTGGCACGTGATGCGGTACTACGCGCACTTCGGCCACACCGAGTTCATCCTCTGCCTGGGCTTCGGCGGCTCGGCGGTGAAGGAGTACTTCCTGCGCTACGAGGAAACGGTCTCGAACGACTTCGTGATGACGAAGGGCGGGCAGCGGATCGAGCTGCTCGACTCCGACATCAGCGAATGGAAGATCACCTTCGTCGACACCGGGATCGACACCAGTATCGGGGAGCGGTTGCGCCGGGTCCGGCCGTACCTCGAGGACGACGACGCGTTCCTGGCGAACTACGGCGACGTGCTGACCGACGCGCCGATGGACCGGATTGTCGACCATGTGATGACCAGTGACATCACCGCCAGTCTGCTCGCCGTGCCGCCGCAGGCGTCCTTCCACGTGGTCGAGTTCGGGACCGATTCCCGGGTGACCGGGCTGCGGTCGGCGGCGGATCTGAACGTGTGGATCAACGGCGGCTACTTCGTGATCAAGAAGGACATCTTCGACGTACTGCACGAGGACGAGGACCTGGTCGGGGACGCGTTCCCGCGATTGTCGGCAATGGGCAAGCTGGAGGCGATCCCGCACCACGGGTTCTGGGCGCCGATGGACACGCTGAAGGAACGCAGCCAGCTCGAGGACCTGTACCGCTCCGGTAAGAAGCCCTGGGCGCTGTGGAGCCACGACAACCGGCCTCGTGACAATCGGCACCAGGACAGCCGCCAGGACAGCCGGCACCAGGACAGCCGCCAGGACAATCGGCACCAGGACAATCGGATTGTCAACAAAACCTCGGAGCCGGACGGTCCTGTGGTGGTGGCGATCTGATGCTGCCGTTTCAGCTCGGCCTGATCGACGGGCCGGTTCACCTCGTCGCTCTCGGCGCGCATCCGGACGACATCGAGATCGGCTGCGGCGGCACGCTGCTGAAGCTGGCGGAGTCCGTGCCGGAGCTGACCGCCGAGTTCGTGATCGCGACCGGTACGCCGTTGCGCCTGGACGAGGCCCGCCGGGCAGCGGAGCTGTTCCTGCCGGACTGCGAGGTGACGGTGACGTCGGCAGAGCTCCCGGACGGACGCCTGCCGGCGCACTGGAACCAGACCAAGGAGTTGCTGGAGGCAACTGCCCGCGGGAGCCGGCGCCCGGACCTGGTACTCGCACCGAGCCGCACCGACGCGCACCAGGACCACCGCCTGATCGCCGAGCTGGCACCGACCGTGTGGCGTGACCACCTGGTGCTGCACTACGAGATCCCCAAGTGGGACGGAGACCTCAGCCGGCCGTTCCTGTACGTCGAACTCACCGAAGAGCAGCTGCGGGACAAGATCGTGCTGCTGCACAAGGCGTACCCGTCGCAGGTCCCGCACGACTGGTTCGACGAAGAGGTGTTCGCCGGCCTGGCGAGGATGCGCGGCATGGAGTGCCGGGCCCGGTACGCCGAGGCGTTCACCACCGGCAAAGCAACGTTGACATGGTGATCAGGGGGACGCAGTGAGCTTCAAGTGTCGTGGCTGCTCGGGGGAGAACGTCGTACCGGTCGTTGACCTCGGCGCGCAGCCGTGTGCCGACTACTTCCCAGCCGCCGAGACGCCCGGACCCGATCCGCGCTGGCCGTTGGAGCTGTGGCTGTGCCGCGACTGCACTCTGGTCCAGCTAGGTCCAGTGGAAGCCCAGTTGCCCGAAGAACCATTGGCAGTCGAGTCCGCGACGAGCATTGCCCACGCGGAGACTTCGGTGAAGGAGATCCTCCGCGACTACCCGGAGCTGGCCGGCAAGGTGGTCTGTGAGTTCGCCAGCCACCACGGTGGCTCCTGGCTCGG
Source organism: Kribbella hippodromi (assembly GCF_039531045.1). NCBI lineage: Bacteria > Bacillati > Actinomycetota > Actinomycetes > Propionibacteriales > Kribbellaceae > Kribbella > Kribbella hippodromi. The sequence continues at coordinate 30,955 of NZ_BAAAPH010000014.1, read as the reverse complement.
CCACCTGTCCGCTGCCGGCTCGCAGCTCGCTACAGAGGACCAGCAGGCCGACTTGGTCATCGACGTACATGGCATAGTGCATGAGCCCCAGTACGGCGACATGCTCAAGCTACGAGCCGATCGGCTGGCACCGGGCGGTCTACTGGTGATGGAGTTCCACCACCTGCTCCCGTTGTTCATCGGCAACCAGTTCGACACGATCCGGCACGGGCACTGGGCGTACGTCTCCCTGCGCGCACTGCGCAACATCGCCGCACTGCACGGCCTGGCCGTCGAATCAGTCAAGCAGGTGGAGATGTACGGCGGCAGCTTGATGGTGATGCTCCGCCACACCGCCGACGCCGCACCGGACGCATCCGTCGAGGTAGTACTTGCTGACGAAGACGCTGCCGGGATAGCGGATGAAGTACAGCTAGGCAGTCTCCAAGAAGCCGCGTGGCACGCCGCTGACGCACTGCATGCCGAACTCACCCGTCACAAGGACGCCGGCCGCACCGTGCTCGCGTACGGCGCTCCTTCCAAAGCGCCAGTGCTACTTGACCTCAGCAAGGTGACCACGGACCTGTTGCCGTTCACCGTCGACATCGCACCGGGCAAGCACGGACGCCGCATCCCCGGTGGCTGCATGGTCCCGATCCGGCCAGTAGCAGACCTGACAGCCGCAAAACCGGACGTCGTGCTCGTACTCACCTGGGACATCGCCGACGAGGTGGTTGCCCAGCTGGAAGCGGACGGCGGCTGGGGCGCGACGTACTTGGTCCCACTGCCCGAGCCGCACGAACGGGGGTTCTGATGGAGGTCATCGAGGTACCGGGTATCGCCGGTGCGCTGCTGTTCCGCCCGACGCCACACCGTGACGAGCGCGGGTTCTTCTCGCGTACGTTCGACCGGGACGTGGTAGCCAAGGCAGGACTCGACCCGGATGCGTTCGTCCAGGACAGCATCTCCCGGTCACGGAAGGGCGTAGTGCGCGGCATGCACACCCGGTCCGGCAAGGGCGAGGCGAAACTCGTCCGCTGCTCGTACGGCGCGGTGTTCGACGTAGTGATCGACCTGCGGCCAGCATCACCGACGTACCGGAACCGGGAGACGTTCGACCTGACCGGTGACAACCAGGTGACGGTCTACGTCCCTGCTGGCTGTGCACACGGCTTCCAGGCGCTCACGGACCCCGCAGACGTCTCGTACCGCATCGACCGCGCGCATGACCCGTCCGAGGATGTAGCGATCCGGTTCGACGACCCCGACCTGGACATCCCCTGGCCGCTGCCGGTCACGCTGATGTCGGAGCGGGACAAGGCAGCATCCACACTCGCTCTGGCAACCGCGAGGCTGACATGACCAAGTCCTTCGAGAAGTCCGTTGCCGCCAACAAGCGGCTGCACGACGTGATCCCCGGTGGCGCGCACACGTACGCCAAGGGCGACGACCAGTACCCCGAGGACCTGGCGCCGGTGATCGACCGGGGCGACGGCGCGCATGTGTGGGACGTCGACGGCAACGAGTACATCGAGTACGGCGCCGGGCTGCGCGCTGTCAGTCTTGGCCACCGGCACCCGAAGGTACTCGAAGCGGTCCGGCGCGAGTTGGACCGCGGCAGCAACTTCGTCCGGCCCAGCATCGTCGAGCTGGAGGCGGCCGAGCGGTTCCTCAGCGCAGTCCCGACCGCGGAGATGGTGAAGTTCGCCAAGAACGGCTCGGACGCGACCACGGCCGCGGTCAAGCTGGCTCGCGCGGTCACTGGCCGGCGGCTGGTCGCGCTCTGCAGCGACCACGCGTTCTTCTCGATCGACGACTGGTTCATCGCCCGGACCCCGATGGCAGCCGGCATCCCGGCCGAGATCTGTGACCTCACCGTCGGCTTCCCGTACGGCGACCTGGCCGCGGCCGAGGAACTGTTCCGGCGCCACGACGGCGAGATCGCCTGCCTGATCCTGGAGGCGGCCACCCAGCACGACCCACCGGCCGGCTACCTCGAGGGTCTGCGCGACCTGGCGCACCGGCACGGCGCGCTGCTGATCTTCGACGAGATGATCACCGGCTTCCGCTTCTCCGCCGCCGGCGCCCAGGGCCTGTACGGCGTGACGCCCGACCTCTCCACGTTCGGCAAGGCGCTGGGGAACGGCTTCGCAGTGTCGGCGCTGGCCGGCAAACGTGAGTACCTGGAGCGCGGCGGCCTGCGCGACAGCCGGGAGCGGGTGTTCCTGCTGTCCACCACGCACGGCGCCGAGACGCACTCGCTCGCGGCAGCGATCGCAGTCATGGACGTCTACGCCGAGGAGGGCATCGCTGCCCGCCTGCACGCGATCGGCGAGAAGCTCGCTGCCGGTGTCCGTGCGGTCGCGGCCGATGCCGGAGTACAGGACCATGTGGTCGTACGCGGACGCGCCAGCAACCTGGTGTTCGCGACGCTCGATGAGCAGCTCGCACCGTCGCAGCCGTACCGCACGCTGTTCCTCCGCGAGCTGATCCTCGGTGGCGTCATCGGTCCGTCGCTTGTGGTCAGCAGTGCGCTCACCGACGCCGACCTCGAACGGACGGTCGAGGTGGTCGGCAACGCCTGCAAGGTCTACCGGCAGGCACTGGACGCGCAGGACGTGGCCGGGTTCCTGCAAGGACGTCCGGTCAAGCCGGTGTTCCGTACGTACGTCTGAAGGGACGAGATGCAGCGCAGCGGAGTCACGCGGGTCCATCTGCTGGCAGTGGCCAGTTCGGTGGCCTTCCTGGTGCTTGCCGGGATCGCCTCGGCCGGGCAGGTCGACGCGCTTGACCGGAACCTCCAGCAGGTGTTCCGCCCGGATGACGTGTGGGGACCGTGGCAACTGGTGTTCGGCAACGTGGTCGACGGCGCTGCGCCGCGTGTCTCCCTGGCCGTGCTCGCGGTGTCCGGTGCGCTGGCAGCCGTACTACGAACCACCTGGCGCCCACTGGTGTACGTAGCAGCGCTTGCAATGGTCGGCGCACTAGCCACCCAAGTAGCCAAGGCCCTGATCGGTAGAGCTGATCCGCACGGGGACGTCGGAACACTCAGTGGATCGTTCCCGTCCGGGCACATGGTGATCCTGCTGGTCAGCCTGGGCGGTGTGCTGCTGGTGTGGCGCCGTCATCCACCGGTCTGGGCCTGGGCACTCGTCGCACTGGCCGGACTGACGATGGGCCTCGCGCTGCTGTTGCTGTCGATGCACTGGTTCACGGACGTGGTGGGCGGGGCGCTGCTCGCCGTACCGCTCCTCGTTGTCGCTGCTTCGCCTCGCTTTGTCGGACCGGTGCATCGGACCGGCCGTACCTCGCCCGCCCGAGTTGGGAGTCCAACATGACACAGCCGCGACTCAGCATCGGTCTGCCGGTCTACAACGGTGAGGACTACCTGGAACAGTCCCTGGACGCAGTACTCGGCCAGACGTTCACCGACTTCGAGCTGATCCTGTCCAGTAACGCGTCCACGGACCGTACGGACGACATCTGCCGCGCGTACGCCGCCAAGGACCCGCGGATCACGTTCTACCGGCAGGAGCGCAACATCGGCGCCGCGCCGCACCACGACTTCGTGTTCCGGAAGGGCCGGGGCGAGCTGTTCAAGTGGGCGTCCGGTGACGACCTGTGGGGCCGTGACTTGGTGGCGCGCTGTGTGGAGCTGCTGGATCAGCACCCGGACGCGATTCTCGCGCACACGTACACAGCTGCGATCGACGGTGACGACAACGTCATCCAGGCACTGGAGTACCCGCTGCACACTGATGCGCCTGAGCCCGCGGAGCGGTTGCGCAGCATGCTGTTCGACGGTGACTTGCCCGGTGCGATCCAGGCCGACGACTTCTACGGTGTGATGCGTGCGGACGTGCTGCGTGCGGTCAAGCCGCACAACAGCTTCTACCACGCCGACCAGGTGTTCATGGCCGAGGTCGCACTGCACGGCCGCTTCCTGCAAGTGCCGGAGTGGTTGTACTTCCGCCGGCACCACGACGGCCGCGCGCTACAAGCCAACCCGACGATCAGTAGCTGGTCGCGGAACCTGGATCCGAAGCGCGCCAACAAGCTGGTACATCCGCCGGTGCGGCTGGTCGCGGAGTACATCCTCGGCTACTTCGCCGCCGTACGCCGTGCGCCGCTGACAGCTGGGCAACGGCATGAATGCAACCGGTACATCCGCCAATGGTTGACCAGCCGGGTTACCCGCCGGTTGCCGGGGCAGTCCAAGCCGGCACCGATCCAGTACTTCGGTGCAGTAGACGCGCTGTCTGTCCAGGCGCTAGTGGCCGGATCGGACGGTCACCGATGAAGGTCGGTCTGTACGGACGGCTCGGCGGTGGCAACATCGGCAACGACGCGATGCTCGACACCGTCCTGGAGTACCTGCGCAACGAGCAGCCACAGGCAGTACTCGACTTCATGTGCGAGGGCCCAGAGGAGATCACCGCACGGTACGGCGTACCGGCCGTCCAACTGCACTGGATGCAGTCCCGCAAGCCCGTACAGTCCCGGCTCGCCCAGAAGGCGCTGACCCTGCTGCGCATCCCACCGGCCGCAGTGATCGACACCTGGCGTACGGCGCGGTGGGTGCGACAGCACGACGTGGTGATGATCCCAGGGGCCGGCGTACTGGAAGCGACGTTGCCGGAGCGACCGTGGGAGCTCCCGTACAGCATGCTGGTAATGGCGCTGTCCGGACGGCTGTTCGGTGTCCGAACCGGTCTGGTGTGCGTAGGCGGCTCCCGGGTACGCGAACGCGCCATCCGCGTACTGCTGCGTACTGCAGCACGCGTCGTCGACTACAGGTCGTTCCGCGACGAGTACTCACTTGGTGTAGGCCGTGAGACCGGTGTGGCTGCACCACAAGACAAGGCGTACGCCGACCTGGCTTTCGGGCTGCCTGTGCCATCGGACCCACTGCCTGAACCGAAATCGGTCGGTGTCGGAGTGATGGCCTACTACGGCTCGCCCAGCGACCGGCCGCGTGCGGAGGAGATCCACGCTCGCTACGTCGACCAAATGAAGCAGTTTGTCCGCTTGCTCGTCGAGTCCGGTCGCAGTGTGCGGCTGCTGATCGGTGACCGGCTGGACGAGGGAGTCGCCGATGCCATCGTGGCGGACGCCAGGACGTACTGGACCGGGCCGGGCGAACCACCTGTCAGCTACCAGCCGTTTACGTCGTTCGAAGAACTCATGCAACGGGTCGCATCGGTACAGACGGTTGTTGCCCTGCGCTACCACTGTGTGGTCGCCGGACTCACCGTAGGTCATCCAACTCTTGCACTGAGCTACGGCGGCAAGCACGACGCACTGATGGCGCAGATGGGCCTCGCTGACTTCGTACAGGACGTCAAGGCCCTCGATGTGGAGCGCCTGGTCGAACAGGTCGCTGCACTGGAAGCGGACGAGGACAGCATCGTCAAAACGCTCGGAGAGCGGTCCGCCGAGTGCCGTACGCGGCTCGACGAGCAGTTCAAGGACCTGACCGCCGCACTGTTCAGCCAGGTCACCAGGTCGCGCCGATGACCGGCCGCCACACCGGGGACCACCGCGGAACGCTGCGACGACAGGTAGCCGGCCGGTTGGGCTGGGGGATCGCTGACCAGGCTGTTTCGAGCCTGGGCAACTTCCTGCTCGGGGTGTTCGTCGCACGGCTGCTCGGAGCAACCGGTCTGGGGGCACTAGGCCTCGCCTTCCTTGCGTACTCGGTCGCACTGAACTGTTCGCGCGCTTTGTCGACCGATGCGCTGATGGTGCGCTACAGCGTGAGCGGCAAGGACAGCAGGCATGAGGCGGTTGCGGCGTCCAGCGGCGTGGCGCTTCTGGTCGGCGTAGTGGGCGGACTGGTCTGCGTACTGATCGGACTGCTGCTCAAGCTGCAGACACCAGGCTCCGAGGCAGGTGCGGCGTTCGTTGGCCTTGGCATCGTGCTGCCAGGGCTGACCCTGCAGGACAGCTGGCGGTCCGCGTTCTTCGCTGCCGGCGAAGGCGTCAAGACGTTCGTCAACGACACCGTGTGGACGGTCCTGATGCTGACCGCGCTGTTCGTCGGTCGCTTCCTGGACTTCGGCATTACAGCGGCTCTGCTCGCCTTCGGCGGTACGGCAGCTCTGGCAGGGATCTACGGCATCCGGCAGGCCGGCGTCATGCCCCGTCCCGCTGCCGCGCTGGGGTGGCTGCGCAAGCACAGCGATCTCGGACCGCGGTTCCTGGTCGAGAACGTTGTTCTGGGTGCTGGGGGCCAGGTGCGGACGCTGATCGTCGCTGCCAGCGGCGGACTGGCTGCGGCCGGAGCTATCCGCGGTGCGGAGATGCTGGTCGGACCTGTTGCCGCACTGCTGATGGGAATTGGACAGGTAGCAGTTCCCGAAGCCGCGCGAGCACTCAGCCGTGGCAGCCGGTCCCTGTGGCGATTGTGTGCCGGCCTGAGCGGTGGACTGTCCGTAGTAGCACTCGGTTGGGGTCTGGTGATCCTGGTGCTGTTCCCACTCGGCATCGGCGACCTGGTGCTGGGCAGTGTCTGGCCGGACGCACATGTGCTGGTACTAGGTGTGATCGTCAGCGCAGCAGCTGGCTGCCTCCACGTCGGACCGTCCGCGGGCCTACGGGCACTCGGGCGTGCGGACCAGACGATGCAGTGCCAGATCACTGTCACGACGTTGTTCGTCGGGCTCGCTGCGATCGGTGGCTTCTTCTGGAACGCACAGGGAGTCGTCTGGGGCAGTGCAATCGCTTCTGTACTGGGCATCGCGGTCTGGTGGAGCAGGCTGGCCAAAGCGCAACGCGTACACGTCCCTGTCGTTGCTGAGGCCGCGACCGCATGAGTGAACCGGAGATCGTGGTCGCCACCCTCATGCGTCCCGAGGGCGGTTCTGGGCTGCAAGCACATGTCCGTACGTTCAGTGAGTACCTACAGGCGACAGGGCGGCCAGTCAGCGTGGTCAGTCCGTTCATGGCGCGGTCGCCCTTCGTACTGCCCGTTTTCGCTGCCCGCAGGGGCATCCGGCCGTTCAACCGCCCCGCAGCGGTGTGGTGGCATCAGTACTGGCACGCGCGGTACTTGCGCTCCGCACTGGCCGCACAGCTAGCGGACCGCCCGGATGCGGTCATCTACGCCCAGTGCCCGATCTCTGCCGGTGTCGCACTGCAAGTACGGACGACGCAACCAGTAGTGATGGTTGCTCACTTCAACGTCTCGCAAGCGGATGAGTGGGCCGACGAGGGCGAGCTCCCACGCAACGGCCGGTTGTACGCATCGATCCGGTCGTTCGAGGAGCGGGTACTAGGAGCACTCGACGGCATCGTGTACGTGTCGGAGTACACCAGAGCCGGACTGGAAGAGCGGATCGCTCCACTACGTCACGTACCGCACGCTGTTGTCCCCAATGCAGTGACAACGAGCGCACCGGCTATAGACCGCCCAGCAGCGCAAACGGATCTGATCACCGTCGGCCGGCTGGACTCGCGAAAGAACCACCGGTACCTGCTGGAGGTACTTGCCGAAGCAGCTGCCCGTGGACATCGCTACACGCTGTCCGTGATCGGTGACGGCGCCGACCGGCGCGCACTGCAGACACGCGCAGCCGAACTGGGCCTGGCGAACCAGGTGTCCTTCCTGGGTTACCGATCCGACCCGCGGCAACTCATGCGGTCACATCGCCTCTACTGTCACACCTCGACGACAGAGAGCTTCGGCATCGTGCTGGTCGAGGCGATGGCGGAGGGCCTGCCGGTGATCGCGGGCGCGGTCGGGGGAGTACCCGAAATCGTCCGCCCGGGTACGGACGGCCTGTTCTGGCCGCTGGACGACCCGTCGGCCGCGGCCGGCGTACTGATCGGGCTGATGTCCGACCCGGCGGCCCGGGATCGGATGGCAACTGCCGCGTTTGCAGGGGTTCAGGCCCGGTTCGCGGCCGGGATCGCCGGACGGCGGTTGCGGGATTTCGTTGCTGGCGCAGCAATTCGGCAGGTCGCGGCCTTGTAAGGACCTGGGCAAGTTCTCCACAGGTCCGCGGCCCGGCGGTCGCTCCGGGCTTCGGCACGTAGTAATCTTCGGTGACTCGACGCCAACGCGCGGGTGAATTCTGGGGACGGCAAGCTGGGGAACGCCGAGGGCACGCAACGGCCCGATCGGTCGCAGCGTGAACCGAGGGACGGTCGTGAACGGAGCTGAGGCGCCGGACAGGGTGGATGGGCACCGGCCGCTCTGGGTCGTGCCGCACGAGGTCCCGGCCATTGTTCCGCTGCCGTCCCGGTCGACCGAGCCGCGCTGGGTCGGCGTGTACCGCTGGGCCGCCGTCGGCGGCGACCTGCTGGCCGCCATGTTCGGCGTGTCCGTCGCACTGCTTACCCGGTTCGGTTACCACGTCGGTTCCAGCTACCTGGTCGTGAGCAGCCTGCTCCCGTTGGCCTGGATCGGCGTGGTCGCGCTCTCAAAGGGCTACGACTCGCGCTACTTCGGCGCCGGGCCGGACGAGTTCCGCTCGTTGCTGCGCTCGGGTGTCGGCCTGACCGCTCTGGTGGCGATGACGTCCTATGTCACCAAGACCGAGATCGCCCGCGGCTTCGTGGTGCTCGCGATTCCGGTCCTGGTCCTCTCGGCGCTGCTGCTGCGCTACGGGTTGCGCAAGGACCTGCACCGCCACCGGGTCCGGGGTCGCTGCATGCACAGGGTTCTCGTGGTCGGGCGCAGTGGCCCGGCCGCAACTCTGTGTGAGCACCTGGAGAGCCGCCCGACCGACGGGTTCCGCGTGGTGGCGACCTGCCGGCCGCGCGGCGACCAGCACGTCGCGGCCGAGTCCGGGCCGCTGCAACCCGAGGAGCTGGACGAGCCGGACATCCTCGCCGCCGCCGACCGGCACGCGGTCGAGGTGGTAGCGATCGCGACCGACCCGGAGCTGGCCGGCCAGTCGCTGCGGCGGCTGTCCTGGGCGCTGGAGCAGCGCGGCATCGAGCTGATCGTCTCGCCCGGCATCATCGAGGTGGCCGGCCCGCGGATCTCGATCCGCCCGGTCGCCGGACTGTCGCTGCTGCACCTGGAGCGCCCGTCGGTCAGCGGCGGTCCGCACCTGATGAAGGCCGTCTTCGACCGGGTCGTGGCGCTCGGCATCGTGCTGTTGCTGTCGCCGCTGCTGATCGGCCTCGCGATCGCGGTCAAGCTGACCAGCCCCGGCCCGATCCTGTTCCGTCAGCAGCGAGTCGGCCGCGCGGGCGTCGAGTTCACCATGCTGAAGTTCCGCAGCATGTACTCCGATGCCGAAGCGCGGCTCGGCGACCTGTACTCGCTGAGCGATGGCAACGGTGTCATCTTCAAGATGCGCGACGACCCGCGGATGACGCCGCTCGGCAAGTGGATCCGGCGCTTCTCGCTGGACGAGCTGCCGCAGCTGTTCAACGTGGTTCGCGGCGACATGTCGCTGGTCGGCCCGCGGCCGCCGCTGGCCGAGGAAGTCGCGCTGTACGCGGCCGACGACTCGCGCCGGATGCTCGTCAAGCCCGGCATGACCGGTCTGTGGCAGGTCAGCGGCCGCAGCGACCTATCCTGGGACGAGTCGGTCCGGCTCGACCTGCGGTACGTCGACAACTGGTCGATGACTCTCGACCTGCTGATCCTCTGGAAGACCGTACGCGCGGTGATCTACGGCGCGGGAGCGTACTGATGAATCCTGAAACCCGGGTCTACGTGGCCGGCCATCGCGGTCTGGTCGGATCGGCGATCTGGCGCCGGCTGCAGGCCGAAGGCGTCACCCAGTTGATCGGGGCGAGCTCGAAGGAGCTGGACCTGCGCGACCGGGACGCGACGTTCGCGTTCCTGGCCGAGCACCGGCCGGACGTGGTGATCGACGCGGCGGCGCGGGTCGGCGGCATCCTCGCGAACCGGGACCACCCGACCGAGTTCCTCAGCGACAACCTGCGCATTCAGGTGAACCTGATGGACGCGGCGCTCGAAGTGCGGACGCCGCGGCTGCTGTTCCTCGGCTCGTCGTGCATCTACCCGAAGTACGCCGAGCAGCCGATCCGCGAGTCGAGCCTGCTGGCCGGTGAGCTGGAGCCGACCAACGACGCGTACGCGATCGCCAAGATCGCCGGCATCATGCAGGTCCAGGCGGTCCGCCGGCAGTACGGTCTGCGCTGGATCTCCGCGATGCCGACCAACCTGTACGGCCCGAATGACAACTTCGACCCGACGTCGTCACACGTTCTGCCCGCGCTGATCCGCCGCTTCCACGAGGCCAAAGTCAACGCGGCCGAGGAAGTGGTGCTGTGGGGGAGCGGGACACCGCGGCGGGAGTTCCTGCACGTCGACGATCTGGCCGCCGCGTGCCTGCACCTGCTGGCGCACTACGACGCGCCGGAGCCGGTCAACGTCGGCGTCGGTGACGACGTGACGATCCGGGCGCTGGCCGAGCTGGTCGCCCGCGTCGTCGGGTACACCGGTGCCCTGAGCAACGATCTGTCCAAACCGGACGGCACCCCGCGCAAGCTGCTCGACGTGAGCCGGCTGACCGCGCTGGGCTGGAAGCCGTCGATCGGTCTCGAAGAAGGTGTGGCCGCCACCTACGCCTGGTATCAGGAGCATGTCTCGTGAAAAAGGCGTTCGTCACCGGGATCACGGGTCAGGACGGTTCGTACCTGGCGGAGCTGTTGCTGGCGAAGGGGTACGAGGTCCACGGACTGATCCGTCGTGCCAGCACCTTCAACACCAAGCGGATCGACCACCTGTACGAGGACCCGCATGCGGCGGACAAGCGGTTGTTCCTGCACTACGGCGACCTGACGGATGGTTCGCGGTTGGTGACTCTGCTCGCGTCGATTCAGCCGTCAGAGGTGTACCACCTCGCGGCGCAGTCGCATGTACGCGTGTCGTTCGATGAGCCGGAGTACACCGGTGACACGACCGGGATGGGTACGACGCGGCTGCTCGAGGCGATCCGGATGATCGGTCTGGACTGCCGGTTCTATCAGGCGTCCTCGTCGGAGATGTTCGGTGCGACACCGCCGCCGCAGAACGAGGAGACGCCGTTCTACCCGCGCTCGCCGTACGGTGCGGCGAAGTTGTACAGCTATTGGATGACGCGCAATTACCGCGAGGCGTACGACATGTTCGCGGTGAACGGGATCTTGTTCAATCACGAGTCGCCGCGGCGCGGTGAGACGTTCGTGACGCGGAAGATCAGCCGTGCTGTGGCTGCGATCAAGTGCGGTGTGCAGGACCGGTTGTACTTGGGCAATCTGTCCGCGTGCCGCGATTGGGGGTACGCGCCGGAGTACGTCGAGGGCATGTGGCGGATGCTGCAGCACGACACTCCGGCCGACTACGTGATCGCGACGGGTACGTCGTACTCGGTGCGTGATTTCGTGGCGCTGGCGTTCGAGCACGTCGGGCTGGACTGGGAGCGGTACGTCGATCACGACCAGCGGTACGAGCGTCCGACCGAGGTCGACTCGCTGATCGGCGACGCGTCGAAGGCCACCACGGAGCTAGGCTGGAAGGCTCAGGTGCACGTCCCCGAACTGGTCCGCATCATGGTCGACGCGGACCTCGCCCAGTTGACCGGGGAGGACTCATGACGCGCGTCGACGTTCTCGGTATCCACGTCAGCGTGACGAATCTCGACGCGGCCGTCAGCACGTTCGCGGAGTGGATCGACGCCGAGGAGCGGCAGCTGGTCTGCGTCTCCGACATGAACGCGCTGCTGCACGCCCGCGCCGACGCCCGGCTGACCGAGGTGTACAACACGTCCGGGCTGACCGTGCCGGACGGGATGCCGCTGGTGTGGGCCGGGAAGAAGGCCGGCTTCGGGCAGATGGCCCGCGTCGCCGGCCCGGACCTGCTCGAGCGGGTGCTCGCGGAGTCGGCGGAGCGCGGCTGGACGCAGTACTTCTACGGTGGCGCGGAGGGCGTGGCCGAGGAGCTGCGCGAGCGGTTCCAGGAGCGGCATCCGGCGTTGAAGGTGGTCGGCGTGGAGTGCCCGCCGTACCGCGAGCTGACCGACGCGGAGGATGCCGCGACGGTCGACCGGATGAACGAGGCCCGCCCGGACATCGTCTGGGTCGGACTGGGCGCGCCGAAGCAGGAGCGCTGGATGGCCGACCACCGCGACCGCCTGAACGCGACGATCCTGATCGGCGTCGGCGCCGCCTTCGACTTCCACACCGGCCGCCTGGACCGCGCACCGGCCTGGATGCAGCGCTCCGGCCTGGAGTGGAGCTACCGGCTGTACAAGGAGCCCAAGCGCCTCTGGCGCCGCTACCTCCTCGGCATCCCGCGTTTCCTGGTCGGCATCCTCCGTCATCCGCCACGCGCGCTCTAGAGTGCATTGGTGAAGCTCCGGCGGCCGAAGTTGCGTCGACTGGCCGGACCGGCCGGTCGCGCGGGCTGGGGTTTGGCCGACCAGGGCCTGTCGAGCCTCAGCAATCTCGCCGTCGGTGTCGTCGTGGCGCGGTCCAGTACGGTGGCCGACTTCGGCGTGTACGCGCTCGCGTTCGGCGGTTACACGATCGCCCTGAACGTATCGCGGGCGGTCGCGACCGAACCATTGGCCGTACGCCACTCCGGTGCCCGAACGCCCGACTGGGAACGAGCCGTCCGGGCCAGTACGGCAACTGCTCTGCTGACCGGCCTGCTCGCCATGCTGCTCGGTCTTGCGATCGCGGCGTTCCCGGCCATCCCGTCCCGGGGTGTGCTGATCGCGTTCGCCATCACGATGCCCGGCTTGCTGCTCCAGGATGCGTGGCGCTGGGCGTTCTTCGTTGTCGGCGAGGGCCGGAAAGCGTTCGTCAACGACCTGATCTGGTTGTTGGTGATGCTCGCGATCTTCGGTGGTTTGTACCTCGCCGGAGCGGCATCCGCCTTCACGCTGACGTTCGGCTGGGGGCTCGGGGCGGTTGTCGCCGCGATCGCCGGCCGGTTCCAGGCCGGGGTGGCGCCACGGCGGCAGCTGATTCGTGAATGGGTGAAGCGGAACTGGGACCTGAGCCCGAAGTACGTGGGGGAGATGCTCGCGGTCTCCGGCACCATCCAGGTGTACATGCTCGGCATCACCGCGGCCGCCGGCCTGGTCGCGACCGCGGGCATCCGCGGCGCCCAGGTCCTCCTCGGACCGGTCAACGTACTGAACCAGGGCATCCGGATGATCTCCGTACCCGAAGCCGCTCGCGCGCTGAAACACTCGTACCGGCGGCTGTGGCTGGTCGGCCTGGCGATCTCGTTCGGGGTCGGCGCCGGCGCGCTGGCCTGGGGCGCCGTCTTCCTGCTGCTGCCGTCCTTGGTCGGCCGTGAACTACTCGGCCCCGGCGTGTGGACTCAGGCGCATCACGTGCTGATCCCGGTCATCCTGCTCCAGGCCTTCGGCGCCTCGAACGCCGGCGCCTTCGCCATCCTGCGCGCACTCACCGCCGCCACCCGCGGCCTCCGCGTCCGGCTGATCTCCTCGGCCGTCCTGATCACCTGCGGCGTCGGCGGCGCGTTCCTCTGGGGACCCCAGGGCGCGGCATGGGGTCTCGCCGGCGCCTCCTTCGCCACCTTGCTCCTCTGGTGGAACGAAGCCCACCAAGCAATATCCACCCACCGCCGCCCCTAACCACCCCGCCCCCACCGCCGCCACCACCGCCACCGCCGCCGCCACCATCACCGCCCGCCGCCGCCCTAACCACCCCGCCGCCCGCGGCCGCCGGCCCGTGACGTCTCAGGGGCCGACCCCGCAGCTGGTGGCTTGACCCCTGAGAATCTCCCGGCCGAACCCACCAGCTGAGGGGCCGACCCCTGAGACGTCACAGGTGAGTTGTCCACAGGTCGGTGGAGCGGAGGTGGCGGGTGGGTGGATGCGTGGGCATGCTTGCGGCGTGAATCCAGTGCTCGTGGTGGTGGCTCAGAGTCAGGGCGGCGTCTTCAGTCGCGGGCAGGCGCTTGCCTGCGGGTACACGCCGCAAGGAATTCGCGACCGGGTGCGGTCCGGCCGCTGGGTGAGGGTGCGCTACGGCCAGTACGCGGCGGCGCCCGACCTGAGTGGACTCGCGCCGTGGGATCGGGAGCTGGCCAATCATCGGCTCGCGGTGTTCGCTGCGATGAATGCGATGCGCACGGGAAGCGTTGCCGTCAGCCACCAGTCCGCGCTGGTACTGCACGGGCTTCCGTTGTGGGCCATCGATCTTGCGGAGGTCCACCTCAGCCGTCTGGACATCCGCCGGCACAGCGGACCTGTCGCGGGAATCCGGTTCCATCGGGGCGTACTGACCTCCGGCGACCTGACCGAGCTTGACGGTCTGACCACCACGTCCATACCCCGGGCTCTGGTCGAGACCGCTTGTACGGTGGGCTTCGAGGAGACCGTGGTTGCCGTCGATGCCGCGCTGCACCTTGGGCTGATCGACGATCGGGAGCTGCGCAGGCTGCTGCGGTCGACGGAGTTCTGGCCCGGCAGCGCAACCGCCCGCGCCGCGCTCGGATTCGCCGACGGGCGGTCGGAGTCGGTCGGCGAATCGCGTCTACGGGTACTGATGCACGACCAGGGCTTGCCGGCTCCGTCGCTGCAAGTGGTCTATCGAGACAGGTACGGGATCATCGCGCGGGTCGACTTCGATTTCGACGGGTTCAACACCCTCGTGGAGTTCGACGGCCGGCTGAAATACGCGGGTGCGACGGAGGACGTCCTGGTCCAGGAGAAGATCCGGGAGGACCGCCTTCGCGCACTCGGATTCGAGGTCGTACGAACAATGTGGTCCGACCTCGACCACCCGGCACGCACCGCCGCCACCATCCGCGCCGCCTTCGCCCGCGCCCGCGCAGCGTAACTCCCCCCGACACCCGCGCGGCGTACGCCCCGGACACCCGCGCCCGCGCGGCGTACGCCCCGGACACCCGCGCCCGCGCGGCGTACCCCTCGGACACCCGCGCCTCAATCGCCCCTCGGGCGCCACCCTCGCTCGCCAACCACCGCCCAAGCCCGGCTGCCGTCTGAGGGGTCGGCCCCTGAGTTGGTGGGTTTGGCCGTGAGATTCTCGGGGGTCAACCCACCATCTGAGGGGTCGACCCCCGAGACGGCGTGGGGACGTGGGGCGGCGCGGTGGGCGGCGCCCGAGGGGCGATCGAGGCGCTCGGGCGCCACCCTCGCTCGCCAACCACCGTCCAAGCCCGGCTGCCGTCTGAGGGGTCGGCCCCTGAGTTGGTGGGTTTGGCCGTG
>NZ_BAAAPH010000014.1:0-15706 GCF_039531045.1 Kribbella hippodromi | reverse complement strand
GTGAGATTCTCGGGGGTCAACCCACCGTCTCAGGGGTTGACCCCCGAGACGGCGTGGGGACGTGGGGCGTGGGGCGGCGCGGTGTGGAGGGCGTGGGGCGGTGAAAGGTGGTGGGGCGGTGTGGGGCGGTGAAAGGTGGTGGGGCGGTGTGGGGCGGTGGTTGGGGGCGTGGGTTAGGGGATCTTTACGCTGACGGCTGGGCCTTTTTTGATGTTGCGGCCGTCGTGTACCTCGATGTGGTACGTGTAGGTCGAACCGCGCTTCAGTCCGCGGTCCATCACCTGGTACGACTTGCGCGCCTGCCAGTAGTACGAGACGTACTTGTTCGATCCGATGCTGAGCGAGCCGCGGAACACGTTGTACGTCAAAGACAGGTTGTCCACGTCGTACACATCGTTGTACTTCACGTACACGCGCCCCGCTGTGGTCGCCGTCAGCGTGGGTGCTTTCGGTACGCCCGGTGCCGCGCCGCCCGGCGCATTGGTGAACCGGGTGATGCCCTGCTGGACGGTGCCGTTCACGTGCAGGAAGTCGCCGCCGACCCACAGGTCGGTGTCGGTTCCGGCCATCGCCAGCGGGCCGACCTTCGTGGTGCTCTTCGGGTTGGCGTCGGTGTTCGGGTACCACGGGCCGAGGTTGCCGTCGATCGCGCTCTCGACCAGCAGGTAGTGCGTGCCGCTGCCGTCCGAGAAGCCGTTCGGCGACGAACTGCAGTCGTGCGCGTGCGAGCCCTTGTAGACCCAGTTGCCGATCGCCTTGATCGCCTCGGTGGCGCCCAGGCAGTTGTTCTTCCACAGCAGCTTGCCGGTCGACACCTGGGCCGCCAGCACGCCGTCGTAGCAGCCCTTGCCGTCACCGCCGTTGGACACGAACACCTTGTCGCCGAGCGTGTCGATGTCCTTCACGCGGGTCGTGCAGGTCACGGTCGGCTTCGGGATCGCGGCGGCGGCCGGGAAACTGTACGCCGCGCCGGTCGTGGTGTTCAGCATCGCGAGCGAATAGTGGTCCTTGCCATTGATGGTGCTGAACGGTCCGCCGGCGAACACCCGGGTGCCGTTGTCGGACACGTCGAGCGCGTACACGTCGTTGTTCGCGTTCGGGTTCCACGGCAGCAGGTCGCCCTGGAGCAGCCGGACCGCGCCGAGCCGGTTCCGGGTGGTGCCGTCGATGGACCGGAAGGCGCCACCGATGTACACGCTGCTGCCGGAGATCGCGAGTGCCTTCACCCGGGCCGTGACCACCGGATCCCAGGCGGCGACGAGCTTGCCGGTGACGACGCTGAACATCGCGATCTTGCTGCGCCGGATCCCGTTCACGGTGGTGAAGTCACCGCCGATCACCACCCACTTCCCGTCCGGGCTGGTGGCGATGCTGTACACGGGTCCGTTCAGCGTCGGCGCGAACGAGGTCGGTGCGCCGGTCCGCCGGTCGAACGCGGCGATGTAGGTACGGACGGTCTCCCCCTGACCGGCCACCTTGCCTGGCTGACGGATCCTGGTGAACAGCCCCCCGGCGAACACCGTGTTGCCGGCGATCGCCAGCGCGTTCACGCTGTTGTTGGTCTGCCACGACGACTGCTTGATCGCGGAGACCGCGGAGGCGAAGCCCGGAGTCGCCGCCTCCACCGGCGGTCCGGACGGGATCAACGCCGCGGCCACCACGGCCGCGCCGGTGACAAGAGCCACAACTAACTTCTTCATTTATGTCCTTCGAAGGCGGGGGAGTACAGCGCGTGCCTCATCACGCGCCAGCGTCGGACACTAGCGTTGCTGGAGGCCCACCGGAAGCGGACCTCCAGCCCGCGTTATGACTTTGTGGCGGAACTCCCAGCTACCTGGCCGCGTAGTGAGACTGAACCTGAGTCGGCAACAGTGCGTACGGGTAGACCGCCGCCTCGTCGATCGCCATCCCGGTCTGCGTCGCACCACCACCGGGCCACGAGTTGGTCAGGTCATAGCCGACCCGCCACCAGCCGTAGTACAGCGACGCGGATCCGACCTGTGCGCTACCGGACAGCACCCCGTCGACGTACAGCTTCATGGCGCCGTTGTCGTACGTACCGACGACGTGGTGCCACTGGCCGTTGTTCTTCCCGGACGTACTGGTCAGGGTGCGCTGACTGCCATCGTTGACGCCGAACACGATGGAGCCGTTGGTCCGCATGTACAGCATCCGGTCGCCGCCGTTGCCGCTGTTACCGGTCTTCGAGTTACCGAAGCCGATGATCCGGCCGCCACGGTTGAGACCGCTCTGCTTGACCCACGCCTCGACAGTGAACTGCTGCGGCATGCTGTACGCCTTCGCACCGACCATCCGGCCGCTACTGCTGCTGGTGGTCATCGCAGTGTTCCCGGCAATCGCACCAGCAGTGCCGAGCGTCACCCCGCTGTACGCACCGGTGTTGCCCTGCCCCGAAGCATCTACCGCGGATGTGGAACCTACTGCTTCGCCCAGCCGCCAGTACGCTTGCGGGCCGTCCGCGTTGATGATCTGGTCGTACGCCGTGGACGTAGTGGTGGCGACGGTGATCGGGTCGGAGTAGTTGCCCCGGATCGTCGTACTGCCATCGGTGACCTCTACCCGGTAGTTCGTCTGCTCACCAGGTGTCACGTTGGTGTCGGTGTAGTGCAGCCAGGGCCGGTCCCACGGCGTGGACTTGGCGGTCCAGGTCGCGATGGTGGTGTTGGTGAAGCCCTTGAGCAGCCGGTACGTCAGTGTGCTGTCGTCGTTGTCGACCACAGTGGGGAAGTTGATCTGTACGACACCCGGCTTGATGCTGTACGGCTGCAGCTTGGCCGGCTTGGCCGGAGCCGCACCGGGGACAGCGTTGGTGAAGTGGGTCAGGCCCTGCTGTCCGGAACCGTTGACGTTCAGGAAGTCGCCGCCGACCCACAGGTCGTTGCCACCGGTCGCGAACGCCAGCGGGCCGACGTTGGTCACGCTGTTCGGGTCCGCGTCGGTGTTCGGGAACCAGGGGCCGAGCGTGCCGTCGGACAGCTTCTCGCTCAGCAGGAAGTGGTACCCGAAGCCCTGCGGGAAGCCGCCGGCGCCCTGGTTGGCGCAGTCGTGCGCGTGCGAGCCCTTGTACAGCCAGCCGTTGACGACCTTGACCGCCTCGGTGGCGCCGAGGCACTGGTTCTTCCACTTCAGCGTGTTGGTCGCGATGTCGGCGGCCCAGGTGCCGTCGAAGCAGCCGCCACCGTCACCACCGTTGCCGAAGTACACGGTGTCGCCGCTGGCGTCGATCGCCTTCACCCGGGTCGTGCAGGACCCGTTCGGCGGCGGCACCGCGGAGGCACCGGGGAACGGCAGGACGGCCCCGCTCACCGGGTCGAGGCTGGTCACGGTGTTCTGGTTGGTGCCGTTGACCGCACTGAACTGGCCACCCGCGTACACCTTGGAGGCGTTGTCGGCCACGTCGATCGCGTACACGTCGCCGTTGACCGACGGTGCCCACGGCAACAGCGTGGCGTTGTCGGTGCTGACCGCGGCCAGCCGGTTGCGGGTCTGGCCGTTCACCAGGCCGAACGAGCCGCCGAAGTACACGGTCGTACCGGAGACGGAGATCGTCTTGACCCGGTAGGACACGGACGGCTTCCAGTTCGTCACCAGGGCGCCGGTGGCGGTGTCGAACGCGGCGATCCGGTTCCGGGTCTGGCCGTTGACGGTGGTGAAGTCGCCGCCGACGAAGATCCGGGAACCGTCGGCGGAGGCGGCCACGGCGTACACCTGGCCGTTCAGCACCGGGTTGAACGAGCTGACCAGTGCGCCGGTGGACGCGTCGAACGCGGCCAGGTACGCCTGGCCGACCTCACCGGTACCGGCCGCGGCGCCCGGCGGCCGGACGCTGGTGAAGCGGCCGCCCGCGTACGCCTTGCCGGCGGCGACCGCGAGGCCCTGCACGCTGGCATTGGTCTGCCAGGCGGGGCCGTTGACCGCCGAGAGCGAGGCCTCGATGCTCTGCGCCGGCGGCGCGAGCGTCACGACCAGGCCGGCTGCGAGCAGCGTGCCCACGATCCCCAGTCGCGTGAACAGACGTCTCTTCTTCATCCTGCGATGTCCCCCTCGGACACAACGGCGTCCCTCACGAACGCCGTCCCCTTGATTCTCCGGATCCCCGAGAACTCCCCCGAGGTAGAGAGTAGGGCACGCGACCAGATCCCGGCAGCGGGACGTCCAAGGCTGTGGATATCCTGGGGCGCTGGCGCCGAAGGAGTGAGGGACTAGATGGAACCGGGCACCGTGGTCTGGCGGGAGACCGCACAGTCCCTGCTGCGGCAGAAATGGCTGATTCTCGGCTGCATCCTGCTCGGGCTGCTCGGCGCCTCGGTGTTCGCGCTCTCACAGACCACCAGATGGACCGCCTCGAGCCAGCTGGTGATCGGTCCGGCGGTGCCGCCGGCGCTGGTCGGCAAGCTGTCCGGCAGCGGCGCCGACAAGACCGGCCCGCTCGGCATGGACCTGCCGGCCGAGACGCAGGCCCGGGTGATGGCCAGCCCGACGCTGCTGAAAGCAGTGGTGAAGGCGCTGGGCATGCCGGACAACGACCAGACCATTCAGGACCTGGCCGCTGTCACGCGGGTCAAAGCAGTCACGGACAACGCGTACCTGGTCACCATCGACGGTCCGACCGCCCAGCAGGCCGTGGACCGGGCGAACGCGATCGCCACCATCTACCTGACGCAGCGCAACAACGAGGCGAAGGCGCTGATCACCAACCTGGCGGAGCAGGCACAGGCCCGATCGAAGACGGCACAGACCCAGTCCAAGAGCCTGGTCAACCAGATCGACGAAGCGGTCGGCCGGGGCGACAACCAGACCGCGGCGGCGTTGCGCGACCAGCGCGTCGGCCTGGCCACGGAGGCCCGGCAGGCAGCGGACGACGCGGCCGCGATGCTGAAGGCGCTCTCAGCTGTCGGTGCGGGCAGCCAGCTGGTGACGCCGGCGACGACCGACACGGCCACCTCGTCGCCGATCGTTGCCCGCGACATCCTGGTCGGCGGGATTCTCGGTCTGGTGCTCGGCTTCGGCCTGGCGCTGCTGCGTTCCCACCTGACGCCGTACATCCTGACCCGGGACCAGGCGGCCCGAGCGGCGAGTGCGCCGGTGATGGCGGCCTCGGAGGGCAAGCGGCGGCGGTTCTGGCAGCGGTCGGCGCCGGAGCTGCCGCAGTACGAGATCACCGCGCTGGGCGCCGAGGCGAGCGGTGCACTGGCCCGCCGCGAGCTGAACCCGCGGGCGTTCGCCGCCGGCAGTCCGGGCGCACTGCTGGTGGTCTCCGCGTCCCCGACGCCGAACTCGGCCGGGATCGCGCTGGCGATGGCCGAGGCGAACGCCCGGGACGGCCGGGAGACGCTGCTGGTGCTGGCGGACATCGAAGGCGCGCCGGTCCTCCCGCACCTGACCGGCCACGAAGGACTCACCGACCTGGTGATGGAGCCGGCCGCGACCCGGGCGATCCGGGCCCGCAAGCTGTTCCGTCCCGGCACGGTCGCCGACCTGTACGTGCTGCCGCCCGGGCTGAACCACGAGGAGACCGCTGAGGCGGTCGGGCCGTCGCTGGTCCCGGGCATCGTCGCGGACCTGCCGCCGGGGTACTCCGTGGTGATCCACGGTCCCGCCTCGGTCGGCCGGCACGGGATCACGCCGCTGGCCGCCGCGGTGGACGCGTCGGTGCTGGTCGTCCAGGTGGGACTGGACAAGGAGATGGACGTCGCGCGGCTGACCGGCGCGCTGCAGTTCGCGGGCGCCCCGGTGCTGGGCGTGGTGCTGATCGGCGCCTCGGCGCAGGACGAGACGCTCGGTATCCCGCTGAACTACAAGCCGCTGGACGCCGGTACGCAGCCGACGCGCTGATGTCCGGCATCTACGCTCACGGGACACGGCTGGCCCCGGCGGTTCCGGGGACGGTCGACAAGCCGAGCGAGCGGCCGGCCTGGTTCTGGCTGATGCTGTGGTGCCTGTTCGTGCTCGGCGTCCAGCCCTGGTCGTCACGGGTCGCGTCGCCACAAGGTACGACCGGGTCCACTAACAGCCTGGCGAAGGGCCTGCTGCTCGGTGCAGTCTTCTTGGTGGCACTGGCCGCTACCAAGCCAGGCTTTCGTACGCGGGTGAATCCGGCGAGCTGGTTGTACGTGATGTACGTGCTGTTCGCCTGTGCGACAGCGTTCTTGCTGGCCGAGCCGATGGGCCCACTGACCCGGCTGGCCCGGTTTCTGATCGGGCTGGTGTTCCTGTTCCTGCTCTGGCGGCCGCTGGTGCAGGTGCCAGAGCGGTTGGTGCGTGCACATCTGTGGGCACACCTGTTGCTCGGTGCGACCGTCGTACTCAGTCTGGCGTACTCCCCGTCGCAGGCGTGGCGGCCCTTGCGTTCGCTGGGGACGGGGTACCGGCTGCAGGGCGTCATCATCCCGATGCTGCCGCCGCGGGTCGGTGAAGTCGGTGCGATCCTGCTGGGCTTGGCGCTGATCGGACTGGTGTGCCGCAAGCTGTCGACTCTGCCCGCGGTGACGCTGATCGGGCTGGGCGGTGTCCTGATCGCTGCTAGCCGGACGCGTACGTCGGCAGCGGCCCTTGCGTTCGGACTGTTGCTGGCGCTGATCCTGACCCGCAAGACGTGGGCGGGCCGGATAGCGAGCTTCGCCTTCCCCGCAGTGCTCGGGCTGGCGTTCCTGATGATCGGATCGCTGCACAACTGGCTGCTGCGTGGTCAGGGTACGCAGCAGATCAGTTCGCTCAGTGGGCGTACGACGAGCTGGCACGCCGTACTGGACGAGAAGGTGTCGATCCAGACCGCGATCATCGGACACGGCCTCGGCAACAAGCGCGTACTGCTCCGGCGCGGCGAAGGCGACATTGACGTGATGGCGATCGACAACAGCTGGCTCGGGTTGTACTGGGAGACCGGTCTGCTTGCCGTAGCGATCGTAGCGATTGCACTGATCGTGGCGTGGGTGTCGGTAGTGCGCGCGCCCACGCCGTACGTGCGGGCCTGTGGAGCGTTGCTACTCGGGTACGTGACTGCCGCTTCGCTCAACGAGAGCGGACTGTCCGACCTGTCGTCCATGACCGTGCACCTGCTGGTCGCTGCGGCGATCTGTGACGCGGACCGGATACGGCACCGAAAACGCGCGCTAGAAGCACAACCAGCGCACTAGCTGGTGACCAGCCGCTCAGCGCTGTGTTAGCTGTTGACTGAGTCCTTGTCGAAGCCGGACTGCTGCCACTCGCTCCAGGACATCGCCTTGCCACGGTAGGAGAACCGATCGGCCTGTAAGCCGGATCCTGTATAGCTGTTCCGGCGGAAGGTGATGGCACCGGGTTGTGCGGGGGAGCCCTTGTTCTCCACCACACCGAGCGTCGACGTCGCATCCGTCATCACGAACTGGTTGCCCTCGACCAGGACATCGCGCAGGACGTACGTACCGCGTGGTCCGTCACCGCGGGTCCGCGACTGGATGGACAGCGCGTTGCGGTTGTCCTTGACCAGGTTGCCGCGGACCTGCACGTCGGACGACGTGTTCACGTTGATCCCGCCGCCGTCCCAGAGCGATCCGCCGGAACCGCGACCGGTACCGAAGCCGTTGTGCTCGACCACGTTCTGGTCGATCAGCGCCTGGTAGCTGATCTCGTACCGGATGCCGTCGGCCGCGTTGTCGCGGATGCGGTTGCCGGTGATCCGCCGGTCGTACTCGGCGATGTCGCTCCACATGCCGATGCCGCGGTTGGCGATGATGTCGTTGCCGCTGACCTCTCCGGACGAGCGGGTCGACTTGATGCCGCCGGACTCCCAGTCCGCGATCCAGAAGCCGTCCGTGTTGTTCCGGGTCACCAGGTTCGCGCTGATCCGCACGCCGGCCGACTTGTACTGGCCGATGCCCAGCTGGCCGTTGTCGGCGACGGTGTTCCGGCTGACCTCGGCGTCGTCGCCCTCGATCACCATGATTCCGACGCCGTGGTTCCAGCGCACCTCGTTCGCACTGACCGTCCAGCCGCGACCGGCCTGCAGCGCACCGGCTTGCGGACGGGTCGCGAAGTGCTCGATGGTCAATCCGGTGACTGTGACGTTGTCAGCCGTCTTGTCGATCGCGGTCTGGGTCTTCGACATCTCGACCACCTGACCGGTCGGGTTGTCGTCCAGGTACAGGGCGTTGGACTGGTAGTCGCCGTAGAAGGTGCCTGGCTTCAGTTGGTTCAGACTCATCACACGGGTCAGGTGCTTGCCGTTCACGTACACCTGCTCGCCCAGCTGGCACGGCTTGGTCCGGTTGTCCTCGCACTGGCCCTTCAGCGGGTACGCAGCCGGCAGTGCGCCGCGTACGACCCATGCGCCGCCGGAGCGCTTCCAGCCACTCAACCGGACTGCTCCGCTGAGCACTGCGCCTGGTCCGCCGGCCAGTAGGTCGCCGGAGCGCGGTTCGATGGCTCTGGTGAGCCGGTGCACGCCTTTCGCGAAACAGAACGTGGTGGCTGGTGGTGCGGCGTCGATGACCGTCTGCGGGTCGGTGCCGACGGGAATCGCAGTGCCTTGGCAGGGCTTCGCCGTACTCGGTCCGGTTGGCCCGAGTACGGCAGCCGCTGCGGTTGGCGGAGCGGTGGGGACAGTGACCGTGGTCGTAGCCGGGGGAGCGGACTGCTGTGCAGGCTGATCACCTGAGTCGGTGCAGCCCGTCAGCAACAGCAGCGCGGCACCTGTAGCCGCGACAACCCCACGCCTCATCCCAATCCCCTCACCCGCCCCCGGCGAACAGATTGCGTGAGACTACCTGTTCGCCAGGTACGTGTCCCGAGCCAGGTCGTACGCGAGCGCTTTCGCGACCTGTAGTGCGTCGTCCTCATCCAGCCGATGCTGCACGACCAGATTGGCCAGGTACCCGGCGTCGATGCGCCGTGCCAGGTCATGTCGCGCCGGGATCGACAGGTACGCACGGGTGTCGTCGACGAAGCCGGACATGTTGTAGAAGCCGGCAGTCTCCGTGACAAGCTCACGGAAGCGGCGCATGCCGTCCGGGCTGTCCAGGAACCACCACGGCGCTCCGAGCCGCACTGCCGGGTATACACCGGCAAGTGGGGCAAGCTCGCGCGAGTACACCGTCTCGTCAACCGTGAACAGGACCAGCCGGAAGCCCTCCGCATGACCGAACCGCTCCAGCAGCGGCCGCAGCGACCTGGTGAACTCCGCTGCTACTGGGATGTCGTGACCCTTGTCCGGTCCGTAGGTCGCGAAGATCCGTGGATCGTGGTCCCGGAGAACGCCGGGGTGCAGCTGCATCACCAGACCGTCCTCGGCGGACATAACGGCGGACTGGTACAGCATGTGTCCCGCGAACGCTGCGGCGTCCTCTGCGGTGACGTCGCCCTTCAGCGCACCGGCGTAGATCCGTGAGGCCTCGGCGTCGGACACCGGTGTGGCGGCTGCGCTCAGGTGGCCGTGGTCGGTGGCACGCGCTCCTGCGGCTACGAAGGCCTGACGGCGCTGCCGGAGCGCTGCGAGGAAGCCGTCGTACGTGGAGGTGTCTACGTCGGCCAGTGTGCCCAGCTGCGCGATGAGGGTCGGCCAGTCGGGCCGGTCGACATGCGCGACCGCGTCCGGCCGGAAGGTCGGTACCACACGGCCGGGAAGGTCCGCTGCGAGCTGGGCGTGCTGCGCCAGGTCGTCGGTGGCCGCGTCGGTGGTGGAGATGAGCTCGATGTTGAACCGGTCGAGCAGGGCGCGTGGGCGGAAGTCCGGCTCGGCGATGCGGGCCATGATCTGGTCGTACAGGTCGTCGGCGGTTTCGGCGGACGGGTGCACTGTCAGTCCGAGGACCTCGGCGAACTCGTGCTCCAGCCAGTACCGGCTCGGCGTGCCGAGGAACAGGTGCCAGTTCGCGCAGAACCCGCGCCAGATCTCCCGCGGCTCCGCGGTCTGCCCGCCGTCCACCCGGGGCAGACCGAGCTTGTCCGGGGCGACGCCCTGGGAGATCAGCATCCGGGTGACGTAGTGGTCCGGAACGACCAGCAGCTCAGCCGGGTCACCGAACGGTGCGTCGGTCGCGAACAGCCCGATGTCGACGTGTCCGTGCAGGCACAGCAGCGGCAGGTCCTTCGTCGAGTCGTGGATGCGGCGAGCGACCTCCCGCGCCGGACCGGCCGGCAGCGCGCGATCCGGATGAGGCTGCAGAGCCTTCGGCATGAATCCTCCGATCAACAATCCTGAAACAGACCTGCAAAGGATTGCAGTCGCTCCTTGTCAGCACAAGGCGGCGTCCAGCTGATGTCCGCTTGACACGATCTGCAACCGATTGCAAACTCAAGCGAACTGCTCCCTGCGGCGGCTCCCTGCGCTGGAGGGCTGAGCAGGGTTGGAGTGGGAGCGGGTCGGCTGAGCGGGGTTGGGAGTGGAGTTGGTGGAGCAGGTGTCGGGGGTCGGGAGATGAGCGTGCCGGTGACGATTCGGGATGTCGCGCGGTTGGCGGGGGTTTCGCCGTCGACGGTGTCGCGGGCAATCTCGTTGCCGGAGATGGTCAACGCCGCCACCCGCGCTCGAGTTGCTGCCGCGGTCGAACAGTTGGGGTACGAGCCGAACCGCGCCGCCCGCGGACTGATCACCGGCCGCACCGGCACGATCGGTCTGGTCGTACCGGATCTCGCCAACCCGTTCTTCGCCAGTCTCACCAAGAGCATCCAGGCACGAGCACGCCGGCACGACCTGGCCGTGTTCGTCGCGGACACCGATGAAGATCCGGCGGCCGAAGCGGGTCTGGTACGCGCCTTGTCGAAGCAGGTGGACGGCATCGTGCTGTGTTCGCCGCGAGCGAGTGACGACGAGCTGGCCGCGATCGCCGCGGACACCACCGTCGTACTGGTCAACCGGGCTGCGGCCGGCATCCCCGGTGTCACGTACGACAACGAGGACGGCATGCGCCAGGCCGTTGCCCATCTCGTTGCCCTCGGCCACCGGCGGATCGCCTGGGTCGGCGGGCCGGCCACCTCCTGGTCGACCCAGCACCGCGGGTTCGGCCTGCGCAACGCGGCCGAAGAGCTTCACGCTCGGCTGGTGCCGGTCGGCAGCTTCGCCCCGACCTATGAGGGCGGTATGGCGGCCGCGGACCAGGTGGTCGCGACCAGGGCCACGGCGGTGGTTGCGTACAACGACCTGGTCGCGATCGGCCTGCTGGCGCGGCTGCACAGCCGCGGTATCGCCGTACCGGGTGACTTGAGCGTGGTAGGCGTCGACGACATCGCCATGGCCGGCATGGCCCGCCCGGCGCTCACCACCATCCGCCTACCCAAGCAAGAAGCCGGCGGGATCGCAGTAGAGCTACTGCTCACCCTCCTGCACAACCCAGACGCCCACCCCGCCGCCAGCACATCCGGCACCCGAACCAAACTCCACGGCGAACTAATAGTCCGAGCCTCAACCGGCCCAGCCCCCACAACCAACACCCCACCTCAACCCCACGCAGCCCCCGCAGCACCCGCGCCCCACGCAGTACCCGCGCCCCACGCAGCACCTGCGCCCCACCACGCACCACCTGCGCCTGCTCCCGGCACCGCGCCTGCTCCCGGCACCGCGCCTGCTCCCGGCACCGCGCTCGCAGCCGGTACCGCTCCCGCGCCCGACGCAGCACTCGCGTCCGACGCGGCACCCGCGCCCGCTCCCGCTCCCGACGCCGCTCCCGCTCCCGCGCCCGACGCCACTCCCGCTCACGCTCCCACGCCCGACGCAGCACCCGCTCCCGCGCCTGCTCTCGGCACCGCGCCTGCTCCCGGCACCGCGGCTGCTCCTGGCACGGCGCCTGCGCGCGCGCACGCTCCCGACGCCGCTCACACGCCCGCGCCCGCGTCCGACGCAGCACTCGCGCCCGCTCGTGCTCCCGGTACCGCGTCTGCTCCCGGCACCGCTCCGGCGCGCGCTCCCGCGCCCGATCCCGACGCCGCTCCCGCGCCCGACGCAGCACTCGCGTCCGACGCGGCACTCGCGCCTACTCCCGGCACCGCGCCCGCGCGCGCTCACGCTTCCGACGCCGCTCCCGCTCACGCTCCCGCACTCGCTCCCGACGCGGCACCCGCGCCCGGTACCGCGTCTGCTCCCGGTACCGCGCTCGCAGCCGGTGCAGCACCTGCAGCCCGCGCCGCGCCTGGGACTAGCGCCGCGCCGGGGGCGTGAGCGGGCGTGTTGGCTGAATCCGTTGACCTCTGAATGATCCATTGAAAGGTGCAGTCGATTGAGTCGGCTTAGCTTTAGCAATCTGCCTGTCGCACCCGCCGTCGATCCGCGTGCGTTGTCGGTCGGCGTGGTGCACCTGGGGATCGGTGCGTTCCACCGCGCGCACCAGGCTGTTGTCACCGAGCGCGCGGCCGTGGCAACCGGTGACACCCGCTGGGGGATCACCGGCGTCAGTCAGCGCTCCGCCACCGTACGCGACCAACTCACACCCCAGGACGGCCTGTACTCCGTACTAGAGCGCGGACTCGGCGCACCGTCGATCCAAGTGATCGGCAGCATCCGCGACGTACTAACCGCCCCGGAAGACCCGGAAGTAGTCGTCGCCCGGATCGCGGACCCAGCGGTGTCGGTGGTCACGCTGACCGTGACCGAGAAGGGCTACCGCGCTGCCGGTACCGGGCTGGACCTGGACGACCCGGAGATCCAGGCCGACCTGGCCGGGCGCCCGCCGCGTACGGTGGTCGGCCAGCTCGCCGCCGCGATCGCCCGCCGCCCGGAACCGTTGACAATCGTCTCGTGCGACAACTTGGTTGCCAATGGCCCGTTTCTGCGCAAGCTGGTGAGCGAGTACTTCGAGGCGCTCGGCAAAGTACCCGAGGTGTTCGAGGCGACTCGGTTCCCGGCCAGCATGGTGGACCGGATCGTTCCGGCCACGACCGAGGCGGATCGCGCGGAGGCGGCGCGCCTGCTCGGCGTACGCGATGAGGCGGTCGTGGTCGCGGAGCCCTTCCTGCAGTGGGTGATCGAGGACGACTTCGCCGGCGACCGGCCCGCGTGGGAGCGCGGTGGTGCGGTGCTGACGCAGGATGTGGCGCCGTGGGAGCAGGCGAAGCTGCGGATGCTCAACGCCAGCCACTCGATGCTCGCGTACCTCGGGGCGCTGCGCGGGTACGAAACCATCGCCGAGGCAGTCCGCGACGAGGAACTCGGCCGGTTGGCGCGGCAGTTGATGACCGACGATGTCGTTCCGACGTTGTCACCGCCTGACGGCCTGGACCTGGCCGCGTACGGCGCGACCGTGCTGGAACGTTTCGCGAACCCGGCCCTCAAGCACCGCACCCGCCAGGTGGCAATGGACGGCTCGGTCAAACTCCCGGTCCGGATGCTCGGAACCGTCCGAGACCGCCTCGCCGCCGGCGCCGAACCCCGAACGATCTCCCTGGCCGTGGCCGCCTGGATGGTCTACGTCCACCAAACCCCAGACCTGGACGACCCTCAAGCCGCGCGCCTGAAAACAGCAATCGCCAGCCTCCCCACAACCACCCCACCGGCCGCCGCGTTGGTAGACGCCCTGCTCGCCGTCGACTCGATCTTCACCCCAGACCTCCGCGACTCAACCCTCTTCCGAGACCTCCTGATCGACCACGTCGCAGCCCTCACCGCGCATTCGTAACGCGCTGACTGCGCACTCATGATGCGCTGACCGAGGCCCCGCGCCGTGACCACCGAGCCGCGGGCGCACTTGCCGAGCTCGACTTTGAGAAGCCACCACGTACTTTCGGTCGCGATTTCTACGCGGTGGCTTCCCAAAGCGCGGAGGTGCGGCGGTGCGGCGGGTGCGGGGTGCGGCGGTGCGGTGGGGTGGGGTTAGTTGGGGGTGGGGAGGATGGTGAGGATTCCGGGCGGGTTGAGGATGGGTCGGGCGGTGGTGAAGGTGCTGGTTTTGTCTTGGCCGGTGGTTTGCCATTGGTTGGCGGTGTACCACCGGCCGGTTTGCTGGAAGCGGTCGGTGGTCAGACTGTCCAGGATGTAGACGTTGTCGTTCAGCATGACCGTGCCGTCGGGGATCGCCGCTCCGGAGTTCTGCACCATGCCGGTCGCGGTGGTGCCGCCGCGCATCGTCACCTGGTTGCCAGAGACAACGATGTTCCGGAGCAGGTTGGTGCCCCACGGACCGGAACCACGCGTCCGGGACTGGATCGAGATCCCGTTCACGTTGTTCGCGACCACGTTGTCCCGGACCTGCACGTTCGACGACGTGTTCACGTTGATCCCGCCGCCGTCCCACAGTGACGTACCAGACCCGCGCCCGGTCCCGAAGCCGTTGCCGCTGATCGTATTGCCGGCAATCACCCCGTTCCGGCCGATCTCGTACCGGATCCCGTCCGCGGCATTGTCAACAATCTGATTGTTGCTGAACGTCCGGCTGTCGTCGTACGCGTCGCTCCACAGCCCGACGCCCCGATTGTCCGCGATCAGATTGCCGACAACCCAGCCGCCACTGGACCAGGTGGTCTTGATCCCGCCGGACTCCCAGTCGGCGATCCAGAACCCGTCGGTGTTGTTGTCGCTGACCTCGTTGGCCGCGATCGTCCCCTTCAGCGTGCTGTACTGCCCGACTCCGAGCTGCCCGTTGTGGTGGATGCGGTTCTTCTCCAGGATCGCGCTGTCCGCGTTCACCAGCATCGCGCCGACCGCGTGGTTCCAGCGGATGTCGTTCGCGTACACCCGCCAGCCGAGCCCGAGCACGACCGCTCCGCTCTGGGGGGGAGTGGCGAAGTGCTCGACGGTCAGTCCGCGTACGGTCACGTTGTTGCCGCCGGGCTCGATCGCGGTCTGCGTACTCGACATCTCGATGTCGTGCCCGGCCGGGTTGTCGCCGAGATAGATCGCGTTCGCCGCGTAGTCCGCATAAAAGGTGCCGCGGGCAACCTTGTCGCGGCTGGCCACCCGGGTCAGATGCCGGCCGTCGCGAAACACCTGCTCCCGGAGATAGCAGATGTTCGCCTCGTCGTCCTCGCACTGCCCGGTCTTCGCGTACGCGGGCGGCAACACACCCGTCGTCACCCAGCCACCGTTCACGCCACCTCTGACGCCACTCGCACCGCCGTCGGCGCTGCCGCTCGCTCCGCCGGTTGCTGTCCAGCGGGTCAGGCGGACCGATCCGGTCAGTACTGCGCCCTCGTCGCTGGCGAGGACCTGATCGGCCTTCGGACGGAGCGTCTCGCTGATCCGGTGCAGCCCGGACGTGAAGCAGAACGTCGTCCCGGTCGGTGCGTCGGCGATCACCTGCGCGGCGTCGTCGGCCGGTTTGATCGTCACCCCGTCGCACGACGGCGCCAGCGCCGGACCGGTACGGAACGAACCGTCGGCCGGTGGTGTGGTGGCGTCGGTGTCGCCGAACAGCAGGGCGGAGAGCAGGTCGTCGGGCACCGGCGAACCGGATGCGGGTAACGGGCCGACGGCAACCAGGCTGGTGCCGACTGCAACGACTGCCAGAAATGCTGTCTTCATAGCGGAGCCTCCGGTGGCACAGGTGAGCCCTGAGCGCACCCCCCATGGCGCGGCTTCGCTTCGCAGATTACCCCTACGTCACGTAGTCATGGCAATACGTAGCGCACAATTATGTTGCGATGAGCAAGCGATCCACCGGGGTCGCCACAAGAGTGGATATCCGCTCCTGTGGTGGGTTCTCCACCGGTGTACCAGTGGAGAACCCAGGCGGGGTCCAGTGGTCTAAGCAACGAGTAGTTCGGCTAGTGCTTGGGCTGGGGT
>NZ_BAAAPH010000013.1:79395-247445 GCF_039531045.1 Kribbella hippodromi | reverse complement strand
CCCACCCACCCTCCCCATCACGCCACCCCGCCCAGCACCCCCACCCCGCGCATCACGCCACCCCGCGCAGCACCCCCGGCCCCGCGCATCACGCCACCCCCGCGCAGCACTCACACCGCGCAGCACCCACCCACCCGCACAGCACCCACCCACCCGCACTGCCTCCACTCGCACCGCCTCCACGCACTGCCCCGCCGCACCACCCGCTTCACTCCCCACCGCAACAGACCTGCACGCACCCCCGGCTTCGGGTGGGGGTGTTGGTTGTAAATGTGATATCAGTTTGGTAGCTTGGGGGTATCGAGAGGAGTTTGTGATGGTGGATGTGCAGATGCCGGCGCCCAAGGTGGTTGAGCGGGCGGGGGGTGAGGTCAACGGGTGGCTGATGTTTCTTGTTGGGCTTGCGTTGACGGTGGCTGGGGTGTTGCTGCTGATCTTCGGGGGCCGGGGTGAGGCGGTGGTGATCGCCGGGATCGTGCTGGTGGTGCTCGGGGTGATCGTGCTGAAGGGGCTGACGGCGGTGTCGCCGGGGCGGGCGCGGGTGTTGCAGATCCTGGGGCGGTACTCGGGGACGATCCGTACCAACGGTCTGCGCTGGGTGAACCCGATCTCCACCCGGCGTGAGGTTTCCACCCGGATTCGCAACCATGAGACGTCCGTTGCCAAGGTCAACGATGCCGACGGCAACCCGATCGAGATTGCCGCGGTGGTGGTGTGGCAGGTCGAGGACACCGCGCAGGCGACGTTCGAGGTGGACGATTTCGTCGAGTTCGTGGCGATTCAGACCGAGACCGCGGTGCGGCACATCGCCAACAGTTACCCGTACGACGTGCACTCCGAGCAGGACGTGCTGTCCTTGCGGGACAGTACGCACGAGATCACCGAGAAGTTGTCGGCCGAGATCGGCGCCCGGGTGCATGCGGCGGGCGTACGGGTGATCGAGTCGCGGATCACCCACCTCGCGTACTCGCCGGAGATCGCCCAGGCGATGCTGCGCCGCCAGCAGGCCGGTGCGATCGTCGCTGCCCGTCAGCAGATCGTCGAAGGTGCGGTCGGGATGGTGGAGCTCGCGCTGGACCGGCTGTCCGAGCACCAGGTGGTCGACCTGGACGAGGAGCGGAAGGCGACGATGGTCAGCAACCTGATGGTGGTCCTGTGTGGCGACCGGGACGCTCAGCCGGTGGTCAATACCGGCTCGCTGTACCAGTGAGTGGTCGCCCGACGTGGCTGTCGAACGGAAGAAGATCCTGCTCCGGCTCGATCCGGTGGTGTACGACGCGCTGGCGCGGTGGGCGGCTGACGACCTGCGCAGCGCCAACGCACAGATCGAGTACTTGCTCCGGCGCGCGCTGGCCGACGCCGGCCGGCTGCCTGCCGGAGTAGGCAAACTCCGCGGCCCGGGCCGCCCGCCCAAAGAGGAGAGCGATGAATAGGACGGTGGTGACGCCGTTACGGCGGCCAGGCCAGTCAGGCCAGTCAGGCCAGCCACGCCAGCCAGGACGGTCGGGTTCGGCGCGGCCCGGCCGGGCGCGCAAAACTGTTGCCCTCGGCAACTCAACGGCACCGGACGGGCTCGCGGCCAGGTTGTTCCTGCTCTCCTGGGACCCAGCCAAGGGAAAGCTGCGCGGGCAAGCCAAGCTAGGCAAGCTGTTACGAGCCGCAGTGCTGATCGACCTGCAGCTGAACGGAAATGTTGCCGACGACAATGGCCGCGCCCGGGTCACAACGGCGGCAGCCCCCACCGACCCCGTGCAAGCGGCAGTACTGGAAGAGCTCCGCGCAGTTGGCCCGCGACGATGGCGGCACTGGATCGACCGGCGGACCCATACGACTGTGCGGATGGTCCGCGACGAGCTCGCCCGGGCGGGGTTGATCAAGGTCGAGCCGCGTCGCGTACTGGGCATCTTCCCGGCCGCCCGGATCACCGTCCGGCACCCACTCGTACGCCGCCAGCTCCTGAACGCCGCCCACGACACGCTGCGCCCGTCCCGGCTCGTGTCCCGGGTGGATCTCCGGGACGCGTCGATCGCGGTACTGGCGGCCACCGCCGACCTGCGGATCGTGATCAGCAAAGAGCAGCGCCTTCGGCACAAGGACCGGCTGGCGCAGCTCGCGGTCCGGGTCGGCCCGGTGGTGCCTGTCCTGAAGAAGTCGCTGCAGCAGAGCCAGTACTCGGCGGGCGGCTGACCCGCCAGAGGTGCTATGGTTCGTTACTCAAGTAACGAACCAAACAACAAGCCGGCGAGAGGGGGTGCTGATGTTCGACGACCGGAGCCCGATCTACCTGCAGATCGCCGACCAGATCAAGAACGACATCCTCACCGGCGCACTCGCCGAGGACGAGCAGGTGATGTCGACCAATCAGTACGCCGCCTTCTACCGGATCAACCCCGCGACCGCCGCGAAGGGCTTCGGCCAGCTGGTCGACGAAGGTGTGCTGTACAAGAAGCGCGGGATCGGCATGTTCGTCACGCCGAACGCGCGCGACCTGCTGCGTACCGGCCGGAAGGAATCGTTCTTCGCCGACGTCGTCGACCCGATGATCCGGGAAGCGAAAGCGATCGGCATCCCGCTCACTGACATCGTCCGGCACCTCGCCAGTTACGGAGACGCGTGATGACGTCCGCCCTGACCGTGCGGACCGAGAACCTCTCGGTCCGGTTCGCCGGCGTACCCGCGCTGGACCGGCTCGACCTCCGGCTGGCGCCGGGGAAGATCCACGGGTTGCTCGGCCGGAACGGGTCCGGCAAGAGTACGCTCGCGGCCGCGCTGGCCGGCTTCCGGCAGCCCGACGAAGGGCGCGTCCTGATCGAGGGCGGTGATCTCGGCCCGGCGCAGGAGCCGTACGAGAACGCGATCGTCACCTCCCGGGTCTGCCTGATCCGGGACTCCGGCGACAACCCGGCCGGCGCGCTGGTGAAGCAGGCCGTGCAACTCGCGGCCGCCCTGCGCCCGTACTGGGACGCCGACCTCGCGGGCGAGCTGCTCGACCGGTTCGAGCTGCCGATGAAGCAGAAGATCCAGAAGCTGTCCCGCGGTAAGAAGTCCGCGCTCGGTGTCGTTCTCGGGCTCGCCAGCCGCGCGCCGCTGACCATCTTCGACGAGAGCTACCTGGGCATGGACGTACCGTCCCGGAACCTGTTCTACGACGCCTTGCTCGCCGACTACGCCGAGGTCCCGCGCACGATCGTGCTCTCGACGCATCTGGTCAGCGAGGTCAGCGCGATGCTGGAAGAGGTCGTCATCCTGGACCGCGGCCGGCTGGTCACGCAGTCGCCGGTGGACGCGCTGCGCGGGCGTGGCGCGTCGGTTGTCGGAGCGGCCGCGGCGGTCGACAAGTTCACCGCCGGCTTCACCGTGCTCGCCGAGGAGCGCCTCGGCGGGACCAAGTCCACCACCGTCCTCGGTGACCTCGACCCGGCGCTGGTGGCCGAGGCGGCCGCGGCCGGCCTGGAGATCGGCCCGGTCGGTCTGCAAGATCTGTTCGTCCACCTCACCGCCTCGACGGGAGCTCGGTCATGACCGAAACGACCGCCACCCTCCCTCGCGGGGTCACCGATCTCCAGCGGCTGAAGCATGTCGTGAACGCGATGACCCAAGGCCTCAAGCAGATGCTGGTCGGCTACTGGGTGGTGATGCTGGTCGCGCTGCTCGGTGTCGGGATCGTCCTCGCGCTGCTGACCGGCGGCGTCAAAACCAGCATGTGGGACTACGGTACCCAGTCCCCGAAGTACTTCTCGATGGCGATCGGGATCACCCTCACACCGGCGTTCTTCACGCTGCTGATCGCGCAAGGCGTCACCCGGCGGATGTACTCAGTTGCCTCTGGCATCTATCTGACCGGGACCGCGGCGGCCACCGCGCTGCTGTGGGTGCTGGCGTACCAGGGCGAGCATGCCCTGTACGGGTGGCAGGACTGGCCGGACAAGCTGTCCAACCCGCACCTGTTCACGAACACCTCGCAGCTCGGCCTGATGTTCGCCGAGTTCTTCCTGATGATCCTGTCCCACGAGGTGACCGGGTGGCTGCTCGGGATCACGTTCTTCCGGCTCAGCTTCTGGCGCGGCGTACTGCTCCTGCCGGCGAGCCTGATACCGGCCGTCGCCGCCGAGCTCCTGCTGGTGGCCCAGTGGCTCGCGGACCTGCTGCGCAACGCCGGGTACCAGCGCCCGCCGCTGGCCGTCGCGATACCGTCGGTACTGGTCGTCAGCGCGCTCGGCATCTACGCGGGCTATAGGCTCCTTCTGCCGCTCGCCCCGAAGCCCGCCAAGGGCTAGTTATGCACAGGGGTTGTGCATAACTAGCCCCGATTCTGTGGACGATTCGGCAATTGCTGTGGACGACCGGATCTGGTCCCAGGAAAGGGTTGTGCCGGCCCGGCGACGAGCGTAGAACTGACGGCACGCGGCTTCCACTCGAAGCGGCGGGTCGAACGGAAACCGAGGGCCCTTGCGGTGGGGATCCCCACCGAGGTAGACCGGTGACGGGGTCTGCCGGCCTCCACGGACCCGGATCGGGAAGCTGGAGACGTCACTGTCCCTTCAGCTGGTGCGGGCCCCTCCGACTCATACCTGGAGGGGCCCGCCTTCGTCCTACCAGCTCACTGCAAGGTGATCGCCAGTACGGAGTGCGCGCCGCGCGCCGGTGCCTGCACCTGGGTGCCGCGACTCGTCGTCACGATCTGGTACGCGGCTGGCTGCCCGTTCAACGAAACGCTCTTCACCTTCGCACCGGACGGGATGACGGCGCCCACGGTCAGCGCGGCCCCGACGCCCTTCGCGGTCACCTCGGTGGTCAGCACCTTGCCGGCCCGACGCGCAGTCACGTCGACCGCGCCGCGACCGACCAGGACGTTCCGGCCGGCGACCTTCTGCTGACCTTCCGGCAGCTGCGGTACGACCGCGATCCGCCTGTTGCCGAGATCCGGGTCGACGCCGAGCTGCTGGTGTACGACCGGCCAGAGGATGCCGTACGCACCCCACGCCTGCAGCGCCATCGAACGGTCGTAGAACGGTCGGCCGATGTTGGCGGGCGAGTCCGGCGACGGGGCGATCTCCGGCATCGCGCCGGGCGTCTCCCAGACCGACGGGTCGAGCTGGATCCGGGCGTTGCCGGTCGTGTACGTCTGCTGCTGCATCCTCCCCAGCCGACCGAAGTTGCCCTCGGCAACAGCCATGATGGACGTGTTCAGGCCGAAGATGCTGCGTTCGCTCTTGACCTGCGACACGACGCCGTCACACGACGGGCCGGGGTTGCCGGCCGGGTCCGAAGTCGGTCCGGTGCCGGTGTGGTACAAGCCGAACTCGCCTGTGTAGCAAGGAGTTTCGCGCTGGTTGAGCGCTGTCTGCGCGTGCTCGGCCGACGCCAGTGGTGCGGCCGGCTGACCCGGCTTCGTCAGCATCGCCTCCATCGGCGTGACGCCGATCCAGTGCCGCTGGAAGATCGGGGTGTTGTCGTTCGCCGGGTTGGCCGGGTCGTCGATCGAGTCGGCGTAACCCATTGCCTTCGGCACCCACCACTGCGCTTCGAAGCGGGACTCCAGGTCGGTCGCGCGGGCAGTCGCCCACTGCCGCACCTTCGAGTCGTGCTTCGATGCGGCCAGATCGGCAAGATCGCGCAGGCCGCGCGCCAAGTACACGGTGCTGTCGAGTTTCTCCACGCCCATCCCGGCGCGTTCGACGTTGGCGAGCCCCTCGGGCCAGCCGTCGCCGTCCTTGTCCAGTTCGCGATACACGTACTGCAGGTTGCGGACGCTGAAGTCGTACATCTCGTCGCGGAACTTGTTGTCACCGGTCCAGCGCCACAGCAGCGCGACCGTACTCGGGAACTTCACCGTCTCGTCCGTGTTGCCGGGGCTCTGGTTGGAGCCGTAGTACACGTCGCCGGTCGGCGTCACCTCGTGGGCGACCTTGCCGCTGCGCTTGTTCAGGATATCGCTGATGTCGCGAAGCGCGCGCAGGTGCTCTTTCACGGTGTCGAACTGACCGGCCGCGACGGCCGCGAAGGCGGTGTACTCGCCGTCGGTCGCGAACAACCACGGGTAGTCCGGGAAGCCGGCGCCGAACCAGCGCGCGGCGTCGACCGTACCGGCCGGAGCTGGATAGTCCTTGCCCTCGTTGACATCGCGGATCTTCAGATTGCGCGCTTCCTGGACCGAATCGGCCAGGTTCTGCTTGCTCCACTCGACACTCTGCTGCAGCAGCCGGTCACCAGGCAGGTCCACCGCCGACTGTGCGTCGATCTCTTGCCGCGCGGAAGTCTTTGCCCGCAGCAACTTGTCCGGGTTGCTCAAAGCCTTGCCGTACTCGCGTTCCGCGGCCTGGCTGCCCTGATCCGAGCCGGCCACCGCGAACCAGATGGTCTGCTGCTGCCCCGGCGCGAGCTTCACCTCGTACGTGAGCCGGCCGCCGGTGCCCTTGCCGACCAGCGAGTCGTCGCAGCGCGCCGGGGTCGTACCGTCCGCCGGGCAGATCACCGCGGGGTCCTGCGGGCCGCGATGGTTCGGGCCGAGCTGGTGGCTCGTCGGACGCAGGGACGATCCGACGTACGCAGCGAAGTCGTGGGCGGTCGCGTTCGGGTACGACGGAGTGCCCTGCTCGCGGAAGCGCAGCGCGCCGTTCGTGTACTCGCCGGTGTCGGGCAGGTTCGCGTCCGCCGCGCTGGGAGTCGTCCAGCCCCACGGGTACGGCTGCATTAGCTCGGAGTGGGCGTCGACGTCGAGTTTCACTGTCTTCGCGGTGGTCGAGCTGAGCGTGAGGCCGACCAGGGTGGCGCGGACGCCGTCGGGGACGAAGTCGGTGCGGCGGACGTTGACGGCGCCGGAGTAGTCGATCCGGCTGTACCCGTGACCGCTGGTGTACTTCGCGGCCGGGACCTGCTTGCCGAGCCAATTGCCGTCCAGGCCGAACCAGAGGCCGTCGAGGACTTTGATGGGTTGGGTCCAGAAGCCGCCCATCTCGCCGCGGACGTGCCAGCCGGCGGCCGGGTACAGGCCGGACTCGTCGCCCATCGCGTACGCGCGGTCGCCCACGACGAGCGAACGCCGATCGGCAAGGCGCGTGGTCTCGGACAGCTCGGATGCACCAGCTGCACCGGCCGAGCGGACCGCACCGGCTGCACCGGCTTGCGTGGCAGCGGTCGGCGCGGTGCCGGCGGCAGATCCGTTGGTTGCGAGCGTCGGTCCGGCGAGCGCGGAGGCGGTGCCGGCCAGAAGGGTTGCGGTGGCGAGTAGGGCGATGCCCACGGTACGGCGTACGCGCCGGGGCGGTGACGTGCTACTTCGGCTGGTTGGGTTGGTCGGATGGGGAGTCATGGCGGTTCCTCCTTCTCGCGGCGCCCGGGGGACAAGCGCCGGGATCATCCAGGGGCGGAGCTGCCCCTGATCACCAGTTCTGGCTGCAGCAGGCGTTCGGCCGGGGTTCCACCGGAGCCACCGGTCAGGATCGCGATCAGTTCTTCCGCGATCAGGTCCATCGGTTGCTTGAAGCTGGTCAGGCCGGGGGAGACGACCTCCGCGAGCGGGGAGTCGTCGAAGCCGGTCACGCCGACGTCCGTACCGGGGCGCAGGCCGCGGCGGGTCAGTTCGCGGAGTGCGCCGAGGGCGAGAATGTCGCTGAGGGCAACGATCCCGTCGACCTCACGTCCGGCGTCGAGCAGTTCGGCGGTGGCGCGGGCGCCTTCCTCGATGCTGTCCTCACGGCACCGTACGGCCAGGGAGGTGGTCGGCAGGCCGAGGCGTTTGCATTCAGTACGCCAGCCGCCGAGCCGGTCTTCGCCGAGCCCTGACGATTTCGGCCAGCCGATGAAGGCGATCCGGCGGCGACCGGTGTCGTGCAAATGGCGCACCGCGAGCGCGGAGCCGGCCGCGCCGTCGACGTCCACCCACGGGCCCGGTTGCGTGCTCTCTTTCCACACCCGCCCGAAGCTGACGAAGGGGATCTGCTGATCTTTCAGCCAGCCGTGCCGCGGGTCGCGCGTTTCGGTCTGCGAAAGGACGAAGCCGTCGACCAGGCGACGCGCGTGCAGGTCGTCGTACGTCGGCATCCCGTCGACGCCAGGCTCGGCGGTGAACAAGAGGATGTGCCGCCCCGTACGCTCCGCGGCCGCGCACAACGCGTGCAGGAACTGGTCCATCACGAGATGCGTCTGGTTCGGCCAGTTCGGTACGCAGTACCCGATCAGCTCGACCGCGCTGGTCCGGAGACTGCGCGCGTTACGATTGGGCCGGTAGTTGAGCAGCTCGATCGACTTGTTGACCCGCGCCAACGTGTCCGCTCGGAGCCGATGCGGTGCATTCAACGCGTTCGACACGGTCTGCACCGACACCTCGGCGTGCGCAGCAACCTGCTTCAAAGTAGCCACGCGACCTCCTGGGCGTTTTAACGTTCAAAACACCCGCAGTCTCCCGCAACCCCACCCGCCTGTCAACGGCTCAGATCGTCGGCGGACCTTGCCGGACGATCGCAACAGTTTCCGCAACCGGCAACGGCGGAATCCACCGTCCCCACCAGGCAGCGCCGGCTTCGGCAAACGCCCCCGGATCACCGCCGCTCACCTTCACCTCAAACCCAGGACGACCTTCGGCGAGCAAATCCCGTACGTCCTGCGGGGTGGTCTGCTGAGGCACAGCGGTCGTTCCCTTGTACGCGCAGGACCCGTCCCACCGAACAATCCGCCGCCGCACCGCGGGCACCAGAAAGTTGCCTCCCACCCAGATCGGTACCCGAGGACGCTGCACCGGCCGTGCCGTCAACTGCACCCCATCAACCCGGTAGTGCTTCCCAGCCACACTCACCGGCTGTCCAGTCCACAGCCGATCAATCAGTTCGAGCCCTTCGTCGAGCATCTCCGCAAGTACCCGCGGCTCCGTACCGGGCATGAACGGATCACCAGGATCGCCGATCCCCACCCCGAGGATCATTCGCCCGCCCGACAGGTGATCCAGCGCCATACACTCCGCCGCCACCTGCCACGGCCGCCGCCGGGGAAGCGGCGTCACAGTCGTCCCGATCCGGATCCGCTCAGTGGCGGTTGCGATCGCCGCCAAGCAGATCCAGGGATCGTAGGTCGGTCGCGAGACGTCGCCCTGGTACACGAGGTAGTCCTCCAGAAACAGCGCATCCCACCCGGCGTCCTCCACCACCCGACCCAGCTCAGCCAGCCCGCGCGGGTCGCGCCCTTCCCCAACTGCTCCCACCGTCACCGAGAACTTCATCTCTGCACGCTATCGAGCCGGAAGGACAGGAGGTGTCAGGCCCGTGGGTAGTGCACCTGAGCGGGACAGGGGTTTTGTGTACGGTGTCTCGCGGGTGCACTACCTGTCGTTAGGTGGACTATGCGGTGTGGCCGCCGGCGATGGTCAGTTCGGTGCCGGTGATGTAGGCGGCCGCAGGGGTGGTCAGGTAGGTGATGGCGGCGGCTACTTCGGTGGGGGTGGCGAAGCGGGGGATGGCCAGGTCGGCCAGCTGGGGTGCGGCGTACGGGCCGTTGGCGGGGTTCATTTCGGTGTCGGTGGGGCCGGGCTGGATGACGTTGGAGGTGATGTTGCGGGGGCCGAGTTCGCGCGCCAGCGCCTTGCTGAGGCCGACCAGCGCGGACTTGCTCATCGCGTAAAGGGTCATGCCGGGGCTGGTGACCCGCCCGGCGGCGCAGCTGCCGAGGTGGATCAGCCGGCCGCCGTCGGACAGCAGCGGTACAGCGGCCTGCGTGGCGGCGTACACCCCGCGGACGTTCACCGCCAGCACCCGATCGACGTCGTCCAAGGTCAGGTCGGTGATCGGAGCAATCGCGCCGACGCCCGCGTTGTTGACCACAATGTCCAATCCACCAAGGGCTTCCGCTGCCTCGCGTACGCCGTCACCAACCGCGACCGCGTCACCCGAGTCCACCGCGTACGCGAACCCGCGCCGCCCGAGCGCCTCGATCTCCCGCACCACCTTGGCCGCCGAATCAGCCGACGAGTGGTACGTGATCGCGACATCCGCGCCACGCTCCGCCAGTGCGACCGCGGCCGCCGCGCCGATGCCACGGCTGCCGCCGGTGACGAGTGCCTTCTTGCCAAGTAGTTCGTTCATGTTTCAATCTCACCGCCGCCCAGCACGCGAAGCTGGCGGAAATACGCCACCGGATCCTCCCGTCGCAAAACCGCCGGCACCGCTACCTCGATGTCGTAAAACCGCTAGTGATTGTCGGTGCGGCCGGGGATGCTGGAGGACGTGTACGAATGCAGGGAGCGATGCATCCGCGCGGTCCAGTCCAAGGACGCGCGGTTCGACGGCTGGTTCTTCACCGCCGTACTGACCACCAGGATCTACTGCCGCCCGAGCTGCCCGGTGGTGCCGCCGAAGGTCGAGAACATGCGGTTCTACCCGAGCGCGGCCGCCGCGCAACAGGCCGGTTTCCGCGCCTGCAAGCGCTGCCGCCCGGACGCCAGCCCGGGATCGCCCGAGTGGAACGACCGCGCCGACCTGGTCGCCCGCGCGATGCGCCTGATCGCGGATGGCGTCGTCGATCGTGACGGCGTACCAGGCCTCGCGACCCAACTCGGCTACTCGGTGCGCCAGGTCCAGCGCCAACTCCTGGCCGAGCTCGGCGCCGGTCCGCTCGCCCTCGCCCGCGCACAGCGCGCCCAAACCGCACGGCTCCTGATCGAAACCAGCGAGCTCCAGATGGCCGACGTCGCCTTCGCGGCCGGTTTCTCCAGCGTGCGGACGTTCAACGAAACCGTCCAAGAAGTCTTCGCCCTGGCGCCGACCGAGCTGCGCCGCCGCGCCCGCCGCGGCACGACCACCACCGCCCCGGGAACGATCTCGCTCCGCCTCCCGTTCCGCGCCCCGCTGACCCCGGACAACCTCTTCGGCCACCTGATCGCCACCGGCGTACCAGGCGTGGAGGAATGGCGCGACGGCCACTACCGGCGTACGTTGCGCCTCCCGCACGGTCACGGCGTGGTCGCGCTCCGCCCGATGCCCGACCACATCGCCTGTCAGCTGTCGCTCACCGACCAGCGTGATCTCGCGATCGCGATCAGCCGCTGCCGCCGGATGCTCGACCTGGACGCCGACCCGGTCGCGGTCGACGACCTGCTCGCCACCGACCCAGTCCTCGCGCCGCTGATCGCGAAAGCGCCGGGCCGCCGGGTTCCGCACACGGTCGACGGCGAGGAGTTCGCGGTCCGCGCGGTGCTCGGCCAGCAAGTGTCAACAGCCGCGGCGCGTACGCACGCGCACCGCCTCGTCCTGCGGCATGGCGAGCCGATCGAGGACGCGGGCGGCGGTCTCACCCACCTCTTCCCGACCATGCAGGCGCTGGCCGGCCTCGACCCGGAGGCGCTCGCGTTCCCCAAGACCCGGCGTACGACTCTGACGACGCTGATCGCGACTTTGGCCAACGGCGACATCGACCTGGGCGCCGGCGCGGACTGGGATCACGTCCGCGAACAGCTCACCGCCCTGCCGGGCATCGGTCCGTGGACGGTCGAATCGATCGCGATGCGCGCGCTCGGTGACCCGGACGCCTTCGTGGCCAGCGATCTCGGTATCCGGTACGCGGCCCGTGACCTAGGCTTGCCCGAGGCCCCGAAACCACTGACCGAGCACGCCCGCGCGTGGCGGCCCTGGCGTGCGTACGCGGTGCAGTACTTGTGGGCCACCGGTGAACACGCCATCAACACGATCCCGGCCGCCGACGACCCGACGTACCAGGTGACCCGACTCTCGACGGAGTGAGCATGACCGAACTGACCACCGACCGGCTGCTGCTCCGGAACTGGAAGGAGTCGGATCGGGAGCCGTACGCCGCGCTGAACGCCGACCCGGCCGTGATGGAGCACTTCCCGGCACCGCAGACCCGCGAGCAGAGCGACGGCCTGATCGACCGGAACCGCCCGGCGATCGACGAGCGCGGCTGGGGACTGTGGGCGCTGGAGGTCCGCGCCACCGGCGAGTTCATCGGCTTCACCGGCCTGTCGGTGCCGAGTTTCGACGCGCACTTCATGCCCGCCGTCGAGATCGGCTGGCGGCTCGCGAAAGGTGCCTGGGGCAACGGTTATGCGAGTGAGGCGGCCCGGGCGGCGCTCGCGTACGGGTTCGGGCCGGCCGGTCTGGAGGAGATCGTCTCGTTCACTGCGACGC
Organism: Kribbella hippodromi; assembly: GCF_039531045.1. Lineage (NCBI taxonomy): Bacteria > Bacillati > Actinomycetota > Actinomycetes > Propionibacteriales > Kribbellaceae > Kribbella > Kribbella hippodromi. The sequence goes on along the minus strand of NZ_BAAAPH010000013.1, from coordinate 235,314 downwards.
CGAACCTGCCGTCGCAGCGCGTGATGCAACGGATCGGGATGACGCACGACGAGGCCGGTGATTTCGACCACCCGCGGATCGAGGTCGGGCACCGTCTGCGCCGGCACGTGTTCTACCGGATCAACCGTGCGCAGTGGGAATCGACCCGGTGACGTACGCCGTCATCGACAGTCCGCTCGGCCCACTCACCTTGGTGGCGACCGATGCGGACGAGCTGACCGGTTTGTACATGGATCAGCAGCTGTACCGCCCGGAGCAGGAGACCTTCGGCGATCGTGACGACTCGATCCTGCCGGCGGTGACCGAGCAGTTGGACGAGTACTTCCATCACGGCCGGACCACCTTCGACGTACCGCTGCACTTGCGCGGCACACCGTTCCAGCGGCAAATCTGGACCGCCCTCCAGACCATCCCGTACGGCGAAACCAGCACGTACGGCGGACTCGCCACCACGCTCGGCCTGGGCCAGCGCTCCGCCCGAGCCGTTGGCCTGGCCAATGGCAAGAACCCGATCGGCATCATCGTGCCCTGCCATCGGCTGGTCGGTTCCACCGGCAGCCTGACCGGGTACGGCGGTGGCCTGCCGCGCAAGCGAGCCCTACTGGACCACGAGCGCGGCGGCCACCTGTTCTGAACCGTCAGGACCTTGTGTCGGCAGTGTCCTCGATCTGCTCGGCCGCCGGCGCCGCGACGACCGGCTTCGGCTTGAACACCCGGCGGGCGAGCGGCTCGGTGTAGCGCGCCGCGATCGGGCCGAGGATGACCAGGATCAGCACGTACGCGGTGGCGAGCGGCCCGAGCCGGGGCTCGACGCCGACGGCCAGCCCGGCGATCACGATCGAGAACTCGCCACGCGCCACCAGCGTGCCGCCGGCGCGCCAGCGTCCCGCGGTCGAGATGCCCGCGCGGCGGGCGGCGAACCAGCCGGTCGCGATCTTGGTCACCGCGGTCAGTACGGCCAGCGCGAACGCGATCGCCAGCACCGGCGGGATCTTCCGCGGATCGGTGCTCAGCCCGAAGAACACGAAGAACACCGCGGCGAACAGGTCCCGCAGCGGGCTCAGCAGGTTCCGTGCACCGTGCGCGACCTCACCGGACAACGCGATGCCGACCAGGAACGCACCGACCGCGGCCGACACCTGCAGTTGCTGCGCGATCCCGGCAACGAGCAGAGTCAGGCCGAGTACGACGAGCAGCAGCATCTCGGGATTGTCCGAGGAGACCGCGCGGCTGATCACCCGCCCGTAGCGCAGCGCCACGAACAGTACGATGCTGACCGTACCGAGTGAGATCAGCAGCGTGATGCTTCCACCGGCCAGGCCGACACCGGCCAGCAGCGCGGTCAGGATCGGCAGGTAGACCGCCATCGACAGGTCCTCGAGGACGAGGATGCCCAGCACGACAGGGGTTTCGCGGTTGCCCAGCCGGCCGAGGTCGCCGACGACCTTCGCGATCACGCCGGACGACGAGATCCAGGTGACACCGGCCAGCGCGACCGCCGCGACCGGGCCCCAGCCGAGCAGCAGCGCCACGGCGGCGCCGGGTAGCGCGTTCAGCAGGAAGTCGACGGCGCCGGACACCCATTGGGTCTTCAGCGTGCCGACCAGGTCGGACGCGGTGTATTCGAGGCCGAGCAGCAACAGCAGCAGGATGACGCCGATCTCGGCGCCGGTGGCAACGAACTCCTCGCTCGCGGCCAGCGGCAGCAGACCGCCGTGCCCGAACGCGAGCCCGGCGAGCAGGTAGAGCGGAATCGGGGAGAAGCCGAGGCGGCTGGCAATGCGGCCGAGGATGCCGAGGGCAAGGATGACCGCGCCCAGCTCGATCAGCAGGGCGGTGATGTTCTCGTGCATCTCACCCACCCGCGATCAGGTCGGCAACGGCATCGACACCTTCACGGGTACCGACGACGACCAGGGTGTCGCCGATCGCGAACCGGAAGTCCGGTGTCGGCGACGGGGTCGCGCCGGTCCGGCGGAGCACGGCGACGATGGAGGCGCCGGTCCGGCTGCGGACCTGGGTGTCACCGAGCGTGCGGCCCGAGTACGGCGACTTGGTGGTGATCGGGATGTGCTCGGTGACCAGGTCGATCTCGATCTCGCCGCGGACCGGGTCGATCTGCTCGGGGACCAGCAGCTGCGCCAAGGCGGCCGCCTCGCCCTTGGCTAAGGGCACCGAGGCCTGGCATTCGTCGTCGTCATCCGGTTTGTGGAAACCGAGGAACCGCCGGCCGTCGTTGTGCACCACCACCGAGACGTGCTTGCCGGCCTCGGTGAGGAGGTCGTACCGGATGCCGATTCCGGGGAGCGGGGTGGTGGTCGGGTGGGCCTGGTGGTCCATGGTGCTCCAGATGCATTGGTGATGAATACAAGGCGTCTGCAACCATTCTCTCAAACCACTGGTAACCGATCCGGCCGCTGACTGTGACCTGAGTTGCAATCAGGTGCAGTGCAACGAGTTGCATAGTTACAGTGCAGGTATGGCGCTGGAGCACGCGATCCTGGTCTCGCTGACCGAGCGGGCCGGCTCCGGGTACGAGCTGGCCCGGCGGTTCGACCGGTCGATCGGGTACTTCTGGCCGGCCACGCATCAGCAGATCTACCGGGTGCTGCGCCGGATGGACGAGGCCGGCTGGGTGAAGCACACCGAGATCGCGCAGGAGGGCCGGCCGGACAAGAAGGTGTACCGGATCGCGGCGCCCGGACGGGCCGAGCTGAACCGGTGGCTGGCCGCGCCGGAGGATCCCGCCGTACTGCGGGACGGGCTCGGCGTGAAGCTGCGCGGCGCATCCCTCGGCGATGTCGGCGTGGTGCTCAAGGAGGTCGAGCGGCACCGGGCCGAGCACGCGATGCGGCTCGAGGTGTACCGGGGGATCCAGAAGCGTGATTTCCCGAGGCCGGCCGAGCTGCACGGGCGGGACCTGCACCAGTACCTCGTGCTGCGCGGCGGCATCCGCGCCGAGGAGTCCTTCGTGGCCTGGTGCGACGAAGTCATCGAGGCCCTCCGAAAGGACAACGCATGAGCGCGTACCCGCATCTGCTCGAGCCCTTGGACCTGGGCCACGTCGTGCTGCCGAACCGGGTGATCATGGGGTCGATGCACACCGGGCTTGAGGATCGGTTGAGCGATCTGCCCAAGCTGGCGGCGTACTTCGCGGAACGCGCCCGCGGTGGCGCCGGCCTGATGGTCACGGGCGGGTACGCGCCGAACCGTACCGGCTGGCTGACTCCCTTCGGCTCGGCCTTGACGAGTACGAAACAGGCGGCCAGGCACCGGCTGCTGACCGATGCGGTGCACGCCGAAGGCGGCCGGATCGCGCTCCAGATCCTGCACGCCGGCCGGTACGCGTACCACCCGTTCAGCGTCTCGGCGTCCGCCTTGAAGGCACCGATCAACCCCTTCAAACCGCGGGCGCTCTCCGACCGGGGCGTCCAGCGGCAGATCGCGGCGTACGTGGACTGTGCCGCGCTCGCTCGTGATGCCGGGTACGACGGGGTCGAAATCATGGGCTCCGAGGGGTACTTCATCAATCAGTTCCTGGCCGAGCGGACGAACCGGCGGACCGATCGCTGGGGCGGCAGTCCGGAGAACCGGCGCCGGCTCGCGGTCGAGATCGTCCGGCGTACCCGCGAACGGGTCGGCACGGACTTCCTGATCATCTATCGCCTGTCAATGGCCGACCTGGTCGAAGGCGGTCAGACCTGGGAGGACGTGATCACGCTCGGCCGCGAGATCGAGGCCGCCGGGGCGTCGATCATCAACACGGGCATCGGCTGGCACGAGGCGCGCGTACCGACCATCGTCACGTCGGTGCCGCGGGCGGCGTTCACCAGCGTGACCGCCGCGTTCAAGCCGCACGTCTCGATCCCGGTCGTCACCTCGAACCGGATCAACCTGCCGCAGGTCGCCGAGGAGGTGCTGGCCCGCGGTGATGCCGATCTGGTCAGCATGGCCCGGCCGTTCCTGGCCGATCCGGAATGGGTGCTCAAGGCAACAACTGACCGGGCCGACGAGATCAACGTCTGTATCGCTTGTAATCAGGCGTGTCTGGACCATGTGTTCGCGAAGAAGAAGGCGAGCTGCATGGTGAACCCGCGGGCGGCGCGGGAGACCGAGCTGCGGCTGGAGGTGACCCGCCGGGTCAAGAGCATCGCGGTTGTGGGCGCCGGACCGGCCGGGCTGGCGGCGGCGGTGACGGCGGCCGAGCGCGGGCATCGGGTCGAGCTGTTCGAGGCGAGCGGGGAGCTGGGTGGGCAGTTCGGGATCGCGCGGCGGATTCCGGGCAAGGAGGAGTTCGCGGAGACGATCCGGTACTACCAGCGGCGGCTCGAGCTGACCGGTGTGAAGGTGCATCTCGGGCAGCGCGCGACGCCTTCGGACCTTGCTGGGTTCGATGAGGTGGTGCTCGCGACCGGGGTGGTGCCGCGGGTGCCGGCGATTCCTGGGATCGATCACCCGAAGGTGCTCTCGTACGTCGAGGTGGTTCGCGAGGGGAAGCCGGTGGGGGAGACGGTCGCTGTGATCGGGGCCGGTGGGATCGGGGTGGATGTGAGCGAGTTCCTGACCACGCCGGAGTCGCCGGCGCTGGATCTGGAGGCGTGGAAGGCGGAGTGGGGCGTCGCGGATCCCGTGACGGTGCGGGCGGCGCTCGGGGTACCGCGGCCGGAGGTGGCGCTGCGGAAGGTGTACTTGCTGCAGCGGAAGGCCGGGAAGATCGGTGCCGGACTTGGGAAGACGACGGGCTGGGTGCACCGGGCAGCGCTGAAGGCGAAGCAGGTCGAGCAGTTGCGCGGGGTGAACTACGAGCGCATCGATGATGAGGGGCTGCACGTCAGCTTCGGTCCGAAGCGGGAGAAGCCTCGGGTGCTCGCGGTCGACACAGTCGTCGTCTGCGCCGGCCAAGAACCACTCCGCGACCTCGCCGACCCACTCCGAGCCACCGGCCGACCGGTCCACCTGATCGGCGGCGCCGACGTGGCCGCGGAACTCGACGCCAAACGAGCCATCGACCAGGCCACCCGCCTCGCCCTCACCCTCTGACCGCAGACCTCCAGGCCATCACAATCCGCCCCCGCACGCTCCATGAGCGCCCGCAACCCCAGCACACCCGTTACCCGCCCAAACCGGTTTGGGGCGCCCAGCAGCCCATTCCGGGGTACAACGCACCCCGTTCCACGCATCCACTCTCCCCAAACCGGTTTGGGGCACTCAACACCCCACCGCAGCGGCCGCTTGACGAAACTCATGGGGACACCCCGCCGGGTTGCCGTACTAGTGCACCTGGGGCGGGTGCACTAGTGCGCGGTGGCGTTCCGGCCTTGAACTAGTGCACCGTGTACGGCGTACGCGCACTAGTTGAGGGAGTGGGAAGCATGAAGACTGTTCTGATTTCCGGTGGTGGGATTGCCGGGCCGGCGTTGGCGTTCTGGTTGCGGCGGTTCGGGTATGCGCCGACGGTGGTCGAGATCGCGCCGGGGCCGCGGCCGGGTGGGCAGACCGTTGACCTGCGCGGGGTGTCGCGGGTGGTGGCCGAGCGGATGGGGCTGATGCCGGCGGTGGCCGAGCGGCAGGTGCATGAGCGCGGGCTCGAGTACGTGCGCGCCGACGGGCGCCGGATCGCGGCGATGGCGGCCGAGTCGCTCGACGGCGCCGGACCGGTCGCGGAGATCGAGATCCTCCGCGGCGACCTGGCCGAGCTCCTCACCGCCGCGACCACCGACGTGGAATACCTGTACGGCGACTCGATCACCGCGCTACGCCAGGATGTCGAACCAAGCACACCAACGACGAGCATCGGCAGCGTCGGCGCAGGCACCACCACCAGCGCCGGCGGCGGGGTCGAGGTGACCTTTGCGAGTGGGATGCAGCGGCGGTTTGACTTGGTGGTGGGGGCGGATGGGGTGCACTCGCGGGTTCGGCGGCTGGCGTTTGGGCCGGAGGGGGAATTCGTCCAGCACCTTGGTGGGTATACCTCGTACTTCACCATCGAGGCTCCGGAGGACCTGCAGGAGTGGATGAAGATCTACACCGCGCCGGGCGGTCGGTGGATCGCGCTGCGGCCGGACCGGGATCCGCGGTTTGTGAAGGTCCTGCTGAGCTTTCGCTCGCCGGTGCTCGACTACGACCGGAAGGACATTGCGGCGCAGAAACGGCTGGTCCGGTCGCGGTTCGAGGGGCTCGGGTGGCACGCCGACAAGGTGCTCCGAGGTCTGGACGCGGCCGACGACTTCTATCTCGACACGACCAGCCGCGTCGTCGTCCCCGACTGGTCCCGCGGCCGGGTCACGCTGGTCGGTGACGCCGGGTACTGCGGTTCCCCGATGGCCGGTCACGGTACAGCGCTCTCGCTCGTCGGGGCGTACGTCCTCGCGGGCGAACTGGCCGCGGCGAACGGCGATCACACCCGCGCGTTCCCGGCGTACCAGGCCCGGATGCAGGCGTACGTGCAGCAGCGGATGGAGCTTCCGCCGGGTGGGCTGAAGATGGCGATGCCGATGTCGGCGTTCGGGATCGCGTACCGCGACCTGGTGCTCCGGGTGATGACCTCGCCGATGATGTCCGGCGCGCTGGCGAAAATGGCCCGCGTCAAACCGGACGCCATCGACCTGCCGGACTACCCGCAGAACACGCTGAACCCGGCGGACCCGGCGAATTCAGTCGAGCGGCGACACCCAGTCCGGGTTGCGGCCGAGGAGGCCGAGTAGCTGGTCGAGGTCGGAGGACGTGCCGGACACCTTGACGCCGCGTTCGAACGCGTACCCCGGCCCGCGGTTCGCGTCGGTGTCCGGGATCCGGCGGGCCAGCGTGAGCGCCAGCTCGAGCATGTCCGGCGGCGGGTTGTACGGCACGTCGATCGCGCGGGCCAGGTCCCAGGCGTGCACGACGCAGTCGAGCTGGTGGAAGGTGAGCGCGATCCGGCGCGGGAACGAGCCGAACTCGCGCACCTCCACCAGCCGGTCCAGCGCGCCGCCGTCGGCGAACGCGTCCGCGACCCGGACGTTCGACCGCCGGTACGCGCCGGCCGGGTTGTCCGCGAGCCGGCCGCCGTTCCAGGTCCGGAACGAAGCGGAGCCGTTCTGGGCGGCCGCGGCGAGGCCCTCGTTCTGGCTGACCACGTGCCGGAGCAGGCCGCGGACGGTCCAGTCGGGGCAGGGGGTCGGAAACCACAATTGCTCGGTCCGTACCTGCATGACGACTTCCCCGAGCACCGCGCCGGCCCGGCGATCCAGATCCCGGATGTCCATCCGCTCTCCTTCAGTGGCTGCACCGAGCATAAGTCGGTACGCCGCTGTCCGCAGGGAAACGCCTGCGGCACAAGGGACAACCCGCACGCCGCTGCAACAGACGGCGGTCAGGTGTCGCGGCGGATCACGCCTTGGCGGCGGCTTTCGCGGCCTTCTTGAAGTTGCGGACCTCCTGCAGCGACGTGGCGTCGGTGACGTCCGCGATCGAGCGCCGGGAGCCCCGGTCGCCGTAGTTGCCGGCGGCCTCGCGCCAGCCCTTCGGCTGCACGCCGCGCTGCTTGCCGAGCAGCGCGAGAAAGATCTTCGCCTTCTGCTCGCCGAATCCCGGCAGCGCCTTCAGCCGCTTCAGTACCTCGGCGCCGTCCGGTTTCGGGCGGCCGGCCAGCCAGATGTTGCTGGTCTCACCGTCGTACTTCTCGATGATCTCCTGGGCCAGGGCGTGCACCCGGCGGCCCATCGACCCGCCGTACCGGTGGATCGCCGGCGGCGTGACGGCGAGCTCGACGAACTCTTCGACGTCGATCGCGGCGATCTTGTGCAGGTCGAAACCGCCCATCCGGTTCGCGATCTTCAGCGGTCCGGAGAAGGCATGCTCCATCGGGTACTGCTGATCCAGGAGCATCCCGACCAGCAGGGCGAACGGGTCGTCGTTGAGCAGCTGGTCGGCGTCCGGGTTGCCGGTGAGTTGCAGTTCGCGCAGCATGGCGTCCATCTTGACACGGAATTGAAAGGGGCCTCAGCGAGAGGGCACCCGCGTCCGCCAGAGCAGGTAGACGAAGTACGGCGCGCCGATCAGGGCGGTCAGCAGGCCGGCCGGGATCTGGGCCGGGGCGAGCAGAGTCCGGCCGAGGCTGTCGGCGAGGCTGACCAGGACGGCGCCGAGCAGCGCCGCGACCGGGAGGATCCGGGCGTGCCGGCCGCCGACCAGGGCGCGGGCCGCGTGCGGGGCGACCAGGCCGACGAAGCCGACCACGCCGATCGCCGATACGGCCGCCGCGGTCAGCAGGGCGGCCGCCAGCAGCATCACCAGCCGCGTCCGCTCCAGCCGGACCCCGAGGATGCGGGGCACGTCGTCGTCCAGCGCCAGCAAATCCAGCTCCCGCCGCACGTGCACGATGAGCGGAGTCAGTACGAGCAACGCAATCGTCACGGGCACGACTTGCGGGAGCGTACGCCCGTAGGTGCTTCCGGAGAGCCAGGTCATGGCGAGACTCAGGTTCCACGGGTCGGTGGCGACGATCAGCAGCGTGATGATCGCGGTCGCGGCGGACGAGACGCCGACGCCGATGAGGACGAGGCGATCCGAGCTCAGGCCGCCGCGCCAGGAGACGACGTACACCAGGCCGAACGTGATCAGCGCGGCGACCGCCGCCGTACCGGAGAGCAACCAGATGCTTGCCGACGGCACCAGGATCAGGATCGCCACGGCGCCGACGCCGGCTCCGCCGGTGATGCCGAGGATGCCTGGTTCGGCGAGCGGGTTCCGGCAGACGGCCTGCACGGTCGTACCGGCGATGGCGAGCGCGGCGCCGCACAGGACGGCGGAGAGTACGCGCGGGATGCGCTGATCCAGCACGTACGTGATCGCGCGGCCGGAGCGACCGGTGATCCAGTTGAGCAGATCGCCGGTACGAAGGAACGCGTCGCCGGTGAGCATCGCGCCGACGAGGGCGACGACCAGCAGTACGCCAAGCGCGACCGTGACGAGCCAGAACGTGCGCCGACTGCGTACGCCGGACCCCGTACCGCCCGGAGAGCGCCCCGAATCGCGGTGCCGCCGGGCCAGCCAAACCAGGACGACCGCGCCGACGACCATCGTCATGATGCCGGTCGGGATCTCGACACCGGCCTGGCCGCCGAACACTGCCCGCAAGACGACATCCGAGGCGAGTACGACCAGAACACCGGCCAGACCGGCGAGCGGCAGCAGTACGCGGTGCCGGAGTACGCCCGGAACGATTGGAGCGATCAGCCGGACGAGTACGGGCGCCACCAGGCCGACGAAACCGACCGGTCCCGCGACCGTGACCGCGGCGGCCGAGAGCAGCACGGTGACCAATGTGGTGAGGATGCGGACCCGGCGTACGTGCACGCCGAGGACCGAGGCGGTGTCGTCGCCGAGCGTGAGGATGTCGAGTTTCGCGGCCAGCAGGAAGGCTCCGAAGATGCCGAGGGCAACGATCGGTGCCATCTGCGTGACCGCCTGAAGGTCGGTCTGAACCAGCGTGCCGGCGCCCCAGGCGAACGTACCGACGGTCTCCTCGCGATAGAGCAGCAGGAGCAGCGTGGCCACGCCCGCAAGCGCCATCGCGACCGCGGAGCCCGCGAGGATCAGCCGCGTGGGACCGGTCGTGCCACCGGCGGACAGCGCGAGTACGAGACCCGCGGCCGCCAGCCCGCCGAGGAACGCGACCCCACCGGCCGGCAGCACCGGCAGTGGAATCCCGAACGCGGCGACCACCACGACCGCCAGGTACGCGCCCGCGTTGACGCCCAACGTGTCCGGCGAGGCCAGCGGGTTGCGCGCCAGCGATTGCAGACCGGCACCGGCTACGCCAAGGGCGACCCCGACCAGTACGCCGGCCAGCAACCGCGGCAAGCGGGACGCGATCAGTACGTTCAGCGCATCGTCGGAGCCGCGGCCGATCACCAGCCGGACCAAATCCCCGGCCCCCACCGAGGACGTTCCTTGCGTCAGATGGACCGCCGCCAGCACGATGATCGCCGCCGCGACCAGCACGAACACACCGGCGACGCGCACCGTACGGACCGGCTGCCGGAGGGTTTCGGCAGCCGGCGCGGTGACTTGGGTCAAGAGGTGACTGCCTGGACGGCAGCGTCGATGAACTGCTCGGTCGACTTCGGCCCGCCGAACATCCAGATGCCGTCCGGCAGGCGATGGACGTTGCCCGCCTTCACGAACGGAAGGTTCTTCCAGATTGCGTTGCCGGCCAGGTCCTCGCCGAACACGTCGCCGCCGTCGTTCTTGTTCGCGATGTACAGGAACGCACCGTTCGGGAGTTTGGTCAGCCCTTCCAGATCGGTCTGCGCCATCCCGTACACCTTGTCGCCGGCGCCGGTCCAGCCGTTCTTCAGGCCGAGCTCGGCCGCGACCGCGCCGAGCAGCGAGCCGGACGTGTACATCCGGATCGAGATCGTACTGCCCTGCTTCCATCCGTCGGACATCGTGAAACCGGTACCGGCCTTGCCTGCGTCGGCGATCTTCTTCTTGCCCTCGGCAACCGCTTTGCCGAAGTCGGTGGTGAGCTGTTTCGCCTGTTCCTGCTTGCCGATCGCCTGCCCGATCAGGTCCAGGTTCGTCTTCATCTGCGGGATCGGCTTCGCCGCATCCGCACCGCGCAGGACCAGCACTGGCGCGGCCTTCTCGAGCTGCCCGATCGTGCTCGCCGATTCGTCGGTGGTGGTGACGACCAGATCGGGGTTCAAGGCAACGATCGCGTCGACACTCGACTCGCCGCGCGTACCCACGTCCTTCACCGACGAGTCCAGCTTCTCGGCCGTCACCCAGTTCGTGTACCCCTTGACGTCCGCGACACCGACCGGCATCACGCCGAGCGAGATCAGGCTCTCGACCGCGTTCCACTCGAGCGCGACCACCTTCTTGGCGGGTGCTTTCAGGTCGAGCTTCTTGTTCCGCGCGTCGGTCAGTGACACCGGCTGCGCGGCCGCGTTCGAGGTGTCGTCGGAGGTGGCCGGTTCACTGGTACCGCAGGCTGTCAGGGACAGCAGGGCAGCAGTGATCAGAGCGATGGCGGTTCGTCTCATCAGGATGACTTTCAGCTCGTGGTGACGCGGGACAGGTGTTTGCCGATGGGGCGGGTGCTGACCAGGCCGGTGGCCGGATCGGTGCCGACCTCGATCCGGAGGCCGTACGTCGCGGTCAGCGCGTCGGCTCGCAGGACCTCCGCCGGCGTACCGGTCGCGCGTACTCGCCCCTGATCGAGTAGCGCGATCCGGTCGGCCACCGCGGCCGCCTGGTTGAGGTCGTGCAGGACGACGCCGACGGCAACTCCGTGCTCGTCGGCGAGTTCGCGCATCAGGTCGAGGATCTCGATCTGGTAGCGCAGGTCCAGGAAGGTGGTCGGTTCGTCGAGCAGCAGGACGCCGGTGTCCTGGGCGAGGCAGGTCGCCAGCCAGACGCGTTGCAGTTCGCCGCCGGACAGTTCGTCGACCGCGCGATCGGCCATCGGGCGTACGCCGGTGACCGTCATCGCGTGCTCGATCGCCCTTGGGCCGTCGGTGTCGTCGGTGCGCCAGCGGCCCTTGTGCGGGTGCCGTCCGTACCCGACGACATCGCGTACACAGACGCCGCTCGGGGTCGGCCGGGACTGGGACAGCAGTGTGACCTTGCGGGCGAATTCCTTGGCCGACAGCGCGAGCGCGTCGGCGCCACCGGGAAGCGTGATGCTGCCCGCGTCCGGGTGGTGCAGGCGGGCCAGGGCGCGGAGCAGCGTCGACTTGCCGCTGCCGTTCGGGCCGACGAGCGCGGTCACGCTCGCGGCCTCGATCCGCAGCGAAGCGCCGTCGACGACGCGCCGGCCGTGATACCCGAGGCGCAGTTCGGCACCGGTCAGCCCCACCAGTTCGTGCATGCGAGCGAGGATAGCCTTACCTAACCTGACGTGTCAGCAGCGGTCTCATCGTGGACTAGTGCGCGTACGATGTATGCGCACTAGTTTGGGAGGCTCGATGACTGAGGCGCCGTACTTGGCGATCGCCGCGGAGCTGCGGCAGCGGATCGAGGACGGGGAGCTGCGTCCGGGCGAGCGGGTGCCGTCGACGCGGGCTCTGGTCCGCGACTTCGGCGTGGCGATGGCGACCGCGACCAAGGCACTTCAGGTGCTGCAGCAGGAGCGGCTCGTGCATCCGTCGCCGGGCGTCGGGACCGTGGTGGGTCCGCCGCCGCGTGCTCGCCGTCCGGACGGGTCCGCGCCGGAGCGGCGGGTGCTGCCGGACGGTTCGCTCGACCTGGACCGCGCCGAAGTGGTGGAGATGGGGATCGCGATCGCCGACGCGGAAGGTCTCGCCGCGTTGTCGATGCGGCGGATCGCGGCCGAGCTCGGGGTGTCGACGATGGCGCTCTACCGGTACGTCGGCGGGAAGGACGCGCTGGTCGTACAGATGGTCGACACGGCGATCGGGGAGTTCCCGTTGGGGCCGGTGCCGGCGCAGTGGCGGGACGCGATCGCGGCGGTCGCACGGGTGCATTGGGCGGCGTACCGGAAGCATCTTTGGCTGGCCAGTGCGATCAGTTTGAGCCGGCCGCAACTCGTACCGCAGCTGTTGCCGCACACCGATGCGGTGCTCGGGGCATTGCGCGGTTTCGAGAAGAGCGCGGCGCTGTCGACGATGATCAGCCTGTTCGCGTACGTGCGCGGGATCGCGCTGGTGATGGAAGCCGAGGCGCAGGCCGAGCAGGACACCGGCGTGACGGCCGACGAGTGGGTGCTGCGGCAGGGCGACCAGCTGGCGGCGATGATCGCGGCCGGCAACCTGACCGCCTTCGGCGACTTGCTGGCCGACGACTTCGACTTCGACTACGACCTGGACAAGTTGTTCGAATTCGGCCTCGGCGTCTTCCTCGACGGACTGTCGGTACGGCTACGCTGAGTACTGACAACGACTCCGGAGGTGGCGATGGAGCCAGTGTTCGCGCCGGGTGTGCCGGACCAGGTACGGCGGTTGTACGAGCGCAGGCCGGAGTTGTTCGTGGCGGCGGACGCGCCCCGGCCGCGGCGGCAGACGTCCTGGTCGGCGGCGCCGGGGAGTACGTTCGGCACGTTGCTGGTGTGGATCGGGGTGTGCGTCGGGGGCTGGATCTTCGCGCTGATCGTGATGGCCGCGACGCTGCCGACCGCGGTGGCCGGGTGGATCTCGGTGGCGCTGGCCGGGGTCGCGGTGCTCGCCACCGGCGGGATCGTGGTGAAGACGATGGCCGAGGATCGCGGGCACAAGGCGGTCCGGGTACAGCACCGGAAGTACCTGCTGCCGGAGGACTTCGACGACGCGGCCGGGGCGTTGCTGGGGCGGGCGCAGCGCGCGGTCAAAACGGTGCTTGAGGCAACGGTTACCCGGCGCGGGTTGCTCGACGACGTGAAGAACGAGCTGGTCTTGCCGGAGCAGTTGTGGGACATCGCGCAGGTGTTGCGCGAGCAGACCGTGTTGCGGGCGCGGCAGCAGGACGTCGCGCGGGGGATGGCGACTGCCGAGCTGGATGCGGTACTGGGACCGCAGCGGCGGGCGCTGGCGTTGTCGGTCGACGCGATCCGGCGGAAAGTGGATCTACTCGATCGGTACGCCGACCGCGTACGCTCCGCCGATGCCGCACTTCGGGCCGAGGCCGCACTGAGCGACGGCGATCGCTACATCGAGCTGCTGGCCCGGACCGAACCGGCTGGCGACACGTCGCTCGTCGAAGGTTTCGCCGACGAAGCGAACGCTCTGAAAGACACCCTCACCCGCTCGATCAACGCCGCCCGAGACGCCGGCAAAACCCTCGCCCTCCCGGACTAGCCGCCACCGCGCCCCGCGCACCTGGGCGGTCGCCTGACCGGTACCGAAGAACGGGTAGTGGTCCGGCAGGCGACCACCGGCCGCGGGTGCAGCACGCTCAGGCTCCGACGAAGGCGCCGACCACTACCCGTCCTTCGGTACGCGATAGGGGTTGCCCGGCGCACCCACGCCCCACGCCACGCACCGCGGTCCGCACGCCGCACCCCGCGCCCCGCATGCCGCACGCCGCACCCCGCATGCCGCGCCCCGCATGCCGCACGCCGCACCCGCCGCGCCCCGCATGCCGCATGCCGCACGCCGCGCGCCGCACGCCGCGCCCGGACGCCGCGCGCCGCGGTCCGTCGCCGCCCTCACCCCGCCCGCGCTAGCGCTGCGCGAGCAGCTGGTTTTCTTGTTCTGCTGTTGGGCCGATGGTCAGCGCTGGGGTGCCTCGGGTTTCGTCCCAGGTGAGTATGTCGGCGACTGTCTGCCGGAGTGGGGTGACCGGCATCCCGGCTGCTCGTGCCTTCGCGGGGTTGCGTCGTCGGCCGTTCCATTCGGTTTCCGGCTCGACCAGCGGGAACCGCGTCGCATCCGCGGGAACAGGTACGAGCTCAACCGTCGTACCCGCCAACTCCGCCGCGACCTCGATCAGCTCCGCGAGGGTCGACTCCGGACCGACCGCGTTGAACGCACCGTCGCGCTCATCAGCGATCAACTGCATGACCAACCGCCCGACATCCCGGCTGTCGATCAACTGCAACGGCTGCTCCGGCTTCGTCGGCAGCGCGACCCGCCCGCCGCGCGCACCGCGCCGAATCCAGTACAGGACCGTGCCCGACGAATCACCCGGACCGGTCACCTTGCCAGGGCGTACCAGCGTCGCCCGCGCGCCGTACCGCTCGACCACGTCGTCCTCACACGCCACCTTGCACGGCCCGTAGGTGTCGTTGGTGAGCTCATCCGCATCCCGCATCGGCTCCCGTCGCGGCGCGGTCTCGTCGGTACCGGGCGGGAGACCACGCTCGTACACCGCATGGCTCGACACGAACACGTACCGCCCGACCCGATCGCCGAGGACCTCCATCGCTTGGTCGACCTCGCGGGTGCGGAACGCGCTGAGGTCGACCACCGCGTCCCACTCGCCGCTCCCCAGCGCCGAGTAATCGCCGGTCGACCGGTCGCCGATCAGCTCCGTCACCCCGGCCGGCACCGACCCGCTCTGCCCGCGGCTGAACGACGTCACCTCGGCCCCCTGCGCCAGCGCGTCCGCCACGATCGCGCGCCCGACAAACCCGTTTCCACCCAGCATCAGTAATCGCACGACCGCCGAACTTACCTGCCCGATCGGGCAGATGGACAACCGAATAACTGTGTAACACGTCTGAAGAGGTAAGGGGTGCGGTGTGTGGCGCACACTGGAGGTGGTGGACGGCGACAGGGGAGCCATGGGGAGACGTGCGCACGCGGGCCAGGAACGGTCGATGCCGAGGCTATTGGGGTTGACCCTGGTCGGCGCACTGCTTCCAGGGGCCGGGCTGATCATCGGTGGTCGCCGGCGGATCGGTGCGTTCGTACTGACCGTGTTCCTCGGGCTGGTCGGGCTCGGCGTGTACGTCGGGCTGACCCGCCGCGACGAAGTACTCGCGGCGATGGTCGTACCGAGCCGGCTGCTGCAGACCTCGATCCTGATCGGCCTGCTCGCGATGCTCTGGATCGTGGTCATCGTCGCCTCGCACCGTTCGTTGCGTCCGGCAACGGGTAGTGCCGGCGGACGCGTACTCGGGGCGGCCTTCGTCGGCCTGTTGTGCTTCGCGGTCGCGGCGCCGTCGGCGATCGGCGTGCAGACCGTGCTGGCCCAGCGGACGCTCGTGCAGGACGTGTTCGAGGGGCAGGCCGAGAGCAAGAGCGCGACCCGCCCGACCGTCGTCAACGTCAAGGACCCGTGGGAGGACCGGCCGCGGCTGAACCTGCTGCTGCTCGGCGGCGACGACGCACCGGACCGCGAAGGGGTGCGGACGGACACGGTGATCGTCGCGAGCATCGACACCAAGACCGGCAACACCGCGCTGATCTCACTGCCCCGGAACCTGACCTTCATGCCGTTCCCGGCCGACTCGCCGCTGTCCAAGTTCTACCCGGACGGTTTCGGCAAGGAAGGGCTCAGCCTGGACGGGCGGCTGGAGTGGATGCTGACCGCGATGTACCAGAACATCCCGGACGCGCATCCCGGCATCCTCGGCCCGTCCGACAACGAGGGCGCGGACGTGGTGAAGCAGTCGGTCGGTGAAGCGACCGGGCTGAAGCTGGATTACTACCTGCAGGTGAACCTGCGCAGCTTCCCGGAGATCGTGGACGCGCTCGGCGGGATCAAGGTGAACGTGAACGAGCGGGTCGCGATGGGCGGCGTCAGCAGCTCGCACATCCCGCCGAAGGAATGGATCGAGCCCGGCCCGAACCAGCACCTCGACGGGCGGCACGCGCTGTGGTTCGCCCGCGGCCGGTACGGTGCCGACGACGACCAGCGGCAGATCCGGCAGCGCTGCGTGATCAAGAGCATTGTCGACGCGGCGGACCCGCAGACGCTGGTCACCAAGTACAAGGCGATCGCGAAGGCCGGTCAGCATTTGCTCCGTACCGACATCCCGCAGGAACTGCTGCCGGCGCTGGTGGAGCTCGCGCTGAAGGTGAAGGCCGGGACGGTGTCGAACGTGACGCTGGACCCGGAGAAGCTGCGGCTGAAGTACTTGCACCCGGACTACAAGGCGCTGCGCGAGACCGTACAGACCGCGCTGGAGTCCACGCCGCCGCCGGCCACCAGCACGCCCGCGGCAACCAGCACGCCGGTGGCGCCGAAGCCCAGCTCCACTCGCAAACCGACAACCCCGGCCACGACGCCGACCCCAGGTCCCACCCAGGATCTCGCCGACGCCTGCGCCTACCACCCGAACGGCGACCAGCCGAACTAATCCACTGGCACCTCACGGCCGAAGAGTGCTTCGGCGACCGTGGCGAGGTGGGGGCGGAGGTCGTCCTCGGTGGCTTTGGCGAGGGTGGGGGTGCCGACGGCGGTCCGGAGGATGCCGATGCCGAGCAGCCAGGCGGCGAAGAGCTCGGTCCGGAGATTCTTGTCCTCGTTGCCCTCGGCAAGGTCTGACAGCACGTCCAGGTAGCCTTCGCACACCTGCTGACGGAGGCGGTCCTTCATGTCCTCGTGACCGGCCGAGCGGAGCATCGCGATCAGCGGGTGCTCGCCGGCGTACTCGGCCCAGTCCTCGAACACGAGCTGCCGCATCAGCTTGGCCGGCAGCTCCTCGACCGGCCCGTCCGGCAGGATCACCGGCTCCGACGACCCGGCCATCGCCTCGGTGAACAGCCCGGACTTGGAGCCGAAGTAGCGGAACACCAGCGCCGGATCGACCCCGACGTCACCGGCCACGTCACGGACGCTGGTGCCGTCGTACCCGTCGCGGGCGAACCGCAGCCGCGAGCACTCCAGCAGCTTCGCCCGGGTCGCCTCCCGGTCCCGCTTGTGCGCCATCCGCCCTCCTAAGTCATCGCTCGTTGACATCGTACCGGGACCGGCTCTACGGTCTAAGTCACCGATCGATGACTTAGGAGCTGGCGAATGAAGAACGTCGTGGTGGCCGGAGGTACCACCGGCATGGGCCGGGAGATCGCGCTGCACTACCTGCGGGCCGGTGCGAGCGTCACGGTGATCGGCAGTACGCCGTCGCGCGGCGCGGACCTGCTGGTTGCCGCCCGGGAACTGCCGGGGACTGCCACGTTCCTGCAGGCTGATCTGCTGTCCGTCGCCGAGAACCACCGCGTGATCAAGGAGATCCAGAGCCGGTACGACAAGCTCGATGTACTGGTACTGGCCGCGATGGTGCCGTTCGTGAAGCGCCGGGAGACCGTTGACGGGCTGGAGGGTGCGTTCGTGCTCTATTACCTGAGCCGCTTCATCTTGAGCTACGGCCTGACCGACCTGCTGGAACGCGGCGAGAGCCCGATCATCGCCAACCTGGGCGCCACCGGGATCACCAAAGGTGCGGTCAACTGGGACGACCTGCAGTTCGCGGGGAAGTACAGCATGGTGAAGGCGACGATCAGTGGCGGGCGGGCGAATGACCTGCTGGCGGTGCATTACCTGCAGAACCACCCCGATGGGCGGACGAAGTACTTCGGCATTCAGCCGCCGTACACGAAGAGTGGTACCAACCACCTGCCGCAACCGTTGCGCGCGCTGGCCAAGGTGAGTGCCGCGCTGTTCGCGAAGCCGCCGGCGGAGAGCGTGCGGGACACACTCGCGGTGCTGGACGATCAGCCGGACGAGCGGCTGATCCTGCGCGCGGTGGGCCGGCCGGTCGATCCGAGGTTGAAAACGTTCGACCCGCAGGCGGCGCGAAAGTTGTACGAACTGACGAAGGAAATGATCTGAGGCCGGGTGTCGATCCTGGTGTGGCTCGCTCGACGTGAGAGTAAGGGATCGACCGAAGACGAGGAGCAGCCGCAATGCGTTACATGATCATCAACAAGGCCGACGGGAACAGCGAAGCCGGAAAGTTGCCGGGGCCGGAGGTGGCGGAAGGGGTCGGCAAGGTGGTCGAGGACCTGTCCAAGGCCGGGGTGCTGCTGTTCGCCGAGGGCGTGCACCGCAGCTCACTCGGGGCCCGGGTGAAGGTGGCGGACGGGCGCCGGACCGTCACCGACGGCCCGTTCGCGGAGACCAAGGAACTGGTCGGCGGCGTGATCGTCGTCGAGGTCCGGAACCGGGACGAGGCGATCGAGTGGGCCGCCCGGCTGGCCGAGGCACTCGACGGCGAGGTCGAGGTGCGCCGGGTCGTCGAGGAAGCCGACTTCGACTCGGACCTCTTCCAGCACTGATTCAGCGCTGATTTGAGATCCTCGGGAACCACCTGTCCATTTCCGCCGGGTCCGCTCGTGGAAGGGACATGAACAACACACTGGTGGTTCCCGAGGCGGAGTTGTACTACGAACTGCACGGCGCGGGACCTTTGGTGGTCCTGATCGGTGCACCGATGGATGCCGACGCGTTCGCGCCGCTGGCCGGCCTGCTCGCATCCGACTACACCGTGCTGACACATGACCCGCGCGGTGTGAAACGCAGCACGCTCGCACCCGGCGGTACGTCCACGCCGGAGCAGCGCGCCGATGACCTGGCCCGGCTGATCGAGCACGTCAACGCCGGACCGGCCGTCGTCCTCGGTTCCAGCGGCGGGGCAGTCACCGCGCTGGCGCTGGCGCAGGCGTACCCGCAGCTGATCCGTACCGTGATCGCGCACGAGCCGCCGCTCGATCGGCTCCTCCCGGACGCCGATGAGCTGCTGAAAAAGTCAGAGAAGATGATGGCCGACTACCTCGCCGGTGACGTGACCGGTGCGTGGAAGCAGTTCTTCGCGCTGGCGAACATGTACGTGCCGGACGAGGCGATCGAGCAGATGTTCGGCGGCGAGCGTGACCCGCAGGAGGTCGCGGCGGAGCGGTTCTGGTTCGCGCACGAGATGCGCGAGAGCATCAGCTGGCGGCCGGACATCGATCAGTTGCGTACGGCCAGGATCGTGGTTGGGATCGGTGCTGACTCGACGGGGCAGCTGTGCGACCGTACGTCCACTGCGCTGGCCGCTCGGCTCGGGATCGAGCCGACCCGTTTCCCCGGCGGTCACACCGGCTTCGCGGACGCGCCCGAGGTGTTCGCCGGGGCCCTGCGGGTGGAGCTGAAGGCCGCTCACCAGTCGCGGTGAGACTCCCGCGTGGATCGTCGGGGTGAGTATGTGAAGCTGGGGGTGTCCGGTGTGTGCGCGAGTGTGTTGATCGCGGTCGTACCGGGCACCGGTCGAAGATGCCGCGTTGCCCGCGTGGCGCCTTGACCTCAACCGTGGTTGAAGTTTCAAGCTGGTGTCGCTGGCTGAGGACATCGCAGATATCGGCCCAGTGGGCCCCGACGAAGGAGCAGAGTTGACCACGTACACGCTTCCAGACCTCCCGTACGACTACAGCGCCCTGGCGCCCAGCATCGCCGGCGAGATCATGGAGCTGCACCACGACAAGCACCACGCGACCTATGTGAAGGGTCTGAACGACACCCTGGACAAGCTGGCCGAGGCCCGCGACAAGGGTGACTTCGGCGCGATCGTCGGGCTGGAGAAGACGCTCGCCTTCAACCTCGGCGGGCACGTCAACCACTCGATCTTCTGGAAGAACCTGTCCCCGGACGGCGGCGACAAGCCGGACGGCGAGCTGGGTGCCGCGATCGACGAGTTCTTCGGCTCGTTCGACAGCTTCCAGGCGAACTTCACCGCGAGCGCGACCACCATCCAGGGCTCCGGCTGGGCGATCCTCGGCTGGGACGCGCTCGGCGGCAAGCTGCTGATCCACCAGCTGTACGACCAGCAGGGCAACCTGCCGGCCGGCCAGATCCCGATCGCGATGCTGGACATGTGGGAGCACGCGTTCTACCTGCAGTACAAGAACGTGAAGCCGGACTACGTCAAGGCGTGGTGGAACGTGGTGAACTGGGCCGACGCCCAGGCCCGCTTCGACGCCGCCCGCTCCGGCGCAGCCGCCCTCATCACCGGCGCCTGACCACACGAGCTGGTTGCCGGCGCCCTAGGCGCTTGATACCCGGGAGCTCGATCGCGGGGTGCTGAGTACCAGCGTCTGAGCGCCGTTGCGGCACCCACCTCGCGCCCGCCCGCGCCCGCCCGCGCCCGCCCGCGCCCGCTCCGCGGGCGCGGGCGGGCGGTTAGGCGGCGAGGCCGGAACGCTCTCACCGGTTGGCTCTGTGAGCGCTGACGCGGTCTGTCGTCGCCGGTTGGCTCTGCGAGCGCCGACGCAGTCACCGTCACTGGCAGAAGGCGGCGATTGCTGGGGTGATTGCGGCTGCTTTGATCACGTGGGTTTGGCCGGGGATCTCGGTGTGCTGGGCGGTGGGGATGGCGGCTGCCAGGGCTCGGGTGGATGTCTTCATCCATGCGGGGCTCTTGCCGCCGTTCACCACCAGCACCGGCTGATCGATCGGCGTCCACTGCGACGCGTCCATCGGGCCGCCGAAGCAGTTGTCGCCAAGGACCTGGGCGTCGTACGGGAGCGTGTGCGCGATCGCCTTCATCGGCTTCCAGGCCGGCATCAGCTTCATCATCGTGACGAAGATCGCGGGCAGCCCGATCCCCTTGGTGAAGAAGTACTTGATCGCGTCGCCCGCCTCGAGCCCGCGCAACTGGGCGACCCAGTCCCGCGGGATCTGCTTCCGGCTGTCGTCCACCACGTACGGCGGCTCGAACGCGACCAGCTTCTCGACCGGCAACCCGGCCGCGGTCGCCCGCAACGCCAGCGCGGCACCGGACGACGACCCGTACACGAACGCTGACCCACCGGCCGCCTCGATCACGGCAGCCAGGTCCTCGATCTCCCGCTCGACCGCGTACTCACCCGCGTCCCCGGAATCGCCCCGCCCGCGCCGGTCGTAGTTGTACACCGTGAACCGCTCCGCCAGCAGCTCGGCCAGCTCAGCCATCGGCCCTTGCGCCCGGCTGCACAGCGCGCCGTCGACCAGTACCAGCGCGGGCCCGCTGCCCCGCCGGTCGTACGCGATCTTCGTCCCGTCCTTCGAAACCGCGATGTCCATGATTTCCTCCTGCTCAGGGTGACCGTCTCACCCCTGCGTCGACCGCACAGGATCAGCCTCGACTATATGTGTCGTGGATCACATCAACGATTCCAGAGGTCGCAGTGGTGGTTGCCGCGGTCGTCGAGCGGGTGAGTGGCTCCCGGCGCGAGGACCTGGGTGCTCGGCCATTGCGGCCAGTTGGGGGTGCCAGGGCCGTTCGGGTTGCCGGTACGGGCGAAGTTCGTCCAGTAGCGGCGTAGTTGGCCGGCGAGCCGCTCCTGGGCTGGAGTCAGCCAGTACGGCGGCCCGCCGGCGGCGTTGAACAGGTAGTTGAGCTCCGATCCGTGCGACGAACCAGTCGGAAAGCCGGCCGGGAACGGGAGATAGCCGGGCGCTGCCGGGTCGGCGAACTCGTAGGCATAGGCCGTCGTGTGCCGGGCGAAGGCAGCGGTCGTCGCCTGCTGGGTGCAGGCCCAGACCCGATCGGTGTCCATCGCCGACCAGGCCAGCGCGGCGGCGCGCTTGCCCCGGTAGGCCGACACCGGGTACGCCGCCTGCACAGCACGCGCTCGCGGACCGAAGGCCTCCTTCAGCCGGGTCGGGTAGTTGCGGGCCGTCACCGGATCACCGAGTAGTTCCGCGACGGCCGCGATCGCGCGGGCCTCGTCCTTGGTGTGTCCGGACAGCACCGGAATGCGCGGAAACAGCCCGAGTTGGAGCGCTTTGCCGGGTTCCAGCGGGAGCGTCGGATTGCCATAGGCAACGGAGCCGAAGGCGTTCGATTCGGTGAACACCTTGGCCGTGTCCAGGGTGCGCAGACAGTGCAGCACCGCCGCACTCGTACCGCGGCAGCCCAACCGCGCGGCAGCCGCCCGGCCGGTACGCCGCACCTGGGCCGCCGGCTGCCAGAACGAACCGGCCGGAATGCCCATGCCCAGGCCGTTGCGCGGCCAGTTCAGCAGGCACGAACCGCTCTGCATGATCGCCCGGTCGACCAGCCCGCGGGTACCTGGTGAGGTCAGCAGTCCGCAGGTCCCGACCCCTCCGCCGGACTCGCCGAACAGCGTCACGTTGCGCGCGTCGCCGCCGAAGGCGCCGATGTTCTTCCGGACCCAACGCAACGCGGCCTGCTGGTCCTGCAACCCGAAGGTGCCCGATCCGGGCAGCCCGGACAGGCCGAAGTTGCCGAAGACCCCGATCCGGAAGTCGACCGTCACCACGATCACGTCGCCCTCGGTCGCCAGCGAGGTCGGTACATGCTGACTCCCCGAACCGGAGCTGAACCCACCGCCGTGCGACCACACCATCACCGGTCGCGGTTTGCTCGCCACTGCCTTCGGCACGGTGATATGGAGGTAGAGGCAGTCCTCGGACGTACCGGACAGCGGTTGCCCGTCACCACCGGTTTGCGGGCAGTACGGCGTCGGCTTGGTCGCGTCGCGTACGCCGGACCATGGCGCCGGCGGGCGTGGTGCCGTCCAGCGCGCCGCGCCGACCGGGGGAGCGGCGTACGGGATGCCCTGGAAGGTGACTGTGGACGCCCCGGTCGCACCGCGCAGGAGTCCATCGGCGATGCGTACGACGGCCGGCCCGGGATGCGCCGCGCCGCCGGCCTGAACTGTGCCACCGGTCGGAACCACGCCGCCGGTCTGAACCGCGCCGGCGGCCTGAACTGTGCCGCCGGGAAGGACAATCAGCAGGCTGAGCGCTGCGGAGAGAAGGCTTCTGATCATGGGATCGAGCCTGGTGTGCATCCCCGGCAGGCAGCAGTAGCCAGATGGCTAGTTCGGTTGGCCAACCGTCGACGATCCGGTCACGGCGGTCCGGATTCCTTCTACTCTCGGGAAGGTGGACGACTCGGATGAACAGCCGTGGCCGCGTCGGCAGTGGCTTGCCGACGTCGGCCTGACCCTGCTGGCGTACCTGGTGGCGGCGGCGACCCTGACGGCCGAGTTGGTGGCCGACCCACAGCCCGTACGCGCCTGGATCGTGCTCGATGCGGTGAGCGCGGCTGCCGGTCCGGCGTTGCTGATGGTTCGGCGGCGGTGGCCGATTCCGGTGGTGGCGGTGCTGCTGGTGCTGACCGCGGTCAGTACCACTTCCGGTTCGGCCGCGGCGATCGCGGCGGTGATGGTGCGGCGGCGGTATCAGCAGGCGCTGGCGGTGTCCGGGTTCGCGCTGGCCGCGGTGACGGTGAACCTGGTGCTGCGGCAGGGCTTCGCGACGTACTGGCCGATCTTCGGGGTGCTGGTCCTGATCGGCGCGGTGGAGCTCGGGCTGTTTCTCCGGCTCCGGCTGCGGCTCGCGCGGGAAGCGGCGGAGCGGGTCCGGCGGGCCGCGGCCGAGGAGCAGGCGCGGATCGAGAACGCCCGGCGGTCCGAGCGGCTACGGATCGCCCGTGACATGCATGACGTGCTCGCGCATCGGATCTCGTTGCTGAGCGTGCACGCCGGGGCGCTGGCGTTCCGGCCGGACGCGCCGGCCGCGGAGGTGGCCGCGACGGCGGAGGTGATTCGCGGTGCGTCGCACGACATCCTGACCGATCTGCAGAAGGTGATCGGGGTCCTCCGGGACGACGTCCTGCCTCCGGAGGTGGACCCGCGGGCGCCTGATGTGCACCGGATCGGTGAGCTGATCGAGGCGGCGGTTCGTTCCGGGCAGCCGGTACGGGCCGGATCGTTGCCGGAGGTGGAGATTCCGGTGGCGGTGCGACGGACGGCGTACCGGGTCGTGCAGGAAGGGCTGACCAACGCGCGCAAGCATGCGCCGGGACAGGAAGTGCGGATCGACATCACCGCCGGTGACGGGCTGACGGTGGCCATCAGCAACGATCTGACGCATACCCCGAAGCACCTCGATGGCGGTGTGGGCGGGCCACCGGAAACCGGGGTGCCGCGGCAGACGGGTGGTGGTGCGGCGGATGGGCTGCCGGGGGCTGGGCTTGGGTTGATCGGGCTGCGGGAGCGGGTCGATCTGCTGGGCGGACGGTTGAGTTGCGGGGCGTCCGGCGGGGTCTTCCGGCTGGCCGCCTGGCTACCCTTGGCGCCATGAGCGCGGCTGCGGAACGGCCCGTGCGGGTGCTGCTCGTCGATGACGATCCGCTGGTCCGGATGGGGCTGCGGACGATGCTCGGTGGCGTACCCGAGCTGACCGTGGTCGGGGAGGCGGAGGACGGCGCGGACGTGCCGGCTCTGGTCGCGAAGACCCGGCCGGAGGTGGTGCTGATGGACCTCAAGATGCCCGGCACCGACGGCATCACCGCGACCGCTCGGTTGCACGAGCGGCCGGACGGCCCGGCGGTGATCGTGCTGACGACGTACGACGCCGACGACCAAGTGGTCCGGGCCTTGCGCGCCGGTGCGGCCGGGTTCGTGCTCAAACACACGCCGCCGGCCGAGATCGTGGCCGCCGTCCGCCGGGCCGCCGCCGGTGAACCGGTGCTGTCACCGAGCGTGCTCGCCGGACTGATCCGGCACGTCACCACCCCGGACGACGACCGGCACCGCGCGCGCGAACTGCTCGGCACCCTGACCGACCGCGAACAGGCGATCGCCGCGGCCATCGCCCGTGGGCTGACCAACCGGCAGATCGCCGCCGAGCTCTACCTCAGTACGGCGACGGTCAAGGCGCATCTGACCCGGTTGATGGCGAAGCTCGGCGCCGCGAACCGTACCCAGGTCGCCGTGCTCCTGCACGCCGCGGAATAACCGTCCCCGCGGAGTGGCCGCCCGCGGGGTCAGTCGGCTTGGCTGGCGGCTGCCCGTTCGAGGAGGAGTTTGCGTTCGCGTTCGTTGCGGGTCAGCCCGGCGGCCTTCTCGAACTCGGCGCGGGCCTCGGCGAAGCGGCCGAGTTTGAAGAGCAGGTCGCCGCGTACGCTCGGCAGCAGGTGGTAGTCCTTCAGCGACGGGTCGTCCGCGAGCAGATCCACCGCCTCCAGACCGCGCGCCGGACCGAACGCCATCGAGATCGCGACCGCCTGGTTCAGCTCAACCACCGGCGACGGCGCGACCTGCGCAAGGACCGCGTACAGGCCGGCGATCCGCGCCCAATCCGTGTCTTCGGGGTCGGCCGCGCGGGCGTGGCAGGCGGCGATGGCGGCTTGCAGCAGATACGGGCCGGGTGGTTTCTCCAGCGCCCAGGCCCTCTCGATGCCTTCGAGCCCGCGGCGGATCAGCAGCCGGTCCCAGCGGCGGCGGTCCTGGTCCAGCAGCAGCACCGGCTCGCCGTCGGGGCCGGTGCGGGCGTTGGCGCGGGACGACTGCAGCTCCATCAGCGCGAGCAGCCCGAGCACCTCGGGCTCGGTCGGCATCAGCTCCGCGATCAGCCGGCCGAGCCGCATCGCCTCGTTGGCCAGCGCCGGGCGCATCCAGTCGTCGCCGGCGGTCGCGGAGTACCCCTCGTTGTAAATCAGGTACACGACCTCGAGCACCGACGAGAGCCGCTCCAGCAGGTCCGGGCCGGACGGCACCTCGAACTCGACGCCGGCTTTGGCGAGGTTGCGCTTGGCCCGGACGATCCGCTGCGCGATCGTCGCCTCCGGCGCGAGGAACGCCCGGGCGATCTCGTCGGTTTTCAGGCCGCCGAGCAGCTTCAGGGTCAGCGTGACCCGGGCGTCCATGGTGAGGACAGGGTGACAGGCGGTGAACACCAGCCGGAGCAGGTCGTCCTCGATGTGGTCCTCGAGGATCGCCTCTACGTCGTCTTCGACACTCTCGCCGTCGATCTCGAGCTCGTGGCCCATTTCGGCGAGCTTGCGCTGGTACGTCTCCTTGCGCCGGATCAGGTCGATCGCGCGGCGCTTGGCGATCGTCATCAGCCAGGCGCCCGGATTCTTCGGTACGCCGGACTCGGGCCACTGCTCCAGCGCCGCCACCAGTGCGTCCTGAGCCAGTTCCTCGGCCAGACCGACATCCCGCACGATCCGGGCCACACCCGCGATGATCCGCGCCGACTCGATCCGCCACACCGCATCGATCGCCCCGTGCGCATCCGTAACCGTCACCCCGCCGATAGAACATCAGCAACCCGGCGTACGCAACCACCGACCGGGCCCGGTGCACCGCGTTCGCCTCACCGCACGGCCGGCGCTTGGGCGCGATCATGCTGTCAGCCGCCAGAGCGTGGTCAGTTCCCCGGACCGCGCCCGCCCGTGCCGAGGGACCGCATCAGTCCGTCCGGCGACCCGCAATCCACCCGCCCGCACCATCTCCAGCAGTTCGCCCTGCTCGCGTAGCCCGAACCGCTCGGCCAGATCGGACAAGATCAGCCAGACCTCACCACCCGGTTCGAGATGCTCCCCGGCGGTGCGGAGAAACGCCCGCAGCATCCGGCTGTCCTCGTCGTACACCGCGTGATCCAGCATCGTCAGCGGCACCGCCGGAATCCACGGCGGATTGCACACGATCAAGTCCGCCCGCCCCGCCGGGAACAGGTCGGTCTCAACCACACCGGCGCGTACGCCCAGCCGCGCGAGGTTCTCGCGGGCACACTCCACCGCCCGCGGATTGTTGTCCGTCGCAACCACCTCCGGAACTCCACGCTTCGACAGAAGAGCCGTCAGCAACCCGGTACCGGTCCCGATGTCAAAGGCCGTCCGTACGCGTGGAAGCGGTTGCCCAACCACCAGGTCGGCGTACTCAGATCGCGTCGGCGCGAACACTCCGTAATGCGGATGAACACGTGCACCCAAAGCCGGTACGTACACCCCACGAACCCGCAACTGATGCGCCCCGATCACCCCGAGCAGTTCCCGCAACGGCACCGCCCGATCGCCCTGAGCCGGTCCATACGCCTGATCGCACGCCGTTCGTACATCTGGCGCCCGCCGCAGCAGGACCTGATGCCCGACAAGAGGAACCACCAGCGCGTTCAGTACGCGCGCCCGCTCGGCCGCCCGCCGCCGCTGAGCCTGGAACGAACCGCCTCGCTCCGCCGGAATCCGCCGCCCGAGCGCGGCCAGAAGTTGTTTCGCGTTCTGGAAATCACCTTTCCAAAGAAGTGTGGAACCGCGCCGGATCAGGCGGAGGGCCCGGTGCGCGGAGATGCTGTCGTCGACCGTGATGACGTGGTCCATGAGTCGTCCCTGCCAGTGCGAAGTGAAGATGGGCAGCACGGCTCACCCGGACGCCGGGGCGGCGCCGGGGAGCGGGGGACGAGGACTAGCGGACTACCGCTGCCTGTCGGGGCCAGGTCACCGGACAACTCTAGACAGGCGCACCGATAGACTTTCCGACCGGATACTCCCTCGGACGATGGCATGAGGTTTGTTGTGCTCACCATGCAGGACGCGCTGCTGGCGCTGACGAAGTACTGGACCGACCGCGGCTGCATGGTCGTGCAGCCGTTCAACACCGAGGTCGGTGCCGGGACGCTGAACCCGGCGACCATCCTCCGGGTGCTCGGTCCGGAGCCGTGGCGGGTGGCGTACGTCGAGCCGAGTGTCCGCCCCGACGACGCCCGCTACGGCGAGAACCCGAACCGCCTGCAGACGCACACCCAGTTCCAGGTCGTGCTCAAGCCGGACCCGGGGAACCCGCAGGAACTGTTCCTGGACAGCCTGACCGCGCTCGGGATCGACATCGACGCGCACGACGTCCGGTTCGTCGAGGACAACTGGGCCAACCCGGCGACCGGTTCCTGGGGTCTCGGCTGGGAGGTCTGGCTGGACGGCCTGGAGATCACCCAGTTCACGTACTTCCAGCAGGCCGGCGGGATGACGCTGGACCCGGTGTCGGTCGAGATCACGTACGGCATCGAGCGGATCATGATGGCGCTGCAGGGCGTCTCGCACTTCAAGGACATCGCTTACGCGCCAGGCATCTCGTACGGGGAAGCGTTCGGGCAGGCCGAGTACGAGATGAGCCGGTACTACCTGGACGACGCCGATGTGGAGTCGCAGAAGCGCCTGTTCGAGGAGTACGCGAACGAGGCCCGCCGGATGATCGACGACCGGCTGCCGGTGCCCGCGCACATTCAGGTGCTGCGCTGCTCGCACACGTTCAACGTCCTGGACGCCCGCGGCGCGGTGAGTACGACCGAGCGCGCGAAGGCCTTCGGGCGGATGCGGACGCTGGCGCGCGAGGTGTCGCGGCTGTGGGCCGAGCGCCGCGAAGAGCTGAAGCACCCGTTGGGCCTGGCCGAGTTGCCGGCCGCGGCGGCGGAGCCGACCGAGTTCCCGGCGAGCAGTGGGACGCGGCAGCTGACGTTCGAGATCGGCACCGAGGAGATGCCGCCGTCGGAGGTCACCAAGACGGCCGCGGCGGTGCAGACCGCGCTGGAGGAGAAGCTGGCCGCGACCCGGCTCGGGCACGGCAAGATCACCACGTACGCGACGCCGCGCCGCGTGATCGCGTTCGTCGCCGAAGTGCAGGCCGGGGAACCGGACGCCGACCGGGTGGTCCGCGGTCCGCGGAAGTCGGCCGCGTACGACGCCGACGGCAATGTCACCAAGGCTGCCGCCGGGTTCGCCCGTGGTCAGGGCGTGGACGCGAGCGAGCTGCACGACCTGGACGTCGACGGCGTCGAGTACGTCGCGGTGACGAAGCCGGACCCGGGCCGTGGCGCGGCCGAGGTGCTGAGCGGCGTACTGAAGGAGATCGTCGCCGGACTGCGTTCGGACAAGAACATGCGCTGGAACGACGCGAACCTGTCGTTCACCCGCCCGATCCGCTGGCTGGTGGCACTGCTCGGCGATCAGGTCGTACCGGTCTCGGTGTCGTCGCTCGCGGCCGGCCGGACCACCCGCGTACACCGGACCGCGGCCCAGCCGAAGGTGGAGATCGCGTCCGCGGAGGGGTACCTGGACCTGCTCCGCATCCACGGGATCGAGGCCGACCCGGCCCGCCGCCGCGCCCAGATCGTCGAGGCGGCCGCCGAGCTGGCCGCGAAGGTCCAGGGCACGGTCGACGTCGAGGGCGAGGCCGCGCTGGTCGACCAGATCGTCAACCTGATCGAGGAGCCGACGCCGATCCTGGGTGGCTTCTCGGCCGACTACCTGGACCTGCCGAGCGAGATCCTGACCACGGTGATGCGCAAGCACCAGCGGTACCTGCCGGTCCGCGACGCTGATGGCAAGCTGCTTCCGCACTTTGTTGCCGTCGCCAACGGTTCGGTCGACGCCGACCTGGTCCGGGGCGGCAATGAAGCGGTGCTGCGAGCCCGGTACGAGGACGCGGCGTTCTTCTGGCGCGCGGATCTGGACACGCCGCTGGAGTCGATGAAGGGCGAGCTGGAGAAGCTGGCCTTCGAGGAGCGGCTCGGATCGATGGCGGACCGGGCCGGGCGGATCGGCCGGATCGCGCAGGCCCTGGCCGCGAAGATCGAGCTGGGCGGCGACGACCTGACCACGCTGAAGCGGGCCGCCGAGCTGGCGAAGTTCGACCTCGGTTCGCAGATGGTGGTCGAGCTGACCAGCCTGGCCGGCACGATGGCTCGCGAGTACGCGCGCCGCGCCGGTGAGACCGAGGGCGTCGCGCAAGCGCTGTACGACATGGAGTTGCCGCGATCGGCCGGCGACCCGGTGCCGTCGACCACGCCCGGTGCGCTGCTCGCGCTGGCGGATCGCTTCGACCTGCTGGCCGGGCTGTTCGGGATCGGCGCGAAGCCGACCGGCAGCTCGGACCCGTTCGCGCTGCGGCGGGCGGCCGGGGGAGTGGTCGCGATCCTGCGTGAGCACCCGGAGCTGCGGGCAATCACGTTGCCGGTCGGGCTACAGGCCGCGGCCGACGAGATCGGTGCCCAGGGCATCGAGGTGCCGGCCGAATCACTCGCCGAGGTGGCCGAGTTCACCGTCCGGCGGTACGAGCAGCAGCTGATCGATCGTGGGGACGACCATCTTCAGGTCGCGTCCGTGTTGCCGTTGGCAACTGCTCCGGTGGTGGCGGACGAGGCGCTGACGGCGCTGCAGGGGCTGGTCGGGAACAGCGAGTTCGCTGATCTGGTCGCGGTGTTGCAGCGGGTGCGGCGGATCGTTCCGGAAGGCACCGAGGCGGTGTACGACTCGAGCAAGCTGACCGAGCCGGCCGAGGTCGTGCTGCACGGCGCGGTCGAGAAGATCGGCGAGGCCCCGACCGGGCTGGCTGATTTCGTCGCGGCGGCGTCCGTGCTGGTCGAGCCGGTGAACGCGTTCTTCGACGAGATCCTGGTGATGGCCAAGGACCCGGAGCTCCGGGCGGCCCGGCTGGGCTTGCTCGCCACGATCAGCAAGCTCGCGGCCCCGGTGCTCGACTGGCAGGCCCTCGGCACCAGCCTGAGCCCGGCCGAATGAGCCCTCAATGAGCCTGGAGTGAGCACGCTATGAGTGTGGCGGGGTCGGTTGAGATTGCCGAGCGGGCGGCGCGGGTTGCTCCTCGGCTGCGGGAGTACTTGGCGCCGACCCCGTTCGTCCGGTACGACGCGTGTAGCGATGAGCTGGGTGCCGAGGTGCTGGTGAAGTGTGAGCACCAGCAGCGCACCGGCTCGTTCAAAGCGCGTGGTGCGCTGGCGAAGGTACTCACCCTGACCGACGCGCAGCGTGAAGCCGGGGTGATCACCGCGTCCACCGGCAACCACGGGCTCGGCGTCGGCAACGCGCTGGCGATGCT
Organism: Kribbella hippodromi; assembly: GCF_039531045.1. Classification (NCBI taxonomy): domain Bacteria; kingdom Bacillati; phylum Actinomycetota; class Actinomycetes; order Propionibacteriales; family Kribbellaceae; genus Kribbella; species Kribbella hippodromi. Next base: position 204,346 of record NZ_BAAAPH010000013.1, on the reverse strand, counting down.
CGGCGGGCATGGCATCGTGTACCTGCCGGAGAACGCCGCCCCGGGCAAGGTCGCCGCGCTCCGGCGCCTCGGTCTGGAATTGCGGGCCGAAGGCAACGACACCGGTGCGCTGGAGCTGAAGGCGCGGGCTTACGCGGTTGAGCATGGACTCACGTACGTGCCGCCGTACAACGACCTCGATGTCATCGCCGGGCAGGGGACCGTCGCGGTGGAGATCCTCGAACAGGTCGGCACCGCGCCGCTCGACGCGATCGTGGTGTCGGTGGGTGGCGGCGGCTTGATCAGTGGTGTCGCTGCCGTACTGAAACAGCACCTCCCCGGCATCCGGGTTTACGGCGCGCAGCCGGCCGTCGACGACGCGATGGCCGCGTCCGTACGCGCCGGTGAGATCGTCCAGGTCGACGCGCGGCAGACCCTCTCGGACGGTACGGCGGGCAGTGTCGAGCCGGGCAGTATCACCTTCGATCTGTGCCGTGAGCTGGTGGACGACTGGGTGCTGGTCGAGGAGGACGCGATCCGCGATGCGCTCCGGCTGGTGATCGACACCGAGCATCAGTTGATCGAAGGCTCCGCGGCGCTGGCATTCGCGGCAGCGCGGGAGCGGCGCACCGAGCTGGCCGGGCAGCGGGTCGCGGTGGTGTCCTGCGGCGGCAATATGTCGTCGTCGACGTTGGTGGCCGCGCTTGCGTGAGCTCGTGGTCCTCGGGACGGGCAGTCAGGTGCCGTCCCGGGAACGCACACAGAACGGGTACTTCCTGCGCTGGGACGACGAGGGTTTCCTGTTCGATCCGGGCGAAGGCACGCAGCGGCAGATGCTGTACGCCGGGGTGCCGGCGAGCGCGATCACGCGACTGTGCGTGACGCACTTCCACGGCGATCACTGTCTCGGCGTACCCGGCATCGTGCAGCGGTTGTCACTGGATGACGTACCGCATCCGGTCCGCGCGCACTACCCGGCGTCGGGGCAGACGTATTTCACCCGGTTGCGGTACGCGGCGTCGTTCTTCGAGCGGGCCGAGTTGCTGGAGGAGCCGGTCGAGGAGGACGGACTGTTGTCGGTCGGATCGTTCGGTCAGCTGTGGGCGCGCCGGCTGGAGCATCCGATCGAGTCGTTCGGTTATCAACTGATCGAGCCCGACGGCCGGCGGATGCTGCCTGACAAGCTGGCCGCGTACGGGGTGGGCGGACCTGCCGTCGGTGAACTGCAACGGGCCGGATCGATCGAGGTCGACGGCCGGACGGTTCGTCTGGAAGAGGTCAGTGAGCCGCGGCCGGGGCAGCGGTTCGCGTTCGTGATGGACACCCGGTTGTGCGAGAACGTACTCCGGTTGGCTGAAGACGCCGATCTGCTGGTGATCGAGTCGACGTACCTGTCGTCCGAAGCGGAGCTGGCCCGGCGGTTCGGGCATCTCACCGCGCGGCAGGCGGCCCGGGTCGCGGCGGAGTGCGGCGTACGCAAACTCGTCCTCACGCACTTCTCCCAGCGCTATCTGGAGCCCGAACGCTTCCACGCGGAGGCAGCAGCCGAGTTCTCCGGCGAGATCGTGGTCGCTGCGGATCTCAGTCGCGTCCCGGTGCCCTCCCGCCGCTGATCATCGGCAGCTCGACAGGTAGTGCACCGGCGAGACGCCGTACACGCCGGCCCATCCACGCTCAGGTGCACTAGGCACCGCCGGACACCTCCTGTCGAGCCGCTGATTGCGAACAGTTGATGAGCGACGCGCGAATACTCGGCATCAGCGGGGGTGGCGGGATTAGCATTGCCCGCGAATGTAAATCGCCGATCGCCCGCCGAGTCCCAGGAGCATCCCGTCGTGCGCACACCCCGTCTAGTGCCGGTGGCTGTCGCGCTGGTTCTGGTGGGCACGGTTGTGGCGGTCTGGCGGCCTTGGGAGAGTTCGGCTGACGCGGCGCGCGAGCCGGAGGGGATCGCGATCTCGCGGAGTCAGTGCGGTCAGGGCTGGAGCGATCCGAAGGCGGGGCGGCAGACGATCGTCGTGCACAACACCGGGTCCGCGGCCGCGGAGGTCGATCTGGTCGAGGTCGGCAGCGGCAAGGTGTACGGCGAGGTGGAGGGCCTTGGGCCGAACACCAGCGCGCCGATGGACGTGCAGCTGGGCGCCGGAAAGTACGCGATCCGGTGTTTGATCGAGGACACGGATCCGATTACGGGGCCGACTGTCGCGGTGGCGGGTGACGGTGTTGGTGGGGCGGCTGCGGTTCCGGTGACGAAGAACGACATGTTGCCGTTGGTGAAGAAGTACGAGGCTTCCGTTGCGTCCGGGGTTGCTGTGCTTGCGGTGAAGACGGACAAGTTGCGGGCCGATGTGGGTGCGGGGGATCTGGCGGCGGCTCGGGTGGACTGGTTGGGCGCCCACTTGGCGTACAACTCGCTTGGGGCTGCTTATGGGGCGTTCGGGGACTTCGCGGATCAGATCGACGGGGCGGACGCGGGGTTTCATCCGTTGGAGAAGGGGTTGTGGCACGGGGCGCCGGCCGCGGCGCTGAAGCCGGTCGTGGATCGGTTGGCGGCCGCGGTCCATGGGTTGCAGGCTGATCTGCCGAAGGAGCAGGTTGATCCGGATGATCTGGGTCTGCGCGCGCACGAGATCATGGAGAACGCGCTGCAGTTCGAGCTGACCGGGGAGAACGATCAGGGCAGCGGTACGTCACTGAACACCGCGCTGGCGAACTTGAACGGTACGGCGACGGTGCTCGCGATCCTCAATCCCGTCCTCCAACCGCGCTACCCGGAGCTTCCTCAGGTGCGGAAGTGGGAGGCCCGCGTACGAGCCCTGCTGACCGCCCACCAAAACACCCCAGTCACCCAACTCAACCCCACCACCCGAGAACAACTGAACGGCGCCGTCGGCCAACTCCTGGAGCTGCTCGCTCCAGTAGCCACCCTCTGTGAAGTCAGGAGAGGATGATGAAGCCTGAGCGCGGGGGTGTCGGCCGTCGCTCTTTCCTGCGTGGGGCGCTCGCGGGCGCCGGCGCGGCAGCTGTCACCGGTGCGGCAGTCGCCGACTCGACCACGGCCGCCGCCGGGCCGGCGGGTGCTCTGCAGCCGGTTCCGTTCCATGGGGTGCGTCAGGCTGGGGTTACTACTGGGCAGCAGCGGCAGGCTGTGTTTGCGGCGTTTGATGTGGTTGCTGTGGGCAAGGGTGAGTTGAGGGACTTGTTCAGGACCTTGACCGAGCGGGCGCGGTTACTGACTACTGGCGGCGCGCTTCCGCCGGTCGGGATCACCGCGCCGCCGGCCGACTCGGGCGTACTCGGACCGGACATGCCCGCCGACGACCTGACGATCACGGTCGGTGTCGGCGCATCGCTCTTCGACGACCGCTACGGTCTGAAGGACCGCAAGCCGGCCAAGTTGACCGCGATGAAAGAGTTCCCGAACGACACCCTCGATGCGAGCTTGTGCCACGGCGACCTCAGCCTCCAACTCTGCGCGAGCGACACCGACACCGTCCTGCACGCGCTCCGCGACCTCGCCCGCCACACCCGCGGCGGAATGCAGCTCCGCTGGCGGATCGACGGCTTCCACAGCCCGCCGCGCCCATCCGGTACGCCCCGCAACCTGATGGGCTTCAAGGACGGCATCGTCAACCCGGCCGAGTCGGACTACGACAAACTGGTCTGGGTCGGCCGTGGCAACGGCGAACCACCCTGGACCGAGGGCGGCACGTACCAAGTACTCCGGCAGATCCGGATGCTGGTCGAGTTCTGGGACCGGGTGTCGATCGGTGAGCAGGAGAACATGTTCGGCCGGCGCCGCGACTCCGGTGCACCACTGGACGGCAACCACGAAACCGACAGCCCGGACTACGCGGCCGATCCGACCGGTGGTGCGATCCCGTTGACCAGTCACATCCGCCGCGCCAACCCGCGTACGCCGGAGACGGCTTCCAGTCAGTTCCTGCGTCGCGGCTACAACTACGACAAGGGCATCGACTCGGTCGGTGACCTGGACCTGGGGCTGTTGTTCTGCGGGTACCAGCAGGACATCGCCCGGCAGTTCGAGGCCGTGCAGACACGCCTAGTCGACGAGCCACTCGCCGACTACATCCGGCCGGTCGGTGGCGGCTACTTCTTTGTACTTCCCGGCGTCCGGGACGGCAACGACTACTTCGCAAGGTCGCTGCTGGAGTGAGTTACCCAGAAGGAGAAGGCATGCGCGCAAGACTCCGGGTCGCGGCGACGGCTGCCGCGGCCGCTTCCGGCCTGGTGCTGGCTGCGGGTTGCAGCGGCACCACTCATCAACTGACCAACGCCGCGTACCAGCTGGACGCCGCGGCGTACCAGCACCCGGTGCGGACGACCACGCCGATCAAGCACGTGGTGGTGATCTTCGGCGAGAACATCTCGTTCGACCACTACTTCGGTACGTATCCCAACGCCACCAACGAAAACGGCACGCCCTTCACCCCGGCCCGCCACACGCCCAAGGTGAACGGTCTGTCCAAGCAGCTGCTGACGAACAACCCGAACGCGTACAACCCGAAGCGCCTCGCGCCGTCGCAGGCACTGACCTGCGACCAGAACCACGGGTACTCCGCGGAGCAGAAGGCGGTCAACGGCGGCAAGATGGACAAGTTCGTCGAGAACACCGAGACGGACAAGTGCACCGGCCAGCCCGTACTGTTCGGCGAGCCCGGACTGGTGATGGACTACTACGACGGCAACACCGTCACCGCGATGTGGAACTACGCCCAGCACTACGCGCTCAGCGACAACTCGTTCGACAGTGTGTACGGTCCGTCCACGCCCGGCGCGATCAACCTGATCTCCGGGCAGACCCACGGCGTTCAGGCCATCGACCCGAAGACCGGCAAGCCGACCACGGACGCGTACGCGGTGCAGTCGCCGGACGCGAACGGGATCGGGACCATGACCAACGACCCCGACCCGTACTACGACGACTGCTCGAACAACAACGGCAAGTCGGCGAACAACCTGGCCGTGATGCACGGGCAGAACATCGGCGACCTGCTGAACCGGCAGCACGTCACCTGGGGCTGGTTCCAGGGCGGGTTCAAGCCGACCGGAACGGCCAACGACAAGGCGGTCTGCGGTACGCAGCACACCAACGTCGGCGGCAACGCGGTGAACGACTACAGCCCGCACCACGAGCCGTTCCAGTACTACCAGTCGACCGCGAACCCGAAGCACCTGCCGCCGTCGTCGGTGGCCGCGATCGGCAAGACCGACCAGGCCAACCACCAGTACGACACCTCCGACTTCGACGCGGCCGTTGCCGCGAACAACCTGCCCGCGGTCAGCTTCCTGAAGGCCGGCGAATACCAGGACGGCCACGCCGGGTACTCCGACCCGCTGGACGAGCAGGCGTTCGTGGTGAAGGAGATCAACCAGCTGCAGAAGTCCAAGGAATGGTCGTCGACCGCGGTCGTGCTGGCGTACGACGACTCCGACGGCTGGTACGACCACGTGAAGGCACCGGTGGTGAACGGTTCCCACGATGCGGCGCTCGACCAGGCCGCACTGTGCGGTACGAAGCCGGCCGCCGGCGGGTACGCGGATCGTTGTGGGTACGGCCCGCGGCTGCCGCTGCTGGTCGTCTCGCCCTACGCGAAGGTCAACCACGTCGACCATTCGCTGACCGACCAGACCTCGGTGCTGAAGTTCATCGAGGACAACTGGCGGACCGGCCGGATCGGCGACCACTCGTTCGACCAGCGGGCCGGCAGCATGAACGGCATGTTCAGCTTCTGGGGACACCCGAGCGGCAAGAAGCTGATCCTGGATCCGAAGACCGGCGCCGTCGTCCGCTGACAACACCTCCGCGCTGAGAACAGCGCCCGCGCTGAGAACAGCCCCGCCCTGCAGGCTTTTACCTGCGGGGCGGGCTCAGTGGTCGGCGAAGAAATCGTCGATCAGCGCGTTGACTTCCTTGGGTGATTCGAGCGCGGCCAAGTGCGCCGACCGCTCGAGCACGACGAACCGGGCGCCCGGGATCACGTCCGTCATCTGCTTCGTCTCCGCGACCGGGAACGTCTGATCCTCGGCGCCGGCGACGACCAGCACCGGGGTCCGGATCGCGCGGAACAGTGCTCGTTGGTCAGGCCTACGAGGTACGACGCTGGTGACCGCGTGCATTCCGGACCGGACGTTCACCTGGTGGACCAGCTCGTTGACCTTGGCAACAACATCCGGTTTCTCGCGTATCGCGGTGGGGCCGAGGAAGGCGCCCAGCACCGGTCGGGTCAGTGGGCCACGGATTCCGCCGAGAAGCTGGGCCGACCGGGTCAGCACTCCGTACTCGAAGCGCTGCCGGCGGCCCGCGGGGGAGGCGGCCGCGTTCATCAGGACGGCGCGGCCGGTCCGGTCCGGGTGCAGGGCGGCGAAGGTGCCGCCGATCATGCCGCCCCAGCTGTTCCCGATCAGGTGGACCTTGTCGACTCCAAGATTGTCAACAATCTGCAGTACCACCTGCGCGCACTCCGCGAAGCTGAACGGCTTTGTCAACAATGCACTGCCGCCGTGCCCAGGTGGATCGACCAGGATCACCTGGAAGCGCCTGGCGAAGTGCTCGGCCTGCGCGGACCAGAGCGTGCCGTCCATCAACAGGCTCGGCCAGAACAGCATCGCGGCGCCGGACCCGTCGATCCGCAAGCGAATCCGGCCCAGTACGGTCTCGACGTACCGATCCTGCATGCCAGAACGCTACCGGTCAGAGCGGCGGCACGGACTCCATCAGGCGCGTCGTCAACGCACGGATGCAGTCGACCAGCTCCGGCGGCGACTGCACCTCGAACGGCAGCCCGAGCGCACCGAGATGCAGTGCGAGCTGTTCGAGTGAGTTCGCCCCGGTCTCGACCAGCGTGGTCGACTCGTCGATCGGTGTCACCGCGGCGACATGCGTCCCGTACACGTCCGCGACCTGCTCGGCCGGTGCATGGACCAGGATGCGGGCCTGATGCCGGTAGGCCCCGGAGGCGACGCCGCGGGTCGTGGTTGCCAGGTCCGGCGCTTCCCGTGGGGTGAAGCGCGGTCCGGTCGGAATCCGCGGCTCGAGCCGGTCAAGCCGGAACGTACGCCAGTCCTCCCGGTCCAAGTCCCACGCCACCAAGTACCACCGGCGACCGGTGTGTACGAGCCGGTGCGGCTCAGTTGTCCGCGTGGACGCCGTGCCGTCGTGGTTGCGGTAGTCGAACCGGAGCCGCTGGTGGTCGCGACAGGTAGCAGCTACCGCTAGCAATACGTCAGGCTGTACGGCCGGACCGCTCTCCGGGGTGACTGCGATCTGCTGCAACAGCTCGATCCGGTGCCGCAGCCGGGACGGCAGTACTTGTTCGAGCTTGGTGAGCGCCCGGACCGACGACTCCTGGGTCCCGGCCACTGTGCCGGTCGCTGCGGCCCGCAGCCCGACCGCCACGGCCACCGCCTCCTCGTCGTCGAGCAGCAGTGGCGGCAGCGAGGCGCCGGCGCCCAGGCGGTAGCCGGCCACCCCAGAGACAGCATCGACCGGGTAGCCAAGGTTGCGCAGCTTGTCGACGTCGCGCCGGACTGTGCGGACGCCCACGCCGAGCTCCTCGGCCAGGGCGGCGCCACTCCACTCCTTGGGTTGCTGCAGGAGCGACAGAAGCCGGAGCAGTCGAGCGGAAGTTTCGAGCATGCTGACAGTTTGCCAGCAAGCTAGGACCGGAGCTGTCCTAACCGGTTGAAAGACTGAAGTCATGATCAAGCCGTTCAGCATCGACATCCCGCAGAGCACCCTCGACGACCTCGCCGCCAAGCTGGCGAGCGCCCGCCTCCCCGCGCCGCTGCCCGGCGACGACTGGACCACCGGCGTCCCGGTGTCCTGGCTGTCGGACCTGGTCGAGTACTGGCGCACTTCGTACGACTGGCGTGCCGCCGAGAAGGAGCTCAACTCGTACCCGCAGTTCACCACCGAGATCGAAGGGCAGCGGATCCACTTCATCCACGTACGCTCCGCGGAGCCCGGCGCGCTGCCGCTGATGCTCACGCACGGCTGGCCGGGATCGATTGTGGAGTTCCTGGACCTGATCGGCCCGCTGACCGACCCGGTCACGCACGGCGGGCAGGCGGCGGACGCGTTCCATGTGGTGATTCCGGCGCTTCCCGGGTTCGGGTTCTCCGGGCCGACCGTTGACGGCAACTGGACGTTCCCGCGGATCGGGCGGGTGTGGGCCGAGCTGATGAGCCGGCTCGGGTACGAGCGGTTCGGCGTTCAGGGCGGTGACCTCGGGGGATCGGTGTCACCGGAGGTCGCCCGGGCGGTGCCGGAGCGGGTGGTCGGCGTACACACCAACGGCGGGACGAACCTGCCGCCGCTGGAACTGCCCGAGGACGAACTGAAGACGCTGACCCCGCTGGAGCAGGACAAGATGGCGCGGATCGGGCGCTTCATGCAGGAGGAGTTCGGGTACATCTCGATCCAGTCGACCCGGCCGCAGACGCTGGCGTACGGGCTGGTCGACTCGCCGGTCGCGCAACTCGCCTGGATCATGGACAAGTTCCACGCCTGGACCCACCCGGCCGAAACCTTGCCTGAGGCAATCATCAGCAAGGACCGGCTGCTCACGAACGTGATGATGTACTGGCTGACCGGTACCGGTGGTTCGGCGGCGTACATCGGGTACGCGCAGCCGCGGGACTGGTCGCCGCGGCCGAACTCGGGTGTGCCGACCGCGGTGCTGGCGCTCGCGCACGACGTGGCGATCCGGCGGTACTGCGAGACCTCGAACACCATCACCCGGTGGACGGATGTCGATCACGGCGGGCATTTCGCGGCGCTGGAGGTACCGGACCTGCTGCTCGGCGATGTCCGGGAGTTCTTCCGCGAATTGCGGTGAAATGTGACTGAGAGTGACATTTCGGGCGCGGGTGGTGGCTCGGAGTGGATTCTCAGGTGATTCCTTGGTTCAGCCGATGGAGTTCTCAGTCTGGCGCGCTCTACTCGTAGTAGAGGGACTTGGCTGAGGAGGGCGACGGCAATGAGCGAGAGCGGCGGGCAGTACGGGGGCGGACAGCAGTCCGGTGGGCCGCAACAGGGTGGACCGCAGTACGGCGCTTCGTACGGTGGTGGTCAGTACAGCGGGCCGCGGTACGGGCAGCCGTACTACGGTGGTCAGCCGCCGTACGGTGGGCAGCCGTACTACCCGTTCGGCCCGCCGCCGCAGCCGCCGAAGAAGCACCGGCGGCGGTTGCTCGGTGCCGGCGTACTCGGTCTGGCCGCCGTTCTGGTCGCCGGATCGGTTGCCTGGGGCATCGATCAGCGCGCCGACCGGAGCAGCTCGCAGCTGTCCCAGAAGGCCTTCGACGCATCAACCGTGGCGGCCGACGTGTCGCCGGGCCTGGTCGACGTGAACACCGTGCTCGGGTATGAGGGCGCACGGGCCGCCGGTACCGGGATCGTGCTCACCTCCGACGGCGAGGTGCTCACCAACCACCACGTGGTCGAAGGCGCCACCGCGATCAGCGTGACCGACATCGGCAACGGGAAGACGTACACCGCGAGCGTCGCCGGGTACGACACGCAGCACGACATCGCCGTCCTGAAGCTGAAGGACGCGTCCGGGCTGCAGACCGCGAAGACCGGGAACTCCGACCAGGTCAAGGTCGGCGACCAGGTGGTCGGGGTCGGCAACGCGGGCGGCGCCGGCGGTGCGCCGAGCTACGCGAGCGGAAAGGTGACCGCGCTCGGCCAGGCGATCACCGCGACCGACCAGAACGGGCAGGACCCGGAGAACCTGAAGAACCTGATCCAGACCAACGCGAACATCCAGGCCGGCGACTCCGGCGGCCCGCTGGTGAACGCGAGCGGCCAGGTGGTCGGGGTCGACGTCGCGGGCGGCAGCGCGAACGGCGGCGGGCAGGGCTACCGGGGGCAGACCTCGGCGAGTACCGCGCACGCGGCCACCGCGACGCTGGCGGCGGCGGGCGACAACGGGTACGGGTTCGGGAACGGTCAGGACAACGGGTACGGCGACGGAAACGGCTTCCCGTTCGGCGGCTTCGGTGACGGCAACGGATCGGGGAACGGGAACGGTTCTGGCAACGGCGACGGTTCTGGCAACGGAAACGGCGGCGGCTTCGGCCAGGGCGACGGCACGGGCAATGGCTCCGGCAATGGCTCCGGCAATGGCTCCGGCAATGGTTCCGGCAATGGTCAGGGCACGACGACCGAGGGGTACGCGATCCCGATCAACGAGGCGCTCTCCATCGCGCAGCAGATCGAGAACGGCAAGTCCTCGTCGGCAGTCCACATCGGCGACTCCGCGATGCTCGGTGTCTCGGTCGTCACCACGCCCGGCACCACCGGCGCGGTCGTCGGCGACGTACTCTCCACCGGCCACGCGGCCGCGGCCGGCATCTCCGCCGGTGACGTGATCACCTCCTTCGCCGGTCACGCGGTCGACTCCCCGGACGCGCTGTCCAAGCTGCTGAACAACCAGCACCCGGGCGACAAGGTCGAGGTCGGCTGGACCGACCAATCCGGTCAGACCCACAAGACCACCATCGAACTCATCACCGGCCCGGTCCGCTGACGCCGTACCCCCTCCACAGCGGACCGCCCCGATCGGGCCCCGCGCTCCCCTCCCCCTCGAGCGCCCGGGCCCGATCGGCCTATCCACCCGATCCCCCCCAACCCCGCCCACCCCAAACCGCTCGGCGCGCATAACCACCCATTCCAGGCGCACACCCCGTTACCCGTTAACACCGGTGGATATCCACTGCTGTGGTGGGTTCTCCACCGGTACACGAGTGGAGAACCCACCACACGAGTGGAGAACCCACCACGCGAGCAGATCCCCGCGCACCGCTGACCCGCGCAGCACCTATGCCGCGCAGCGCACACCTACCGGCGTCTCGGCTTGGCGGCTGGCGGGTTATGTGACTGCTGGCGCACTGCAACCCGCCAGCGGTCAAACAACCCCGCCAGTGGTGACGCAACCTGCTGGGTGTACGAGGTTGGTGCAGGTGTTCGAGGCCGGCGTGGGTGAGCGTGGGTGAGGCGGTGGGCCGGGGATGGCGGGAGCGGGTTGGGGCGCCCAAGACGCGCTTGACGAACCGAGTGGGAGCCCCGCCGATGACCCCGCTGGTGAACCCCCGTTGGTGAACGCCTGGGCGCCCGGCGGTGAACCCCCGGCGGTGAACCTCCGGCGGGTGATCCTCCGGCGGGTGATCCTCCGGCGGGTGATCCTGCGGCGGGGGAAGCCCGGAGGAAACCTCGGGCGGTGGGCGGGATCACTTTCGGGTGGGGTGAACGAGCGTTTACGATCGTTGGGTAAACGCCCGTTCACCCCCGTGAGGACTCCGCGCTTGACCGTCCGTCCTGTTGTTCATCCGCGGCTGATACTGGCCGCGCTTGCGTTCTGTGGTGTGCTCGTCTCGGTCAGTCAGACGATCGTCGTGCCGCTGCTGCCTGTGCTGCCCGGCATCACCCACAGCCCGCCGGCCGACGTGACCTGGCTGATCACCGTCACGCTGCTCACCGGCGCCGTCTTCACCCCGCTGCTCGGCCGCGCCGGCGACATGTACGGCAAGCGCCGCGTGCTGCTGATCGCCCTGGCGTCGATGGTGATCGGTTCACTGCTCTGCGCCAGCAGCTCCGACCTGACCGTATTGATCGTCGGCCGCGCATTTCAGGGCGCGGCAGTCGCGGTCGTACCGCTCGGGATCAGCATCCTGCGCGACGAACTGCCGCCCGGCCGGGTGATCCCCGCGATCGCGATGATGAGCGCGACGCTCGGTGTCGGCGCCGCGTTCGGCATCCCGGCGGCGACGCTGGTGGTCGAGTACGCCAACTGGCACACGATGTTCTGGATCAATCTCGGCCTCGGCCTGCTCGACATCGTGCTCGTGCTGCTGATCGTTCCCGAGTCCGCGGTCCGCAGCCGCGGGCGCTTCGACATCCTCGGTGCCGTCGGCCTCAGCGCGTTCCTGGTCTGCCTGCTGCTCGCGGTCTCGAAGAGCAGCAGCTGGAGTACGACGACCGTCATCGGCCTGTACGCGATCGCCGTCCTGATGGTCCCGCTCTGGGGCTGGTACGAACTGCGGACGAAGAGCCCACTGGTCGACCTCCGCGTCTCCGCGAAACCGGCCGTGCTCTTCACGAATCTCGGCGCCCTCCTGATCGGCTTCGCGTTCTATGCGAACTCGCTCTCGACCGCCCAACTCGTCCAAGAGCCGACCTGGACCGGGTACGGGCTCGGCGAATCCATCGTGGTGAGTGGACTCTGCCTGCTGCCCGGCGGGGTCGCGATGGTGCTGCTCTCGCCGGTGTCCGCGCGGATCTCCAACGCACGCGGGCCGCGGTTCACGCTGACGATCGCGTCCGTACTGATGGCCGCCGGGTACGTCGTGCGCTTGTTCACCACCTCGAACGTGGCCGGCATCGTGATCGGCGCGACCGTGGTCTCGGCGGGTACGGCCGTGGCGTACTCGGCACTGCCCGCCCTGATCATGCATGCTGTGCCGGTGACCGAAACCGCCGCCGCCAACGGCCTGAACACGCTGATGCGGACGATCGGGTCCGCGATCTGCAGCACGGTCGTGGCCACCGTGCTGGCGAACATCACGATCACCGACGGCGGCCGGGTCGCGCCCGCGCTGGCCGCGTACCGGATCGTGTTCGTGGTCGCCGGGATCGCGGCCGTGGTCGCGGCCGGGCTGGCGTTGCTGATCCCGGTCCGTCGCGCCGAGCCCGTGTACGAGGTGGTCAGGACGTGACCGATCCGGGGCGGACGTCGATCCTGCGGGCGGCCCGGAAGGCGTTCGCGCGGGAGCCGTACAACGCGGTCACGCTGCGCGGGGTCGCCGCCGACGCCGGCGTCAGCGCCGCCCTGATCGTCAAGCACTACGGCAGCAAGGAAGCGCTCTTCGAGAAGGTCGCCGACTTCAGCGAGGCGGCTCAGCTGCTGCTGCAGGCGCCGAACGAGCGGCTCGGCGAGCACGCGGTCCGGACCTTGGTCGAGTACCGCCGCGAGAACGACCAGGACCTGCTGGTCCGGGTCGTGTTCGCGGCCGGGAAGGGTGACGAGCGGGCCCAGATCCGCGAGCACTTCCGCGACCAGGTCACCCGCGCTTTCGCCGCCCGGCTGACCGGCCCGGACGCCGAGCTGCGGGCCGCGCTGATCACCGGTCAGCTGCTCGGCCTCGGCGCCGCGATCGCGATCGACAAGACCGGCCCGATCGCCTCCGCGGACCTGGATCAGGTAGTCGCCATGTACGCGCCAGGACTCCAGGCGCTGATCACTCCTTGAAACACCGTCTTACAATGTGATCTGAGGTGCTCGCCGAGGGCGGTGCCGCCGCTAGCATGGACGATCCAGGCCGAGAGGCGCTGCAACGGGCCGACGGCCCGCCACGCTCGACCTGAGTGCATCGCCGGTGAAGGCCGCGTGCACCCTGCAAGGGCGCCTCCGGAGATCGTTTCTGGAGGGGACGGCAGATGACCGAGACCGCGCTGCGCGAGCTGCTGGACCAGCGGATCGTCGTACTCGACGGTGCCTGGGGCACGATGCTGCAGAACGCCAAGCTCGAGCCCGCGGACTTCGTCGGCGATCGGTTCGGCGACCACGCCCACGACGTGACCGGTGACCCGGACCTGATCAACCTGACCCGGCCGGACGTGATTCTCGACGTCCACCGGCAGTACCTGGCGGCCGGCGCCGACATCACCACCACGAACACGTTCACCGCGACGAGCATCGGCCAGGCCGACTACGGCCTGCAGGCGTACGTACGGGAGATGAACCTCGCCGCCGCGAAGCTGGCCCGGCAGGCGGCCGACGAGTACGCGACTCCGGACAGCCCGAAGTTCGTCGCCGGATCGATCGGTCCGCTGAACGTCACGCTGTCGCTCAGCCCGCGAGTCGAGGACCCGGCATACCGCGCGGTCACGTTCGAAGCGGTCAAGGCCACGTACGCCGAGCAGATCGCCGCGCTCGCCGAAGGCGGCGTCGACCTGCTGCTGATCGAGACGATCTTCGACACCCTGAACGCGAAGGCGGCCGTCGCCGCGGCCCGCGAGGTCGCGCCGCACCTGCCGTTGTGGATCTCGGTCACCATCGTCGACCTCAGCGGGCGCACACTCTCCGGCCAGACCGTCGAGGCGTTCTGGAGCTCGATCGAGCACGCCGATCCGCTGGTGGTCGGCGTCAACTGTTCACTCGGTGCCGAGGAGATGCGTCCGCACGTCGCGGATCTGGCGCGGTTCGCGGGCACGTACGTCGCCTCGCACCCGAACGCCGGCCTGCCGAACGCGTTCGGCGGGTACGACGAGACGCCCGACGAGACCGCCGGGATGCTCGAGGAGTTCGCGCAGTCCGGGCTGGTGAACATCGTCGGCGGCTGCTGCGGTACGACCCCGGCACACATCGCGCGGATCGCCGAGTCGGTGAAGGGCGTCGCGCCGCGTACGGTGGTGGCGACCGACCACACCACGCGCTTCTCCGGGCTGGAGCCGTTCAAGATCGGTGCGGACACCGGGTTCGTGATGATCGGTGAGCGCACCAACGTGACCGGATCGGCGAAGTTCCGCCGGCTGATCGAGGGCGACAACCACCAGGCCGCGGTGGACGTGGCGCTGGAGCAGGTCCGCGGCGGCGCGAACCTGCTGGACGTGAACATGGACGCCGACCTGCTGGACAGCGAGCAGGCGATGACCACGTTCCTGAACCTGATCGCGACCGAGCCCGAGGTGGCCCGGATCCCGATCATGATCGACAGCTCGAAGTGGTCGGTGCTGGAGACCGGGCTGAAATGCGTGCAGGGCAAGGGCGTGGTCAACTCGATCAGCCTGAAGGAGGGCGAGGAGCAGTTCCTCGACCACGCCCGGCGGATTCGCGACTACGGCGCCGGCGCGGTGGTGATGGCCTTCGACGAGCAGGGCCAGGCCGACACGGTCGAGCGCAAGGTGGAGATCTGCGGCCGGGCGTACGACCTGCTGACGCAGAAGATCGGCTTTCCGGCCGAGGACATCATCTTCGACCCGAACGTCCTTGCCGTCGCCACCGGGATGGCCGAGCACAACGGGTACGCGAAGAACTTCATCGACGCGTTGCCGCTGATCAAGGAGCGCTGCCCGGGCGTACACATCAGTGGTGGCATTTCGAACCTGTCGTTCTCGTTCCGCGGCAACGACATCGTCCGGGAGGCGATGCACTCGGCGTTCCTGTTCCACGCCGGCAAGGTCGGCCTGGACATGGGGATCGTGAACGCCGGCCAGCTCGCGGTGTACGAGGACATCCCGAAGGACCTGCTGGAGCTGGTCGAGGACGTCATCTTCAACCGCCGCGACGACGCCACCGACCGGCTGGTCGCGTTCGCGGAGAACGTGAAGGGCAAGGGCAAACAGCGCGAGGTCGATCTTTCCTGGCGGGAAGGAACGGTCGAAGAGCGGTTGTCGCACGCGCTCGTCCACGGCATCGTCGACTACATCGAGGCCGACACCGAGGAGGCCCGGCAGCAGTTGCCGCGGCCGCTCGAGGTGATCGAAGGTCCGTTGATGGCCGGGATGAAGATCGTCGGCGACCTGTTCGGGGCCGGGAAGATGTTCCTGCCGCAGGTGGTGAAGAGCGCGCGGGTGATGAAGCGCTCGGTCGCGTACCTCGAGCCCTTCATGGAAGAGGAGAAGGAACAGGCCCGGCGGGAAGGGCGTGCCGAACTGGTCCGCGGGCAGGGCAAGGTGGTGCTCGCGACCGTCAAGGGCGATGTGCACGACATCGGCAAGAACATCGTCGGCGTGGTGCTCGGCTGCAACAACTACGAGGTGGTCGACCTCGGCGTGATGGTGCCGGCGGCAAGGATTCTGGACACCGCGGTGGCCGAGGGCGCGGACGCGGTCGGGCTGTCCGGGCTGATCACGCCGTCGCTGGACGAGATGGTTTCGGTCGCGGCCGAGATGGAGCGGCGCGGGCTGAAACTGCCGTTGCTGATCGGTGGTGCGACCACGTCGAAGCAGCACACCGCGGTCCGGATCGCCCCGGCGTACGATCACACGACCGTGCACGTACTGGATGCGTCTCGTGTGGTCGGTGTCGTCTCTGATCTGCTCGACGCGGATCGCGCCGAAGCGCTTGCCAAGAGCAACAGTGTGGAGCAGGAGCGGCTGCGCGAACAGCACGCGAACAAGCAGCGCAGTCCGTTGCTCACGGTTGAGCAGGCGCGGGCGAACCGGGAGCCGGTCGAGTACGGCGAGTTGCCGGTTCCTGCTTTCACGGGGTTGAAGCGGGTGTCGCCGTCGATCGAGACGTTGCGCGAGATGATCGACTGGCAGTTCTTGTTCCTGGCTTGGGAATTGAAGGGGAAGTACCCGGCGATTCTCGACCAGCCGGTCGCGCGGGAGCTGTTCGACGACGCGAACACGTTGCTGGACGAGATCATCGCGGCCGGGTCGTTCACCGCCGAGGGTGTGTACGGGTTCTGGCCGGCGCACAGCTCGGGCGACGACATCGTGCTGGACGGTCTGGACCGGTCGTTCCCGATGCTGCGGCAGCAGACCGAGAAGCCGGCCGGGCGGCACAACCGGTGTCTGGCGGACTATGTCGCGCCGGCCGGGGATCACCTGGGTGGGTTCGGGGTCGCGATTCACGGCGCCGAGACGCTGGCGAAGTCGTACGAGGAACGCAACGACGACTACAAGGCGATCATGGTGAAGGCGCTGGCCGACCGGCTGGCGGAAGCCTTCGCGGAGTGGATTCACCTGGAGGCGCGGAAGGCGTGGTTCGAGCCGGACGTGCAGCCGGTGCTGGCGGATCTGCATGCGGAGCGGTTCCGCGGGATCCGGCCGGCGCTCGGGTACCCGGCGAGCCCGGATCACACCGAGAAGAAGGACCTGTTCGAGCTGCTCGAGGCGGACCAGATCGGGCTGGGGCTGACGGAGTCGTACGCGATGACGCCGGCCGCGGCGGTCAGCGGACTGATCTTCGCGCACCCGGCGGCGAAGTACTTCAGCGTCGGCCGCCTGGGCCGGGACCAAATCACCGACTACGCCACCCGCCGAGGTCTGTCCGTCACCGAAGTCGAACGCTGGCTACGCCCCAACCTCGCCTACGACCCGGAGTAGAGCTTCAGCCCAGGCCGCGGTGGTCGCGGTTGGGGTTGATGGTGCCTCGGACGTAGCCGGCCGGGACGCCTGCCGTGTTGGCGGCGCCTTGGGCCGGGGCGAGGGCTGGGTCTTGGGTGAGTCTGCGGAGGAGAGGATCGGCCTTCTCCGCGGCGGTTCGGACTGCTTCGGTGGCGTGCTCGGGCTGATCCTTCTCAACGGCCTGGGTGAAACCGTATTCGAGGGTGCGTTCTGCCCGCAGACGATCGCGCCCTGACAGCTCATCGGTGCCCGGCAGCAGTTCGATCGCCTTCTCCCAGCACCGATCGGGCTCCGCCGCGAGCATCCAGTTCGACAGCGCGGCAAAGTCCTCCGGGCCGGCCGGCGTCCCGCCCTGTTGCCGAACGATCTCCGTCATCAACGCCCGGGTAGCAGCAGCCGCCTCCGGGTTCCGCGCCGCGTACCCGAAGTCCGCCACCTGCTCAGCGGGAAGCAGCTTCCCCGAATCGGTCTTCGACCAGAGCTCACCCAGTCGTTCCTGAGTGAACACATCACCCAGACCGGTGTTCAGGTACGCCTCCGCCTTGTTGATCCCACCGATGTTGTCGTACTCCGGCGTACTCAACGCGGCGGCCTGCGACATCACGTACCCGGTCGCCTGCACCAGCTTCGCCTGATCGGGAACTTCACCCTCGTACGCGTCCCGGACCGCATCGGCCAGGTCCTCCGTCAAGAACAACGGACTGTCCATCATCCGCAGATCTTCGAACGGTTCCCGCGGCGTCCACCCCGTCGGCTGCACGACCACATCGATCTCACGCCACCGTACGAGCCGATTCGTCGCCGCACTGACCGCTTCGGCCACCGAGTCGGCCCATGGAAAGCACGGATCGCCGGTACGGATCAGACCCCTGGCCATAACTCCTCCAAAGCGTTCGGCGCAGCCAGGGTAGAGCCGCCGCGGGTTCACCTGCCGGGCGCTTTCAACCTAGGCTGGCGAGATGACTGTGACTGTTCGAGCAGCGACCGCCGACGACGCGGAAGCGGTGGCCGCGATCTGGTATCTGGGCTGGCAGGACGGACACCTCGGCCACGTACCGGACGAGCTGACCGCACTCCGGACCGAGGAATCGTTCGGCACCCGCGCCGCCGCGAGGGTCGCGGACACCACGGTGGCTGTGGTCGACGGCGAGATCGCCGGGTTCGTGATGGTCGTGGATGACGAGGTCGAGCAGGTGTACGTCGCGCGCGACCACCGTGGTTCCGGTGTAGCCGGCGCTGTGCTGAGCGAGGCCGAGCGACAGGTGCGGGCCAACGGGCACGCCGAGGCCTGGCTGGCGGCCGTGACCGGGAACGCGCGGGCGCGACGGTTCTACGAACGCAGCGGCTGGACGGACGCGGGCGCCTTCGACTACCCGGCCTCGATCGACGGCGGCACCTTCCCGGTCCCGTCCCACCGCTACGTGAAGCGCGTACAGGACGCGCCGGCAGCCGGAGCCACCGAGCCGCGATAAGGCCCCGCGGTAAGGCCCCCGGATCAAGCCCCGGATCAGGCGCCGGGGTCAGGCGCCGGCTGGGCGTGGCAACGCGCCGTACAGCAGGGTGCGGAGGCCGTCGGTCAACGCCGGCTCGAACTCCAGCCGGAGCGCCTGCACGGAGGGATCAGCTTCGTACGCGGCCAGGACGACTGGCGCCGGATGGGAGTGGCACCAGATCGCCCCCGCGAGCAGACTCGCGGCCGTGCAGAACCGGCCCGCTCCCTCCGCCCCGAGCTCCGGCAGGATGCCGGCGACCACCGCGGTCAGCTCCTCGAACGCGGCAATGGCCGCGCGCTTGAACGTCAGCGCGGTCTCAGTGCTGATGTTGCGCTCCAGTACAGCGGCCTGAGCACTGACCAGGTCGCAGAAGATCGGCCGCTCGGACAGTGTGCCGACGATGGCGGTGATCAGCTGCTCAGAGCGATCGGCACGCGTCAGCTCTGGCAGGACGTCGCCGACTGTCAGCTTCACGTCCGCGACCCAGCCCGTCAGTTCGCTGCTGAACAGTTCGAGCAGGACCGCCTCACGGGAGTCGAAGTAGTTCAGCACGTTCGACTTCGCCAGGCTGACGCGGCGACTGAGCTCGTTCAGGGTGAAGTCCGCAACCGGCATCTCGGCGAGCATCGTGGCCGCGGTGGTCAGGATCGCCCGCCGCCGCTCGGCCCGCTGCTCCGCGCTCCGGGCGCGCTGAAACGTCATCTTGACATCCTACGGACCAACGGTCTGTTGTTATCAAACCAGCGGTCTGATAATCTCCGAGTCATAACAGACCACCAGTCTTTTATGGAGAGTGGATCATGTACGACGTTCCCGATCAGACCGGCAAGCTCGTTGTCGTCACCGGCGCCAACAGCGGCACCGGCCAGGAAGCAGCTAAGCGGCTCGCGGCCGCGGGCGCCCGGGTGATCCTGGCTGTCCGGACGCCGGCAAAGGGCGAGGCGGCGAAGGCGGAGATCCTCGCCGCGCAGCCCCGGGCCCAGGTGGAGGTGCGGCGGATCGATCTCGCCGACCTGGCGTCGGTCCAGGAGTTCGCCGAGCTGCTCGGCGCCGACGAGCCGCACCTGGATGTGCTGGTCAACAACGCCGGCGTCATGAATCCACCGAGCCGGATGACCACCAAGGACGGTTTCGAGCTGCAGTTCGGGTCGAACTTTCTCGGTCCGTTCGCGCTCACCGTCCGGCTGCTGCCGCTGCTCCTGGCCGCGCCGGCGCCCCGGGTCGCGACGATGTCGAGCATCGCCGCGGCGCAGGGGTCGATCCACTTCGACGATCTTCAGTGGCAGCGGCGCTACCGGTCGATGGCCGCCTACAGCCAGTCGAAGCTCGCCGATCTGATGCTCAGCAATCACCTCGCCAAGCTGTCGGCCGAGCGGGCCTGGGGTCTCGTCAGCGTCGCCGCCCATCCAGGTGTCACCCGCACGAACCTGCAGTCCGCCGGCGCCGCACTGGGCCGTGAACGGCCCAACCTGCTGAACCGCATCGGTTATCGTCTTGCCCCGTTGCAGGGCGTGGCCGTCGGCGCCGAGCCGATCCTCTTCGCCGCCGCCGACCCGTCGGCCGAATCCGGTGCCTACTACGGTCCGAACGGTCTGTTCGGCCTGGCCGGTACCACTACCCGCGTCCGCGCGCCGAAGGCCGCGCTCGACACCGAGGCCAACGCGCGCCTGTGGCAGGTCGCCCAGGATCTGACCGGTGTCGCGCTGCCGACTATCCTGCGCAAGTGAGTGAGTGGTCCAGTGGTGGCATCTACGAGTCCTACGTCGGCCGGTGGAGCCGGTTGGTTGCGGCAGAGTTTCTTGGCTGGCTTGAGCAGCCGGCGGGGCTTAGCTGGCTGGATGTCGGATGCGGGACCGGTGCGCTGACCAGCACGATCCTTCAGACTGCGGCGCCCGCGGCAGTGCTAGGCGTTGACCCGTCAGCGGGGTTCGTCGAGTACGCGCGGGAATCGGTGGATGATCCGCGCGCCACGTTCGAGGTCCGGTCAGCCGCTGAGCTGCCGGACGGGCCGTACGACGTGGTGGTCGCGGGGCTGGTCCTGAACTTCATCCCAGAACGTGTCGAAGCGCTGCGCCGGATGCGCGCGATCGGCGGAACAGTCGCCGCGTACGTGTGGGACTACGCCGACGGCATGCAGTTGATGCGCCACTTCTTCGACGCGATGCAGGACATCCGCCCACAGGACCGCGATCACGACGAGGGCGTACGGTTCCCGTTCTGCACCGCCGAGGGCCTGGAGGGGCTGTTCCGCGAAGCCGGTTTCGAGTCCGTGCGTACGCGCGAGATCGTCGTACCTACTGTCTTCCAGTCCTTCGATGACTATTGGCAGCCGTTCCTGGGCGGCCAGGGCGTAGCGCCCGCGTACCTCCGCAGCTTGGCCCCCGCTGACCAGGACACGCTCCGCGAGACCATCCGCACCCGCCTGCCAACCCAAGCGGACGGCTCGATCCACCTCACCACACGGGCGTGGGCCGTCACCGGCTGATCCCAGCAGTTCGTCGGAGGAGCATGTCAAGACCGCGTGCTCGGCTCCGTCGTATCTGTGAGAGGAGAGTGCGGATGAAGTTCTTGCTGATACTGCAGGGTGACGGTGAGGGGCGGTTGCAGCGGCGGGAGTTTGAGCGGGTTGCTCACGACGCTGGTGAGCTGGTGGGTGGCGAGCAGTTGGCGGATGCGCAACTGGCGGTCCGGCTGCCCGACACCGAACCGACGCGGATCGACGGCTTCTACCTGATCGACGTGGAGAGCCGAGACCGAGCGGTCGAACTCGCGCGTCTACTGCCTGACGCGCGAGTCGCCGGTCGTTCGGTGGAAATCCGTGCGGTCATGCACCCGACCGCAGCGGACTTCTAGACCACGTTGAACCACATGCTGGTCGCCAGCGCGGTCTCTGTGACGCTCTTCCGCTCCAGCCGGACAGTACGGCCGCCAGCCTGGTCGAACAGCCGTGTGCCGTCGCCCAGCATCACTGGTGCAAAGAGCAGTAGCACCTCGTCCAGCTCGCCCACCTCAATGCACTGCTTCGCAACGTTGGCGCCGATCACGTTGACGTACCTGTCTCCAGCAGACTCCTTCGCCGCGGCAAGCGCCTTCGCGAAGTCGTCCACGTACGTGACACCCGCTTCCGGTGCATCCGGTACGCGGTGCGTGACCACGTACATCGGGCCGCTCCACCCGCCGCCGAACGCCTCACCCTCGCCGGCCTCGCCCTTGTACGGGTCGTCGCCGTCGTGCGAGCGGCGCCCGACCAGCAGCGAACCGATCCGCGGCACCAGCGCGTCCACCTCCGGATTGGGGCCGAGGTACGGGCGCATCCACTGCATGTCACCGCCCGGACCGGTGATGAATCCGTCCACCGACATTGTCACCGAGTAAAGAACCTTCGCCATTCGTATCTCCTTTTCGATTGCCGGTTGTTCAGACGAGCGAGCTGAGGAAAACTCATCGAAACCGCCCGGTTCGCCAGCCGGAGAGTTCGTGGATACGCTTTCCGCGAAGTGGGGTTCTGGATCTGGAAACGAGGTGCAGTGCGGCAGATGACAGAGCCGATCGACCTTGCGCGAGCCTCTCCGGCGCGGTTGTACGACGCGCTGCTGGGCGGCAAGAACCACTTCGAGGTCGACCGAAAGCTGTGTCACCAGTTGCTCGAGCTCGCCCCCGACCTGCGGACGCTGTGTACGGAGAACCGCCGCTGGCTGGCCGAGGCGACCAGCCGGATGGCGACCGAGGGGCGGATCGACCAGTTCCTCGACCTCGGTGCCGGTCTGCCGACTGCCCGGAACACGCATGATGTCGTACTCCCGCTGAACCTGGCCGCGAAGGTCGTGTACGTCGACAACGATCTGACCGCCATCTCGCACGGGCAGGCGCTGCTCGCGGACGAGAAGAGCAGCTTCTTCGCCGACGCGGACCTGGCCGACCCGGCCGCCGTGCTCGCGCACCCGGCCGTCAAGGCGGGTCTGGACCTCAGTCGCCCGGTTGGCATCCTGTTCGGCCTGTCCCTGCATTCGGTCACCGACCTCGACCAGGCGGTCGGGGCGGTCAGCGACTACCTGGCGGCCGTACCCTCCGGTTCGTATCTGGCGCTCACCCACCCGCTGAACCCGCGCGACCGCAGCCGGCTGGCGGAGTTCGCGACTGGCATCGAGGTAAAGCTGCAGAGCGCTTTCCCGTCCGGAGGGCGGTTCCGGACCAGGGACGAGATCGGCCGGTTCGTCACCGGTCTCGACCTGGTCAAGCCCGGCCTGGTCGACCTGACCGCCTGGTGGCCGAAGGACGAGCAGAACCTCTGCACGACCGGCGCCGGCCAGCTGCTGATGGTCGCGCTCGGCCGCAAACCGTAGGAATTCACTGGTGTCCGGCCGCCGGCCGGACCATCATGGACCGCATGTCTGCCAAGACCGCTGCCGCTTACTGAGCACCGCCGCGCCCACCCGGCGCGCGCTGTTCAAGCCCGTCTTCACAGGCGGGCGTTCAAGCGTGCAGTTTCTTTCTTGGAGCCTTCCCATGACTGTTGAGTCATCCTGGGTCGAGATCGCGTGTGACGAGTCGGGGTTCTCCGGAACCAACCTGCTCGACCCGGCCTCGCCCGTCATCACCCATGCCAGTGTCGACCTCGCCATTGCCGAAGCAGCTGAGGTGATCGGCGTACTACGTACCCGTCTGCGCCGCCGGTCGGAGTACAAGGCCAACCAGATACTACGACCGGAGCAGCGCCCTGCACTGGAGTGGCTACTGACCACCCTGCAGGGACATGCGCACGTACACGTCATCGACAAGACCGCGTACGTTGCCGCGCGCGTCTTCGAGCTCTTCACGGAGGAGCCGTCGTACGGCGCGGGTACTGCGCTCGGCAAGGACCACTCGGCTGCAGTAGCGGCCGTACGCAACCGCACTGGTTTCCTGGCCGCTTTTGTGGACCTGACGCGGACCAAGCGGGTCAAGCTGCTTGATCACGCGGCCATCGACCGGTTCTTCGCAACGATGCCGGCTGACATACCGGCCTTGCGGTTGGTGACCCGGGCCCGGGTCGAAGCGGTGATGCGGCGGCTGATCGACGACGATCCGGAGATACCGCCGCCGCTGGAGCCACTGGTGCCGGCACTGGCCGAGACGCTGCTGTACTGGAGTGCCGGCCGGCGAGCGGTGGCGGTGGTGCATGACGAGCAGAGTGCGCTGACCAAGGGCCGGGTGGACCGGCTTGGTGCGTACCTGGGGGAGCGGGCTCCGTTGCGCTCGTTCGTACAGGTCGACTCGCGCGAGGACCCGCGGGTGCAGGTGGCCGACTTCCTGGCCGGGATAGCTCGGCGCGGTACACCGGACCTGGCGGACCTGCTGGCGCCGTACATGCAGCCGTACGTGCAGCCGTGCGATCAGTCGTGGGCGGCGACGAAGTCCTCCCAGGTGTGAGTACCCAGGTCCGCGCCGGTCAGGGTCAGGTTGCCGCCGGCGCGGTACACCTTGCCCACCTTGCCAGGCACATACACCGGCACGGACAGCCGGCGCTTACCGGTAGCCCGCAGGTAGTCATGGGCCAGCTCATCCACGCTGTACACCTTCGGACCGACCAGATCAGCCACCAGGCCTTGCGGTTCGCCAAGCGCCAGCTCAGCCAGCCGCTTGCCCACGTCCCGGGCGTCAACCGGCTGGAGCCGCGCACCACCGAGCTTGGGCAGGACAGGCAGTTTGGCCATCCCCTGCACGACCGTCCAGGCGAATTCGTGCAGCTGCGCGACCCGTACCACCGATGACGGCACTGACGACGCCAGTACAGCCTGCTCCGCCCCCAGCTTGGACTTGAAGTACGCCATCGGCAGCTGGTCGACCGCGGTCACCGAGATGTGTACGAGGTGCCCGACGCCGGCCCGCTCCGCTGCCCGTACCAGGTTGCCGGTGCTGACTTCGTCACCCTTCGGGCCACCAGCCAGGTGCACGATGACGTCCGCGCCGGCCACTGCCTCGTCCAGGCCTTCACCGGTCAGCAGGTCAACGGCCAGGTACTCGACACCGTCGCCACGGTCGTGAGCGTGCCGGGTCAGCACCCGCACCTTGCAGCCCGCCTCCTGCAACAGCGGAACCACCTGCCGGCCGATCGTTCCGGTCCCACCGGTCACCAGAATCGTGCTCATGTTCTTCTCCTCTCGGCTTCTGACCTGCTGACGGATCTCGGCCCAGCGTTTGTGACGTGATGTGAGCTGGAATACGTCCGGCAAAAATGTCGAGGCATGATCGAGGCCTCCGACCTACGGGTGCCGGGCGCAGCAGGCGTACGGCCGACAACACTGGAGGCTCTGTCATGAAGTACGTGGTGCTGATCCACTCCAACCCGCAGCCGTGGGGCCACCCGACGATCGACTACACCCAGGTCGGGCGGGCGATCCCGGACCAGGAGCGGGCGGCGATGGCGAAGGAATTCGAGGAGCTGCTGGGGCAGCTGTCCGCGTCGGGTGAACTGGTCAGTGGGCTGGCCTTGGACGCTCCGTCGACCGCGCTGACGTACCGGTTCGAGGGCAAACGCCCGGTCAGTACCGACGGGCCGTACGCCGAGTCCAAAGAGCAGTTGGCCGGGTTCTTCGTACTCGACTGCGCGACCCGCGAACGCGCCGAGGAACTGGCCGCCAAGTTCGCCGGTCCCGGTGACGTGATCGAGCTCCGGCCGGAGATGGAATTCTGATGACTGCGTGAGATCGGGCGGTTCCGGACAGTAATGCGCGTGGTGTGACGAAACCCCGGATCGGGAGTGACGTACGCCGTACCGCGGCCGCGATTGCTCCCTTACGCTGATGGACTCACCGAGTGTCAGGAGGGGTGCCGTGACCACGGTCTTGCTGATGGGGCCGCCCGGAGCGGGCAAGGGAACACACGCGGGCCTGCTCGCGGAGCACCTCGGCGTACCGGTGATCGCCACCGGTGACCTGTTCCGGAGCAACATCGCGGACGGCACCGAGCTCGGCAAGGCCGCGCGGGGCTACCTCGACGCCGGCGAGTACGTCCCGGACGAGGTCACCAACGGGATGGTCCGGGACCGGCTGGCCGAACCCGACGCCGGTCCGGGCTTCGTCCTCGACGGGTACCCGCGGACACTCGACCAGGCCGGTGTGCTGGACGACATCCTCGGCCGGCAAGGGCGCTCGCTGGACGCGGCGCTGGTGCTGCAGGTGCAGCCCGACGCGCTCGTCCACCGGCTGCTCCGGCGGGCCGAGCTGGAGCACCGCTCCGACGACACCGAGGACGTCATCCGGCGCCGGTTCGAGATCTACCACGACCAGACCGCGCCGCTGTTCGACCTGTACGCGGATCGCGGCATTCACCATGAGGTCGACGCGTCGGCGGACATCGACACGGTCCGTACGCGGGTCTGGCAGGTTGCGGTTCAGCTCAAGCCTGCTGCTTGAACTGCGTTTGGGAACATCTGTTGAGCGGAGCAAGTTGTTCTGAGCATGCATGGTGAGTACAAGGTGCCGGGCGGGAAGCTTGTCGTCGCCGATCTGGACGTGGTCGACAACCACGTCCGGGCCGCGCAGATCTCCGGGGACTTCTTCCTCGAACCGGACGACGCGCTGGAACGGATCAACGGCGCCCTCGCCGGCCTGCCGGTAGGCACCGCGGCAGCGCAGATCGCGGCCCGGGTCCGCGGGGTGCTCGGCGACGGTGTCGAGATGCTCGGCTTCTCGCCCGAAGCGGTGGCGGTCGCGGTCCGGCGCGCGCTGACCGGAGCAACTGGTTGGCGCGACCATCAATGGGAGTTCGTCCACGACGTACCGCGGGAGCCGGCGCTGCAGATGGCGCTCGACGAGGTGCTGGCCGAACAGGTCGGCAGCGGCGAACGTCCGCCGACGCTGCGGGTCTGGGAGTGGGCGTCCAATGCGGTCATCATCGGCAGTTTCCAGTCGGTACGGAACGAAGTCGATCTGGACGGGGCGGCGCGGAACGACGTGACTGTCGTACGCCGGATCAGTGGTGGCGGCGCGATGTTCGTCGAACCGGGCAACACGATCACGTACTCGCTGTATGTCCCGGAGTCGCTCGTTTCGGGGCTGTCCTTCGTGGAGTCGTACGCGTATCTGGACGACTGGGTGATTGGTGCACTCAACGATCTCGGGATCGCGGCGACGTACCAGCCGATCAACGACATCACGTCGCCGGCCGGGAAGATCGCCGGGGCCGCGCAGAAGCGGTTCGCCGGTGGGGCGGTGCTGCATCACGTCACGATGGCGTACGACATGGATGCGGCGAAGATGCTCGAGGTGCTGCGGATCGGTCGCGAGAAGCTGTCCGACAAGGGGACGACGAGCGCGAACAAGCGCGTCGATCCGTTGCGCAGCCAGACCGGGCTGGACCGCGCGGACGTGATCGACCGGATGGTCGGCACCTTCAAAGCCCGCTACGGCCTGGAGCCCGGCGCAATCGACGAGGCCACAGTTGAACTTGCGAGGGACCGGGTCAGCAGCAAGTTCGGCACCGAGGAGTGGCTCACCCGCGTGCCGTGACCCGCACCGGGGTGATGCCTACTCGGGGATTGGGACGGCGGTGCCGCTGACTCGGATGCGGTTGTCGTCTGGGCTCAGTTCGACCGTGATCAGGCTCGGGCGGCCGAGGTCGTGGCCTTGGTGGAGCGTGATCTTCGGCTGACCAAGGCCCAGCTCACGCAAGTACGCGCCGAACGCCGCGGCCGCCGCGCCGGTGGCCGGGTCCTCGACGACACCGCCGACCGGAAACGGGTCGCGTACGTGAAAAACGGTCGGCGACTCGCGCCAGACGAGCTGCAGCGTGGTGAGATCGCGCTCCAGCATGTACGCGAGCAGCCGATCGAAGTCGTAGTCGAGCTCAGCCAGCCGCTCCCGGGTGGCTGCGGCGAGCACAAGATGACGCGCCCCCGCGTACGCGACCCGCGGCGGCAGCGCCGGGTCCAGATCCGCCGGCGACCACCGCAGGATGTCCAGCACATCACCAAGCTCAGCCGCCTCGACCGACGGCTCAACACTGGTCAGCGTCGCCCGCAACCCGGCATCCACACTCACCGGCACAATCCCGGCCGGCGTCGAAAACACCAGCTCCCCAGGCCCAACCCGCTCCGCCAGCGCAACCGCGGTCGCCACCGTCGCATGCCCACAAAACGGCACCTCCGCCTTGGGCGAAAAGTACCGAACCTCGCGCACCCCGTCCGCGCCCACCGCACCCGTCAAGAACGCAGTCTCCGAATACCCAACCTCAGCCGCAATCCCCTGCATGGCTTCAACATCCAGCCCCGAAGCATCCAGCACCACCCCCGCCGGATTCCCCCCACCCGGATCCCCAGTAAACGCGGCATAACGCAACACAGTCGTCATCCCCCCATCCAATCAGCCGTCGGCCAGATCCGCGATCTGCTGGACGTAGTCGACAAGGTAGGGGTCGTGCTCCTCGAAGGGATAAGCCAGGTGATAGGCGTCCACAGCTGCCTGTGCGTTCTCGAATCCACACCGCGGCCACAGCACGATCATGTCGTCGTGGTCCGGCGCGCGGCTTGCCAGCAGCTTCATCAGGAAGATCTGCTGAGCCGGCGGGCAGAGAACCGTTAGGTTGCTGTGCTCGTACACCACTTCGCAGTTGTCGAGGTCGAGACCGGCAGGGGGAGAACATCGCGGCGGACCAACGACCACCAGCCGGCAGGAGAGGCCTCGGCCGGCTAGTGCGCCGGCGAGCTCGGTGAGGTGGTTGAGGATTTCGGCCTTGTTCAGGACAACGGGAATATGGCCGGAGGTTCCGTGGCTCATGCCGCGTTACGCCAGAGGTCCTGGGTGGGGAGCCAGATGTTGCGGGCTGCTAGTTGGGTGGGGGTTTGTGCGCGCGCCCGGCGGACCCGGGCAGGCGTGCCGGGGGTCTCCCAGGGTGTGGGTGAGGCGGGAACCGATCGGGTCCAGCGCGGGCGGGAGAGGCCGGCGTCGTCGGCCAGCTTCTCCGCGATGCCGGCCAGGAGCGCGTCGAACGCGGTGTCTCCGGTTCGGTCCGGCGGGGATGCGATCGCCGCCGCGATGAGTTCGGGATGCTCGGCGAGCGCGTCCAGGAATCCCCGCAAGCGCGTCCAGTTGATCTTGCGGACCCGCGCATCAGGCGCGTACGCCCCGGCCAGACTCCCGATCGTCAGTTCCGGCGCAAGTGTGGGTGTCCGCACGGCGATGGACAGTTCCTGACCCGCGGCCGCGACGAGGCGGGAGAGCATGGTCAGCGTCGGGTCGCTCGAGCCTGCCTCTATCCGCGAGACGGTTGAGGTAGGAACCCCTGCTTTCGCGGCCAGGGCGCTGCGGGACAGGCCGGCATCCTCCCGTGCCTGTCTCAGTAATTCACCCGCGCCCATATGGGTAGCATATATGCAACGGTCGGCAGTTCTCAACGTCGATCGGCCGCGTAGCGTGCGGGTATGGGTATTGGGTATGTGATTTTGTATGTGGGGGAGCTTGGGGTTTCGGTGGGGTTTTATCGGGACGTGGTGGGGCTGGCGTACAAGTTCACGGATGCGGGGTACGCGGAGTTTGATGCGGGTGGGGTGCGGTTCGGGTTGTACGAGCGGCGGCGGGCGGAGTGGTTGACGGGGGAGGTGGTGTCGCCGGGGGCGGGTGGCGAGGTGGTGGTGATGGTGGAGGACGTGGATGAGTGTGCCGCGCGGATGCGGGCGGCCGGCGTGCCGGTGCTGAGCGGGCCGATGGACCGTCCGTGGGGACACCGGACGGTCCATGTGGCTGACCCGGATGGGTTTGTCGTGGAGTTCGCGGAGGAGATTCCGCGTACTCGCCAGCGGCGGTAGTTCCGCGTACGGACCAGCTGCTCCCGCGTACGAGGTCGGCGGCTGCTCCGCGTAGGTCAGCGGCGGTTTTGTTGCCAGCGTTGACGGGACATGCCGCTGATCAGGACTACCCAGAACACGCCCCACAGCAGCCACGGTGCGGTCAGCGCGATTGAGCTGATCACCAGACCGACCATCAGGAACGGTGCGATCATCAGGAACGCCGGCGGGGGAGCGCCGCGCCGCGGGCCGCGGGCGGGCCAACTCGGTTGGGCCACCTGCACCTCCGCCGAGCCCGGCAGGTCGTCGAACAGCGGCTCGATGTCGTCCACGTACCGGGCGCGCGTCGCCTGCTCGCTCCGCTCCTCGAACTCCACCTGAGTCAACCGCCCAGCAACAAAGTGCTCCCCAAGCGCCGCGACAGCCCGATCCCGCTCCGAATCCCCGATCCGCAGCCGCTTACCAGCCCGGTCGGCCCGGCGGCTCGTCTGCTCACCGTCGTCCTCGCGCCGGTTGGTGCTGTCCTGCACGTCGTTGAGCATCGGCCACATGGTGCCTCGGCGCCACTCGCCGCCCCAACCCTGCGCTCGCCAGTCTTCGCCGCCGCGCCGGGCGCCGTGCCGATCGGAGCCGTCACCAGCCCCACCGTTCCCGCCCGGCCCGCCCGGCCCGTTCCAGCCCGGCGCGTTCCATCCCTGCCATTGGCGTTGCCACTCGCGGTGCCACTCGCGCCGAGCGGCGCGGGCGGCCGCGCGTCGTTCGCGGTCGGAGGATGCGCTCATGACCGGTCCCGCTCGCCGTCCGCGTCACCGTCTTCGGCGAGGATCCCGTACAGCTTCCGCCGCAGTTCACTGACCGCGTCGCGGGCCTTCGCCTGCTGTTCCGGCGTACCGGTCGCCATGATCTGCCACATCGCGGTCGCGACCTGGCCGAGCACCGGCCGGAAGCCGTTCTCGTCGTCGCCACCGGGCGCGCTCATCGCCTCCCAGGGCGCGGACACCTCGTCCTGGTGCTCCCCGACATACGTGCGGCCCTCGTCGGTGAGCCGGAACGTCCGCCGCCCGGCCTCCGCGTCCGCCGTCACCAGGCCCTCGTCTTCGAGCTGCTGCAGCGTCGGGTAGATCGAGCCGGGACTCGGCTTCCACACCCCGCCGCTGCGCTCGGCGATCTCCTGGATGATCTGGTACCCGTTCATCGGCTGCTCGGCAAGAACGGCCAGGATTGCCGCCCGTACGTCGCCGCGCCGCGCTTTCGGCCCGCGCCAGCGCGGCGGCGGGCCCCACGGCGGGCCGAACATCTGCCCGCCACCGAACATCCCCCACTGCGGGCCGTACTTCTGCTGCTGCCCCTGGTGGGTGCGCCGGCCGGTCATCGCCGCGCGCAACTCGTCAATGATCTCGTCGAAGGTCGAACAGTGCCGCGTGAACTGCGCCCAAGGCCAGCCCGCGGCGTACGCCGATCCGGTCATCTGGACCACCCGTCCCTTGCCAAAAGTGACTGCGATAGTTCGACGATATATCGCGACCCATCGCAACCCAAGGAATCACCGGGTGAACTTCAGATCCTTCACCGTTGCCGACAGCACGACCGCGTTGTCCTGCACGTTCACCGAGGTCAGCTGCGCGCCGAACGGCAACTCCGGCAGGCTGATGCCCCGGGCGAGCAGGTTCTTCAGCGCGTTCTGCAGCGCCGACGGGACACCGGTCGCCGACTCGTCGACGGCGAGCGCGATCTGGCCCTTCTGGATCTGCGGTACGACCGGCACGTCGATGTTGACGCCCTGGATCGCCGCCTTCGCGTGCAGCTTGCCGCCGACCACCTCCGTCGTCAGCCCGGCCAGCCCCGGCGTGCTGTGGACCGCCAGCCGGCCGATCTCCCGCGGCGAGATCTTGACCTGCATGTCGGTCGTGCCGACGGTGACCGTGCCGGACTGCTGGAACAGCAGCGAGCGCGGTACGTGAACGTTGCTCATGTCGACCGTCAGGTTCTCGCCCGGGACCTTGGAGAAGGCCGGCTTCCCCATCGTCAGCGTGACCTTGGAGAAGTCCTGCTTGATCAGCTGCGGGATGAAGAACCCGTTGATCTTCACGGACGTGTCGGCGGAGCGTACGTCGTACTTGGCCGCCTCCTTCTGTGCCATCGAGGCGAGCTGGTTCTGCGCGACGACCGCGGCGACCTTGTCGACGACGAACGCGAGGATCGCGACCAGCACCACCGTCACGACGAGCCGGCGAAGCCACCGGCCCTGCCTGCTAGGACTCATTGCTGCCCTTCCCGATCATTTCCCTGAGCGCGTCGTCGGTGGACGTGGGTTTGAGGCCGAAAGCAACAGTCGCGGCGGTGGAGTCGACGACGAACGGACGCTGCCACTGGTACTGCATCTCCACCATCTCGCGCGCGGCCGGATCGACCAACCCGGCTAGCCGTAGTAGTGCGCCCGGAAGTGGCGCGACCCGCGCCGGCGGTGCTCCGGCCAGCTCAGCGGCCCGCGTGGCGAGCTGGCGTACGGAGAGCGGTGCCGGCGTCGGTACGTGCCAGGCACGGCCCCAGGAACTCTCGTCATCGGCAACCGCGATCAGCGTACGAGCGACATCGCCTACGTACGTCCAACTGTGCGGCGCATCCAATGCACCGGGCATCGCCCCGCGCTTGCCGGCGATCACCTTGGGCAGCACAGCCACACTGAACGGGGACACGGCACCCGTACCCAAGTAGTCCGACCCGCGTACTTCAGCAGTCCGGATC
Organism: Kribbella hippodromi; assembly: GCF_039531045.1. Lineage (NCBI taxonomy): Bacteria > Bacillati > Actinomycetota > Actinomycetes > Propionibacteriales > Kribbellaceae > Kribbella > Kribbella hippodromi. The sequence continues at coordinate 172,266 of NZ_BAAAPH010000013.1, read as the reverse complement.
CGCCCGGCTTCATGCGCCGCAAGTGCATCGGTCCACACTCGCGCGCGTACTTGCCCTTTCACGGTGTTGGGCAGCATCGGCAGGTCTTCCCGCATCGGCCCGTCCACCGCGCCGTACCCGTACAGGTTCCCGGTGGTCACCAGCACCGCACCGGATGCTTCAGCCGCCGCAACCAGCGCCGCACCAAGAGGCGGCCACTCGGAAGTCCACTTGTTGTACGCGGGTCCCGCGCACGAGTAGATCGCCCGCGCGCCGTTGACGTACTCCGTCAACCCGGCCTTGGCATCCGCGGCGACCCGCTCGACTCCGTCCGGCCCACCACCAGACCGGGTGATGACCCGAACTTGTTCGCCCCGAGCAACCAGCAACCGAGCCAGTACGGACCCGACGGCCCCGGCCCCGACAACAACGTGCACGCCCGCTTCCCTTCCGGTACCGGCATCCCTGGTGGGCCGAAGCCCGCTCAGACGTTAGCCGACCGGCAGGTCGGACCGGTCGGGGCTGTGCCTGGAAGGGGCTTTGGCGCGAGTGACCTCGCGCCAAAGCTCTTTCGTGTACTCAGCGGTGGCGCGCCGGTGTCAGCGGGAACACCGGCAGGACCGTCCGCTTCCAGGTGAAGTTGGTGACTCCGGCGAACGACGCGTACCAGGCCACGGCCGCAGTCACCAGACCGAGCCAGCCGCCGACCTTCGTCATGGTCGGAGCGGTACCGAGCGCCCCGATCGTCAGGAACAGGAACGTCAGCGTCAGGAAGACGAAGACGCCCAGCACCGCACCACTGACCCGGGCCGCGGCCACCGTCATGTACGCGGTGAAGATCGTCCACGCCAGCAGGAACAACCCGGTCGCGGTCGCCGCGTTGGCACCGAGTCCGGGCAGGACGAACTTGACGTACGCGGCGAACGACAGCCAGAACGCCCCGAACGAACTGAAGGCCAGTGCCCCGAAGGTGTTGCCCTTCCGGAATTCCCACATGCCGGCCATGAACTGACCCAGCCCGCCGTAGAAGGCGGCGAGCGGCAGCACCACGGCTTCGAGCGTCGTGTTGCTGATCAGGTTCGCGTTGAACACGCTCAGGACGAAGGTCGTCATCGCGAATCCGGCCAGCCCCAACGGCGCCGGATCGGCGATGGTCACCCCCGTGTCGACCTGCTGCCGGAGCGGCGACTCGACCGCCGTCCCCGTGGTTTCGACGGGCGTACTCGTCGCTTCGAAAGCCGTACCCTTCTGTGTTTCTGACATCACAACTCCTTCTCGCGGACAACCGGCGACACGCCGACGCCATCCCTGTGTGACGTACTTCTCAGCGTAGTCCGATAATGCGAAAAGCCACCCGGCGATCGGGATCGATCAGACCGGAGTGGGGCGCGCGCAGCGCGGGCACATCTGAGCCGGGGCCGGCCACTTGCCGGCGCAGTACCGGCAGTAGTAGCGCCGCGCCCACCAGATGACGGCCAGCGCCGGCACCGTCGCGGTGAGTATCAGGCCGGCCGCCAGCACCGCCGGAACGGCGAACAGATCGCCGAGCGCAGCCAGCACGACGCCCAGCGCGACCAGCACCGACAGCACCAGCACCGCGTTGAGTGACGTCGGACCACCGGGCCGCATCCGCGCCAGCCGGTGATCGAGTTTCGGGTCTTCCGCCCGCAGAGCACGCTCGAGCGCGCCCAGTTTCTGTTGTTCGTCGTCGCTCAGCTTCACTGCGGTCTCCTAGTTGCTGCCCACCCACACCAGCGCCTGCCCCTGCGAGCAGAACGCGACTGATCTGGATGCTGTTCGTGCCCCCGGCAGGATTCGAACCTGCGACGCACGGTTTAGGAAACCGACGCTCTATCCCCTGAGCTACGGGGGCGCACGCGGGGACAGCTTAGCGGAGGTGGGTCAGCCGGTGAGGGCGGTGACTCCCAGGTGGCCGGTGATCGATTTGTAGCGCTCGGCGTACAGCGTGGTGCAGCGAGACGATGCGCAGCCGGCGCCGGCGAAGGTGATGCCGCGGATGGTGGCGGACGAAGAGCCGCGGCGGGAGTAGAGCGGGCCGCCCGAGTCGCCGCCGATGATGGCTACCTGGCCGCCGCGGGTGGCGCGGATGACGTACGTCGTGCAGCCCTCGTTGTCGCAGTACTTGGCCGACGTGGACCGAACGGTGAGGCCGCAAAGGGACGTACTGAAGCTGCCGGACTGGCAGACCACTGTGCCGACGCCGGGGTCGCCGCCGCCGGTGACCGTGCGGGTGTCAGCAGAGTCGCCGGGGCCGTCGGTCCAGATCTTCGGGCCGTACGCGCTGCCCGTGATCAGGGACTGGTCGTAGTCCGGGTAGTTCGTCCGGACCGTGGTGGTGCCGTAGTAGTTGGTCCCTGACTTCCAGACCGTGCCGGCCGGGCCGCAGTGCCCCGCGGTGACCGAACCACGTTGACCGTTCGAGCGGCGTACGACGGAGAAGCCGGCCGTACAGTTCTTCAGCGCGGAGGTGATCCGGGCACCGCCCCAGTGGCCGCCCTTCGGGGTGTCGCTGAGCCGGGACGTGCGTGCCAGCGACCCGGCGGTGAGCTGTACGCCGGACAGTCCGCGGAGCCCGGCCAGCGATGCGGGCGAGGTCGTGGCCTGGTCGTACTCGACGACGACGTTCTCGGTCAGCGGATCGAGGTCCGCGGCGAAGGTCGTCCGGTCGGCATCGGCTGACCACGAGCGGGCGCCGACCGCGTTCCAGGCGTCGGCGATCGACTGGGCCGAGCGGCAGCTGCGCTCGACCCGGACCATTTGCTTGCCGGCCGAGGGCAGATTGCGTGCCATCGCCGACTGGTACTTCTCGCTGTCCAGCTTCGCCGAGTCGACGACGACCTTGTATCCGCTGGTCGCGGAGCCGACCACGCCGATGATGCCCTGGCTCAGCCCGTAAGGGAGTCCGGATTTCGGCCGGCCGGCGGCGTCCAGCGGTTCCAGCGAGTCGACCGCGGCCGAGATGCCGTCGCCGATCGACTCACCGAGTGGCCGGGCGTCGGACTTCGAGGTCGGCTGCGACAGCCGCTGCGCGTCGGCCGAGCTGGCGCTCGGCTGCGCGTGCGAACAGGCCGCGGCAGCGGTCACCGCACCCGACGAGGGTGCGGTGAGGGCAACCGCGAAGAGTGATGCTGAGCCGAGCGTGATCAGCGGGACGGTAACAGAGAGTCGCACGTGGCTCCCCACATCGGTGGACCTGGCCCTTAGATCGTCCGGTCAGGACTCCGCTCCGTCAAGTCTTGATCACCGTCCGCAAGCAATTTCGACTACCGTGCGCGAGCGTAACTCGCAAGTCGGCGCCCGTCGGCGGCGAAGAACTGCAGCGTGTCGCCGGACACCGCGATCCGCTTCGCGGCCTCCAGTACGCCCGTGTGCGGGACGTTGTCGCAGCCGATCATGTGCTGCGGTCCGGACGTCGCACTGAACACACCGCGCTGGCCGATTGTGTACGTACCCTGCAGGCCGTTGCAGCCGTCCGAACCACCCCACGTCCCGTCCGGGCGGAGGATCAGCACCGGATCTTCCGGCCGGGGCACCTTCAGCGCCTTCACGCCGGCCATCTGCAGCGGGCGCCACGTGCCGGAGACGGTTTGAGCCGTCGGTGGCTCCGGCGTCGGCGTCGCCGCGGTGGAGGCCGGTGCGGCCAGGACCGGTGGTTGCGCGGGCTTGCCGTGCGAACCGGCCAGGCCGAAGCCGGCCACGACCACTGCCGCCACGGCCACCGCGGCCGCTCCGGAGATCAGCCAGGTCCGGCGCTGGGCACGCCGCGCGCCGGTGGTGGCGCGCTCGGTCAGCGTGGTGGCCGGCGGTACCGAGGCCGCGGCGCGTTCGAACGTACCGCGCAAGTCATCCTCGAGATCGGTGTTGCTCACGACAACCTCTCATCGACGCGATGGGACTCTCTGGTTTTCCGCAGTGCCGCGAGCGCACGGCTCGCGGTCGCCCGTACGGAGGAGGGCTTGATGCCGAGCACGTCGGCGATCGTCTGGTCGTCCAGGTCCTGGTAATAGCGCAGCACCAGGACGACCCGTTCCCGGGCGGTCAGCGTGGCCAGCGCCCGCCAGAGGTGGTCGGAGTTCGCGATGCCGGTGGCGTGGTCGGGCACCGTGCGCTGTGGGTCGACCTCGGCCGTCGGAGCCTCGGTGTACGAGCGTCTGCGCGTCATCGACAGGAACTCGTTCACCAGGATCCGCCGGACGTAGTGATGCGGATCGTCCGCGCTGCGCACCTTCCGCCAGGACCGGAAGGCCTGCATCAACGCGATCTGGGCCAGGTCCTCCGCCCGCTGGTAGTCGCCGGAGACGGTGAACCCGAGCCGCACCAGTTCCTGTCCACGGGCGGATACGTATTCCTCGAACTCCACTCGCCACTCCCTGGCCGGCCGTACAACTCCTCACATCTATTAAGACGCATCGAGTCGCGCGGCTGATGCAGCCGTTCGTACACAGTTGGATCTCGCGACCGGAATCCCGGGGCGCCCTGGGGCGAGCCGGTGCGTCAGGCCGCAGCCTGCCCTGCGGAGGGGCCTCGGAAAGGGTCCGCAGGGCAGGCGCGGGTCACCCCGCTCCGGACGGCTTCGGGGTGCACGTCCGGGCGCGGGGGGTCAGCGGAGGCCGAGCGACTTGGTCAGCTCGGCCGTCACCTGACGTGGTGCCGGCAACGTGCCAGGCTTGCCCTGGCCCTCCAGGGAGGTCGCCACCAGGCGGTGGCAACCGAAGGATTCGGCGGTGAAGGACAGCACGCCGCGGTCGTTGTCGGTGAACCGCAGGACGTACGTGGGGCCGAGCTCCTTGGTGCAGATGCTCGGCTTCTTCGCGACCGGCTTGGCCGCGTTGACCAGGGCGAACAGGTCGGTCGCCGGCTTGCCGTTGCGCTTGCTGGTGACGGTCGCGTAGTCCTGCCCGGTCGCCTGCGCGTCGAACTGGCAGATCGTCACGCTGACCGGGTGGAACGCGGACGTGGCGACGCCCTGCCCCCAGATCACTTTGTCGGTGGCGGTGCGGACGGCCGTGATGGTCTCGGGGCAGTCCATGCTCGGCGTACCGCTGGGGGTGGGCGACAGGCTGGGGGTGGTCGGGGTGTCCGTGGGCTGGGCGGCGGGCGGGGACGAGGCGTTCTCGGTGCCGCAGGCGGCGGCGAATCCGAGTACGGCCACGACGAGCGTCGCACCGATCAGGCCCCGGGTCCGTAATGCACTCACGACTCGGTCCTTCCGGGTTGGCAAGGTCCACCATGATGCTCGAACGGGGTCACGCCGCGCGTGCCAGAACATCACGGCAGCGCGTCTATCCGGTCACGCCGCCCGATCGAGCGGCAACCGAGGCACACCTGTAACCCGCACGCACTGGCCGCCCGAGGACGCTCTTGGGGCTGCCGTTGTCCCCGTGGCGCTTTACGATGCTGTGTCGTGGGCCGGAAGAAAGACGCTGCCGCCGCCGCGCAGCGCGAACGTGAGGAATGGCAGCTCGGCGTCGACTGGGCGCGCTGGCTGCTGGCCGGCAACGCACCCGCCGAGCTCACCATGTACGGGCTGGTGCTCGATCCGGGCGAGACCGCCTACATCCAGACCAACGCCCAGTACGCCCGGTTGTACGGCGGAAACGGGCGCTACACGCAGAGCGGCGGGTTCTTCTTCGGCAAACCGGCGATGGTGGTCGGGATGATGGCCGCTACCGCCGCGGTGAACGCGAGCCGGAAGTCGGCCGCCAAGCGGGACATGCAGCAGTCGTGGCGCGACGTACAGGAACTCCCGGTGGTGGCGACGAACTTCCGGCTGCTCTGCCATGTCCCGGCGAAGGGCTGGATGAGCTTCTACTACAGCGCCGTCCAGGAGTTCTACCCCGATCCGGCGAACTGGACGATCACCTTGGGCTTCCAGAACGCGGTCCCGCTCCGGCTGTCCGGTCTGGCCACGCCGACGCTGTCCGTACTGACCTCCTGGTGTGTGCTCGGAAACAATCGCTGGTACGGCGAGCCCGGGATCGCGCCGCTGGTCCGGGAGGCCGCCGGATCACAGCTGCAGGGCGGGTCCGGAGCCCCGATCGAGGGTGAGATCGTGCAAGGCGAGATCGGTCCGGGTACGCCGCGGCGACTCGGTAACCTGGAACCATGACGAGCCCGTACGAAGACGACGAGCCGCTGCTGCCGGAACAGACCCGCGACGACGACCCACGGACCTGGGGCGACAACGACTTCGGCAGCGACGACGACGACCGCATCCTGAACGAGGTGCCCCCACACCACGGCGGCTGACGGACACACTGTTTCTTTTTCCTCGATGACCAACCGGCGAACGGTCGCCGGCCGGTGTGAGTCGTTGGGGCCTCCAATGGATGGACACGGGTTCGGGTAGCGGTTTCGCCTGTACCGGCGGAGAATGCGTCGCATCAGCGGTAGACGATCGTGAGGTTCGTCGACTGAGGGGGAGACGTGGAACTTCGGGGATTTTCCGAAGGGTACGGCGGCCGGGTGGCGAGCTGGGCCGTGGACGCCAAGGAAGTGGCGTTGCTGTCGGGGCGAGTGGAGTACCCGTTCCCGGCGGAGCTGCGGACCACCTGGCGGACGGCTGACGCGGACATCCACTCCTATCTGCTGTTCGACGGGGAACGGCCGGTCGGGTACGGCGAGGTGTGGCTGGACGACGTGGAGGACGAGGTCGAACTGGCCCGGATCATCGTGGACCCGGAGGTGCGCGGTCGTGGGATCGGCGCCGAACTGGTCCGGGCACTGCTCGGACCGGCCCTGGACGCCGGGTACGCGGAGGTGTTCCTGCGGGTCGTACCGGAGAACGCGGCGGCGATCCGTGCCTACCACCAGAACGGCTTCGTCGACGTTCCCGCCGGGCTGATGGAGGAGTGGAACGACGGCCAACCGGTGCCGTACTGCTGGATGCGGTACGACGGCGAGCAGGTGGATGCCGGCGAGCTCAGGGGCTGAGTGAACGGCTGAGGAAAGTACACCCACCTACTGCAACGACGAACTGCGGTTGCCTCGAACTACTGCTGTGACGAGCTGGTGGTGCGACGAGCCAGTGGTGTGACGAGCTGATGGTGTGACGAGCTGGTGGTGTGACGAGCTGTCAGGGGCGGGGGTCGGTGTTCGCGGCGCGCAGGAGGTCGCGGATTTCGGTGAGCAGCTCCTGATCGGCGGTCAGCGGGGCCGGCTCCGGCTCCTGGCCGCGCTTGCGCCGCTCGGCCAGCTTGTTCAGCGGCATCACGATGAAGAAGTAGACGGCCGCCGCGACGAACAGGAAGTTCAGCGCCGCCTGCAGGATCAAGCCGAGGTGGAACTCCGCACCGTTGAGCTTGAAGTGCCCGACGCCACTGATGTCCGCCTTGCCGAAGATCGCCGCGATCAACGGGTTGATCAGGTTCTCCACCAGCGCGGTCACGATCGCGCCGAACGCCGCGCCGATGACGACAGCGACCGCGAGATCGATGACGTTGCCGCGCATCACGAATTCCTTGAAGCCCTTGAGCATGTGGTGCCTCCACGAAGCGGGTGGGATGTACCCGGACAAGGTAGGACCACAGGCCTGCCGGAGCGAGGGACCGCGCCGCGCGCCGGCGCATCGTCGCGCACTATTTCCAGGGATCGGGCCGAGCCGGCGGAGCTGATGACGTCCGGGCCTAGCTCGTGTCGGGGGTCAGCGCCACGGTGATGCGAGAGTTCGCACTGGCCTGGGCCAGTTTGGTCGCGATCTCCGAGGTCGTCGCGACCACGATCAGCGCGCCGGTGGTGACCGATCGCGGCGCCGGCAGGGCGATCACGGGCACGGACCGCGCGATCAGTCCTGCAGTGTCTCTCGTGGTGCTGGTCGCCGCGTACAAGTTCAGGTGGTCGCCGACGCGAAGCAGAGCACTGATCTCGGCATCATCGACCCGAAACGGGTACGCGAGTGAGCCGGGCGGGATCGCGGGTGGACCCAAGAATCGTGCGTCGGTCAGTGGTTCGCCGGCCCGGACCGGCCCGCTCAGCACACGGGCGCTGAGGTCTGTGCCGGGTCTGAGGGCGCCGGCCGGCACGGCAGCCGACGGTAGGCCGAGGGTCCGCAGGTCGCCAACGGCAGGCACTACGCCGCCGGCGAGGTCGCGCGCGGCGGCCAGCACCGGGATCGTCGGTGGAGGCGCGGGGGAGAGGGTGAGAAGGCCGAAGTACACAGCGGCCGCGGCGGCGACGCCGGCCAGCAGCCGACGGTGCCACCGAGCGGCCCGGATCAGGTCACGGATCAGGTCACGGCGCGGGTCACGAAGCAGGGAAGGGATCATGCCGGAGAAGATACGATTTTCGCCGGCATCGGCAGTTCAGTTATCCACAGGGGCAGGCGGTCCCCGATCTCAGCGCGTCAGGCCGCGCTGGTCCCTGAGGACGAGGAACTGCCGGAAGACGAGCTGCCCGACGAGCTCTTCGCGGCCGTCGACGAAGACGAAGAAGACGACGAGGAGTCCGAGGACGAGGAGCCGGACGACGACGAGCCCGACGAACCGGAGCTGGACGATTCGGACTTCGCCGGGACCGAACTCTTACCGGACGAGCGGCTGTCGGTCCGGTAGAACCCGGAGCCCTTGAACACCACGCCGACGGCGTTGAACACCTTGCGCAGGCTGCCCTCGCAGTTCGGGCACACGGTCAGCGCGTCGTCCGTGAAGCTCTGGCGCACCTCGAGCGCTTCGCCACAGTCGGTGCACTGGTATTGGTACGTCGGCACGGTCGGTTCCCTTCAAGCCGCTGGCACTCCTACTACCCGACTGCTAATAATGCGCCAGCGGCCCGAAGTATTCCAACTCAGCCCTGCCGGCGGACCGTAAAGTTCCAGCAACCGGCCACCACGTTCCGCACCTGAACGGTGTCCACCGCCGGGTCCTCGAACAGTCGTTTGAGTTCCACCTCGCCGGTCCCGGGATCCGCGACCACGCCGTCCAGCATCTGGCCATCGGCGTCGTACGGCCGCAGCGCCGCGCGCCGGTCCCGGAAGTCGATCGGGAAGCTGCCGGCGTCCGGTGCGGCGCAGTCCGCCGTGTGGATGAACACCGGCCCCACCTCGGCGTACGGTCCGCCGGCCGTCATCGGGCGGTACGCGACCAAGGCGATGTTCTCGCCGGCGCCCGCGATCGTCAGGCAGCAGCGCAGCGGCTCGCCGCCTCCGGACCGGCGCGGAACGACAGCGTTTCCGGAGTCGTCATGCCGGTTACAGCGAATCCGGTCCAGTGTGGAACTCTGAACTCCCTCATACCTCAACTCAGCGTTCATGTCGATGGAACGCAGAGCAACGCAAAGTTGTGAGGCACCCCATTTGGGGCACGGGGCGGGATTCTCTACGGTTGGGTCCGTGCGTCGCCTGCTTCGAGCCCTCATCATCAGCGGAATCGTCCTCACCACGGTCCTCCTGGTGATCGCCGGGACCGTCGTCTTCGTCGTCCGCCACTCGTTCCCGACCTACGACGGGACGATCGACCTGGAAGGACTGGACGGTGACGTAAGCGTCGTCCGGGACGCCAACGGCATCCCGCAGATCTACGCCGACACCCCGGCCGACCTGTTCGCCGCGCAGGGCTACGTGCACGCGCAGGACCGGTTCTTCGAGATGGACTTCCGCCGGCACGTCACGTCCGGCCGGTTGAGCGAGCTGTTCGGCAAGAGCGCGCTCGAGACCGACAAGTTCGTCCGTACGCTCGGCTGGCGCCGGGTCGCGGAGCAGGAGCTGCCGCTGCTCAGCCCGACCACCCGGCAGTACCTGGACGACTACGCCCGCGGCGTGAACGCGTACCTGTCGAAGCACAACGGCTCCGGGCTGAGTCTCGAGTACGCCGTCCTGTCGGTGCAGCCCGGTGGCCCGAAGAACTACACGCCGGAGCCGTGGACAGCGGCCGACTCGCTGGCCTGGCTGAAGGCGATGGCCTGGGACCTCGGCGGCAACCTGGACGAGGAGATCACCCGGACCAAGCTGCTGGCGGCGTTCCCGAAGCGCAACATCGAGAGCTTGTACCCGCAGTACCCGTACGAGCGGAACCAGCCGATCATGCCGACCGGTTCGGTCGGCAAGGACGGCAAGTTCACCGCGGCGCCGGCCAGCGCCGAGGTACGCCGCGGCATGCTCACCCAGGACCTGCTGAAGTCGCTGGACTCGGTGCAGAAGGTCGCCAAGGGCCTGCCCGAGCTGCTCGGCCAGGGCGACGGCGTCGGCTCGAACTCGTGGGTCGTCTCCGGTGACCACACCACCACCGGCAAGCCGCTGCTGGCCAACGACCCGCACCTGGGCGCCACCATGCCCGGGATCTGGACGCAGGTCGGCCTGCACTGCAAGAGCGTCAGCAAGAGCTGTCCGTTCGACGTCTCCGGCTTCAGCTTCTCCGGTCTGCCCGGTGTGGTGATCGGCCACAACAACGCGATCTCGTGGGGCTTCACGAACCTCGACCCCGACGTCCAGGACCTGTACCTGGAGCGGATCGAGGGCAACAACGCGCTCTACAACAACAAGTGGCGCCCGATGGTCACCCGCGAGGAGACGTTCAAGGTGGCCGGCCAGAGCGACCCGGTGAAGATCACCGTCCGGGAGACACGGCACGGTCCGCTGATCTCGGATGTCGGCGACGACGAGCGGAAAGTCGGCGAACAGGCCGCGTCCGACGCCAAGTACCCGAAGGCGTACGGCGTGGCGCTGCAGTGGACCGCGCTGAACCCAGGGAAGACCGCTGACGCGCTGTTCGCGATCAACATCGCGCAGAACTGGACCCAGTTCCGCGCCGCCGCGAAGCAGTTCCAGGTCCCCTCGCAGAACCTCGTCTACGCCGACACCGACGGCCACATCGGGTACCAGGCTCCCGGTCTGATCCCGATCCGTTCGGTCGGCCGCGGCGACTGGCCCGTACCCGGCTGGGATCCGAAGTACTACTGGAAGGGCTACATACCCTTCGATGCGCTACCGACGGAGTTCGATCCACCGGACGGCATCATCGTCACCGCGAACCAGGCAGTGGTGCCGCGGACGTACACCTACTACCTGACGAACTCCTGGGACTACGGCTACCGCTCGCAGCAGATCCTCGACCGGATCAAGGCCGCCGGGAAGCTGGATGTGAACGCGATGGCGTCGATCCAGCTGGACACCAAGAACAAGGCCGCCGAGATGCTGGTGCCGTATCTGCTCCGGATCAGCATCGACGACGCGTTCGACCGCCAGGGCCAGGACATCCTGCGGAACTGGGACTTCACCCAGCCGCCGGACTCCGCGCCCGCGGCGTACTTCAACGTGGTCTGGCGGAACCTGCTCGCGCTGACGTTCCACGACCAGCTCCCGGAGGGCACCTGGCCGGACGGTGGTTCCCGCTGGTTCGAGGTGATCCACACGCTGCTCGCCCAGCCGAACAGTGGCTGGTGGGACGACATCCGTACGCCGCAGCGGGAGAGCCGGGACGACATCCTGCGCGAGGCACTGATCAACGCGCGGACCGAGATCACCCAGAAGATGGCCCGCGAGCCGTCCAACTGGCAGTGGGGCCGGCTGCACAAGCTCACACTCACCAACCAGACCCTGGGCAAGTCCGGGGTCGGTGTGGTCGAGAAGATGTTCAACCGCGGCCCGTACGAGCTCGGCGGCGGTACTTCGATCGTCGACGCCACCGCCTGGGACGCGTCCGAGGGGTACGGCGTGACCGCGACACCTTCGATGCGGATGGTCGTCGACCTGTCGGACTTCGACCAGTCCCGCTGGGTGAACCTGACCGGTGTGTCCGGCCATGCCTACTCGTCCAACTACACAGACCAGACGGACCTGTGGGTCAAGGGCGAGACACTCCCATGGGCGTACACGAAGGGCGCAGTCGAAGCCACCCGCAAGCACACCCTGACCTTCACCAAACCCGGCAGCTGAGCCGAGTACATACCTCTACGGGACCGCGGGCTCAGTCATGCCCCGATCTTTGCAGCGGGATCAACCGGTTTGGCGTCAGCGCCGCGTCGACTGGCTGGTCGTGCATGTCGAAGGGGAGCGTCTCTACCACCTCCGTGTCGTACACAGCGGCCCAGATCGGCGTACCAGGTCGCGTCCGGGCCAGCGCGCGGTCGTACGAGCCACCACCGCGCCCCAGCCGGACGCCGCCTTCGCGGGCGACAGCCAGGGCGGGGCAGATGACCAAATCGGCAGTAGCGATCGCGTCGGAGCCCAGATCGGTCGGTGGCTCCGACAGCCCGAGCCGCCCGGGTACCAGGTCGGCCGCACCCGGTGCGACGCCCCAACCGAGGTCGTTGTCGGCGTAGAGGATCGGGAGCAGTACCTCGTGGTGTGTGGCGAGCAGCCAGTCGATCAGCGCACCGGTCTGCGGCTCCGGTCCCATGGACACGTAGAGCGCGACCCGGTACACGTCCGGCAGCACCTGTTGGGCGCTCGCCAGCAGTCCCTCGGAGCGGGCCCGCCGGGCTCGCGCATCGAGAAACTGCTGCCGCGCCGCGGCCTTCGTCAAGTACACAGACCGATCGTATGAGCGTGACGCGGGCAACAACGGGATTACCGTCTGTCCCCTAGGGTTGGTGCATGGGTGAGGTGGGTCTCAGACAAGCGCAGGAGAAGATGCGAGCGGCCGGTGCCGCCGACGTAGCGATACGCGTCTTCACGCACTACTACCGGTTGCTCGAGTCAGGACAGCAGGGCAAGATCCGCGAGGCGGACATCGAGCCTGTCGGCGACCTGCCGCATCTGGAGCACCTGGACACCGATCCGGACGCGCTCCAAGCCGCGCTGGCCGAGACCGCGGTGATCAAGCTCAACGGCGGCCTCGGCACGTCGATGGGCGTCACCGGCCCGAAGTCGGCCCTGCCGGTCAAGGACGGCCTGAGTTTCCTGGACATCATCGCCCGCCAGATCCTGAGCACCCGGCGCGCGTACGACGTACGCCTGCCCTTGGTGCTGATGAACTCGTTCCGGACCAAGACCGAGTCGCTGCAGATCCTGAGCGAGTACGAGGGGCTGGCGATCGACGGCCTGCCACTCAGCTTCCAGCAGAACATGGAGCCGAAGCTGCTCGCCGACGACCTGACGCCGGCCGAGTGGGAGCCGGACCCGGAGCTCGCCTGGTGCCCGCCCGGCCACGGCGACCTGTTCACCGCGCTGGTCGCCTCCGGCACGCTGGACGCGCTCCGCGAGCACGGCTTCCGGCACGCGTTCATCTCGAACGCCGACAACCTCGGCGCGACTCCCGATCCGCGGATCGCGGCGTGGATGGCGGAACATTCCGTACCGTTCGGGATGGAGGTCTGCCGGCGCACCCGCTCCGACCGGAAGGGCGGCCATGTCGCGGTCCGGAAGTCCGACGGCCGGCTGATCCTGCGGGACAGCGCGCAGGTCGCGGACGACGAGACCGCGTATTTCCAGGACATCACCCGGCACAAGATGTTCAACACCAACAACCTGTGGATCGACCTGGACCGGCTGGCCGAGCTGATGGCCGGGCACGACGGCATCCTCGGCCTGCCGATCATCGTGAACCGCAAGACGGTCGACCCGGCCGACCCGGCCTCGCCGAAGGTGATCCAGCTGGAGACCGGGATGGGGACCGCGATCGAGACCTTCGAGGGATCGCAGGCGGTGATCGTCGACCGCAGCCGGTTCAAGCCGGTGAAGACGACGAACGACCTGCTGGTGCTGCGGTCGGACGTGTACGAGCTGGACGAGGCCGGTGACCTGACCACGACGCACCAGGGTGACGAGCCGTACGTCGACCTGGACCCGGAGTACTTCAAGATTCTGGCCGACTTCGACGCCCGGTTCGCGGCCGGGCCGCCGTCGCTGGTCCGGGCCGACCGGCTCGAGGTCCGCGGCGACGTTGCCTTCGGCAAGGACGTGGTGGTGGTCGGGGACGTCGAAGTGGCCGCGCCGGACGGCGAGCGCCGGGTGATCCCGGACGGGACCGAGCTCAGCTGAACACACACCGCAGCACCGAGGACGAGCTGCTGATCCGGCCGTTGGAGCCGGCTGACACCGGGGAGGCCGCCGCGGTCTGGTGGCGCTCCCGGCACGCCGACGGCTCCCAGCTGCCGCCGGCGATCCACACCGCCGAGCAGGTCGCCACCTGGTTCGCCGACGTGCTGCTGCCGGACGGACAGACCTGGGTCGCGCTCGACGACGACCGGATCGTCGCGGTCCTCACCCTGGACGGTGACGACCTCGACCAGCTGTACGTCGCCCCGGAGGCGGCCGGCCGCGGCATCGGCTCGACGCTGGTCGACCTCGCCAAGGACCTCCGCCCCGGCGGTCTCGCCCTCTGGACCTTCCAGACCAACCTCCGCGCCCAGGCCTTCTACCGCTCCCACGGCTTCCACGAGGTGGACCGCACCGACGGAACCAGCAACGAGGAGCACGCTCCGGACGTCCGGATGGTGTGGGGAAGCCCTAACGACAGGAGGTAGTACTCCGAGGCGGCACCGGCGGGCAATGCGTGAGCGTGCGGTCGGCCCGACGTGGCAACTACCTCCTGTCGTTAGGACGGATTAGGGTCGGGTCGTGAGACGGAGTGTGGATGAACATCTGGAGGTTGTGCTCGGGAGAGTGACGGCGTTGCCGGCGTTCGACCAGCCCTTGATGGACGCGGTCGGGCTGATGCTCTGTGAGGACATCGTCTCCGGCGTGAGCCTGCCGGGTTTCGACAACTCGGCGATGGACGGGTACGCGGTCCAGGCCCGTGACCTGGCCGATGCCTCGGACGAGAACCCGATCCCGCTGCCGGTGGTCGGGGAGTTCCGGGCCGGGCGCAGCGAGCCGATCGTGGTCACCCCGGGGACCTGCGTACGGATCATGACCGGTGCGCCGATGCCCCGTGGCGCGGACAGTGTGGTTCCGGTCGAGTGGACCGACGGCGGGACAGTGACCGTACGGATCACCAAGCAGCCGCCGGTCGGTGGCTCGGTCCGGCGCGCCGGCGAGGACGTGACGTCCGGTACGCAAGTACTGGACCGGGACACCGTGCTGGGCCCGAGGCAGATCGCCGTACTGGCCGCAGTCGGCCGGGCGCGAGTGAAGGCCAGGCCGCGGCCGCGGGTGGTGGTGATCTCGACCGGTGCGGAGCTGCGCGAGCCGGGCAGCCGCCTGGGCGACGGGCAGATCTATGACTCGAACAGCTACACCCTGGCCGCGTGCGCCCGGGACGCCGGTGCGGTGGCGTACCGCGTCGGCATCGTCGACGACGACCCCAAACGGATCATGGACACCCTGTCCGACCAGTTGGTGCGGGCGGACCTGGTGATCACCACCGGCGGCGTCAGCATGGGCGCGTACGACATCGTCAAGGAGGAGCTGTCCAAGCTCGGCACCGTGGACTTCCCACAGGTCGCGATGCAGCCGGGTAAGCCGCAGGGGTTCGGGGTGATCGGTGAGGACGAGGTACCGATCTTCACACTGCCCGGCAACCCAGTGTCGGCGTACGTGTCCTTCGAGGTGTTCGTCCGGCCCGCACTGCGCAAGCTGATGGGTCAGATGCCGTACCGGCGCGCCCTGGTACCGGGGGTGACGCTGGACGGGTTCAGTTCGCCCGCTGGACGGCGGCAGTACGTCCGCGCCACGGCCACGGCAGGCGATGAGGGCTGGATGGCCAGTACAGTCGGCGGGCACGGCTCACACCTGCTCGGCGGGCTGAGCCGGTCGAACGCACTGATCGTGGTGCCCGAGGACGTGACAGCGGTCCGGGCCGGCGATCAGGTCGAGCTGATGCTGCTGGACGAGGAGACCGGATGACTGAAGGCCCTGCGCGGTTGACCCACGTCGACGAGACCGGGGCAGCTCGGATGGTCGACGTGTCCGCCAAGGACGTGGGCGTACGACGTGCTGTTGCCACCGGCAAGGTTCTGGTATCGGCCGAGGTGGTGACAGCGCTCCGCGGCGACGGCGTACCCAAAGGCGATGCACTGGGGGTCGCCCGGATCGCCGGGATCATGGGAGCGAAGCGGACGCCCGACCTGGTGCCGCTGTGCCATCCGATCGCCATCACCGGTGCCAAGGTCGACCTGGAGGTGGCGGATGACGCAGTACTCATCCAGGCCCAGGTGAAGACGACTGACCGGACCGGTGTCGAGATGGAGGCGCTGACCGCCGTTGCGGTGGCCGGCCTGGCTGTCATCGACATGGTGAAAGCACTGGACCCGGCTGCCGTGCTGACCGACGTACGCGTCGAACTCAAAGAAGGCGGTAAGACCGGGCACTGGGAGCGGCCGTGAGAGCTCTCGTCGTCAGCGTGTCGAACCGCGCAGCCGCTGGCGTGTACACCGACACCACCGGTCCACTGATCGCCTCGCGGTTGGCGGAGTGGGGCTTTGAGGTATCAGGACCTCAGGTAGTACCGGACGGCGAGCCAGTAGGGGATGCGCTGCGAGAGGCGATCGAAGCGGCGTACGACGTGGTGCTGACCACAGGTGGTACCGGGATCTCTCCAACTGACGAAACGCCAGAGCAGACAGCAGATGTACTCACGAAAGAGCTGCCTGGTGTCGCGGAGGCGATCCGGGCGTACGGCGTGGCCAACGGCGTACCCACTGCCTCACTGTCCCGCGGGCTGGCCGGAGTGGCACGTACGACTGTCATCGTCAACCTCCCTGGTTCACGCGGCGGCGTCAAGGACGGTCTGGCCGTACTGGAGCCGCTGCTGCGACATGCGGTCGAGCAAGTACACGGGGGCGATCACGTACGGACGGACACCGACTGATGGCGATGGTGCACTGGCCGGTGGAGCTGCAGCACGGCCAGGTGGGGCTGCGCCCGCTACGAGCCGGTGACGGCAGCGAATGGGCCGCGGCGCGCCAGCGGAACGTCAGCTGGCTACGGCCCTGGGACGCCACCCAGCCACCCGGTGCGGACGACGGTGCGCGCACCTTCCGCGCCATGGCACGCGACTGGAACCGGCAAGCACGCTATGGACGGATGCTGCCGTTCGTCATCACCTACGGCGGTGCGGCCGGCGCGGGCGTACGCTCCAAGTGGCCACTGGTCGGACAGCTCACGGTCTCCGGCATCACGTACGGCTCCGCGCGCTGGGCCAACCTCGGCTACTGGGTCGACGAGCAGTACGCCGGCCGCGGGATCGTGCCGACAGCCGTCGCGATGGCCGCCGACCACTGCTGGTTCACCCTCGGCCTGCACCGGATCGAAGTCGCGATCCGCCCCGAAAACAAGGCAAGTCTGCGCGTCGTCGAGAAGCTCGGCTTCCGGTACGAAGGCGAACGGCCGAGGTTCCTGCACATCGACGGCGACTGGCGCGACCACCGCATCTTCGCGCTCAACCTCGAAGAGGTCGGACCCGGTCTCGTATCCCGACTGACCTGACTACGCTGCGTACTGGTCACATCAGTCACACGAGTCTTCTTGCGACACACCGTCTCACGTACCCCATCTGGCCCCCGCCGCGCCTTAGCGTCGTCGCATGGGGACGACAGGCTTGATCTACGTGGCGATCGTCGCCGCCTGGGCCGCCTATCTCGTCCCGATGTGGCTGAAGCGCGGCGACGAGGCGCGGCGGCAGCCGGTGTCGTCCGCCGCCGACGCGCGCGTCCTGTCCCGCGACCCGTCCCGGCCCCGGTACGTCGTCCGCCCGGCCGGAGCCACCACCGCCGACGAGGACTCGCCGCCACCCAAGCGGTACATCCCGAACCGGGCCCGCCGGGTGGCCGCGATGCGCCGCCGGCGGGTGCTGTCGATCCTGACCCTTTCCCTGCTGTCCGTCGTCGCCCTCGCCGGACTCGCGATCCTGCCCTGGTTGTCCGTTGCGGTACCGGCGACGCTGATCGCCGGGTTCGTCGTACTCACCCGGGTGCAGCTGCGCCGGCAGGCCCGTACCCGGATCGAAGCCGCGGCCGAACGGCGTACCCGTGAACAGGCCCGGCACGACCGCGGCCCGGCCGGCAAGCCCGCGCCGTCGCCCGACGAGGAAATGACCATCGAGGTCAAACTCCCCGCCGAACCCGCGCCCGTCGTCGAAAAGAAGCCGGTCGAGACGCCGTCCGAAGGACTCTGGGACCCGGTACCGGTGACGCTGCCGACGTACGTCATGAAAGAAAAAGCACCGGACCGAACCGTCCGCACCATCTCCCTCACCGACGACGAAGTCTTCTCCAGCGCCCGCACCAGCGACCCCGCACAGAAGCCCGTCGTCGCCGAACCAGCCAAGCCCGAAGAACCGGAAGTGAAGCGCGCCGTTGGAGACTGATATCCGGTTTTAGACTCAGGCACTCAACGTGTTAGAGTCTCCCGGTCGCCAGGGAAACCGAAGCGACCAGCCTGGGGCTGTGGCGCAGTTGGTAGCGCGCTTCGTTCGCAACGAAGAGGCCAGGGGTTCGAATCCCCTCAGCTCCACGAAGGCGATGGGCGAGGTGTGTCACGCAGTTACCTGCGTTGACCGCCTCGCCTTCGTCATTTGTGCGGCTGCGCTCCGCTTGCCGCAAGTGGGGGCTCCGCCACCCACACCCCCTTGCGCCTTCGCTGCGCTCGGCTCCTGTGGCTGGGTTGCGCGGTTGGCTCACCGGCGGTGGCTAGGTTCTGCGGTTGGGTTGGGCCTTCGCTTCGCTCGGCTGTTGGGGCTGGGCTTGGCGGTTAGGTCACCGGCGGGGTCGGGTTCGCGGCTCGGTGGGTGATTGCTTTGGGCAACTGTTAGGGGCGGATGGCGGTTAGGACCAGGTTTAGGGTGGTGTTTACCTGGGTGGTGGTTACGGGGGCGGTGTGGAGGAGTAGGCGGTAGTAGACGGGGCCGTAGAGGAGTTCTACTACGGTGGGGAGGTCTACTTCGGGGCGGATTTCGCCTGCGTGCTGGGCCTTGGTGAGGCGGTCTATGCAGAGTTGGACTCGGGGGCGGATCAAGGCCTTGAGCAGGGCTTCGGAGATGGTGGGGTCGCTTTGGGCGGCGGCTATCAGGCCCTTGGTGTAGGCGGCGAAGAGGGGATCTGTGACGGTGCGGACCAGGGCGTGCAGTTGGGTGTGCAGGTCGGCTGCCAGGTCGCCGGTGTCGGGGAATTCCAGGGTGTTGGCGGCGCGCTCCTCGATTGCTTCGAGGAGGATCGCGGCCTTGGACGGCCACCAGCGGTAGAGGGTTTGTTTGCCGACGCCGGCGCTCTTGGCGATGCCCTCCATGGTGAGGCCCGCGTAGGTGTCGGTGCGGCAGAGTTCCAGGGCCGCGTCGAGGATGGCGCGGCGGGCGCGTTCGCTGCGGCGGTCGGGGTTCGGGGTCACCATTAGACCAGTGTACGAGACGAGACGTTGTGTCTTGACAGTGACCCTAGGCGAGACTTAGCGTCTCGCGATGAGACGAGACGTCTCGTCATAGCCCACTAGAGGGGAACCCCAATGTCCGAAGCCTCGGTACGCCGGTACGCCGGCCTCTTCGGGATGATCGCCAGCGCCTTCATCGTCGTGCAGGTGCCGCTGTACTTCCTCTATCCCGGCGCCCCGCCGGATTGGGACATCCTGACCCGCAGCCTGATCGGGATCGTCGGCTGCGTGTTCTACATCCTGTTCTTCACCGGACTGCGCCAGCTGATCCATCAGGTCGACCTCGCCTCGGACTGGATCGCGGGCGTGATCCAGGCGGCCGGCCTGCTCTGGGTGGCGATGGTGTTCGTCCCGCAGTCGATGGAGGCCGGGGCCGCGATCTCGGTCGACCACGACATCGACACCACCAAGGAAGGCCCGTTCGCGGCGGCGCAGTACCTGATGCAGGGCCTGATCTCGCGCCTGCTGATGGCGCTGTTCCTGATCGCGCTCGGCATCGTCGTCACCCGGCTCCGGCTGCTGCCGAAGTGGGTCGGCTGGTCCGCGTTCGTGCTGGCCGCGATCAACCTCGCGTTCGTCCCGGCGATCTACTCCAACGACGACCCGTCGAACTTCTACGCGGTCCAGGGCTGGGGCACGACCGCCAGCATGGGCGCGCTGTGGAGCCTCTGGCTGCTGGCCGTCAGCATCAGCACCTTCCGCAGCGCCCGGCGGGTGGTCACGCCAACCAGCCGGGCCACCGTGAACGCCTAGTACACACCTCCAGCACTAAGACACGCGTCAGCTAATCTTGACTCATTCCAGAAAACGCGGAAGACTTCGGGACGTGCCGACGGTCGATGAGCTCCAGGGGTTGTTGCGTGCGGCGGCGTTGCGGGTGACCCGGCCGCGGCTGGCAGTGCTGGCCGCGGTGTACGGGTTCCCGCACGCGGACACCGACTCGATTATCGGTGCCGTACGCAACGACCTGCCGGAGGTGTCGCACCAGGCCGTGTACGACTCGCTGCACACCTTGACGGCGGCGGGCCTGGTGCGGCGGATCCAGCCGCTGGGGTCGGTGGCGCGGTACGAGTCGCGGGTGGGTGACAACCATCACCACGCCGTCTGCCGGACCTGTGGCGCGATCGCCGATGTCGACTGTGCGGTCGGGCACGCGCCCTGCCTGACCGCGTCCGAGGATCACGGTTTCGTCATCGACGAGGCCGAGGTCATCTACTGGGGACAGTGCGCCGACTGCTCACGCCGTACCTGAACTCGCAGCAGCATCTCGAAGTAGCAAACGTCCAGTGCTGGAAGGAATTCGATGTCCGAGAACCATGAGCCACTGCCCGGCGAGGCCTCCGCGGAAAGCCGCGGTACCGAGTCCGGTGGCTGCCCGGTGAACCACGGTCAGGGCGTACACCCGACCAGCGGAAACGCCAACCGTGAATGGTGGCCGAACCAGCTCAACCTGAAGATCCTGGCCAAGAACCCGGCCGTCTCGAACCCGCTCGGCGCGGACTTCGACTACGCCGCCGAGTTCAAGACGCTGGACCTGGCCGCGGTCAAGGCCGACATCGCCGAGGTGCTGACCACGTCCCAGGACTGGTGGCCGGCCGACTTCGGCAACTACGGCCCGCTGATGATCCGGATGGCCTGGCACAGCGCCGGCACGTACCGGATCAACGACGGCCGCGGCGGCGCCGGGGCCGGGCAGCAGCGGTTCGCGCCGCTGAACAGCTGGCCGGACAACGGCAACCTGGACAAGGCCCGCCGGCTGCTCTGGCCGGTGAAGAAGAAGTACGGCCAGAAGATCTCCTGGGCCGACCTGCTGATCCTCACCGGCAACGTCGCGCTGGAGACGATGGGCTTCAAGACCTTCGGGTTCGCCGGCGGCCGGGAGGACGTCTGGGAGCCGGAGACCGACGTGTACTGGGGACCGGAAACCACCTGGCTGGACGACCAGCGCTATTCCGGCGACCGCGACCTGCAGCGTCCGCTCGGTGCGGTCCAGATGGGCCTGATCTACGTGAACCCGGAAGGCCCGAACGGCAACCCGGACCCGGTCGCCGCGGCCCGCGACATCCGCGAGACGTTCGGCCGGATGGCGATGAACGACGAGGAGACCGTCGCGCTGATCGCCGGTGGCCACACCTTCGGCAAGACCCACGGTGCCGGCCCGGCGGAGAACGTCGGCGCGGAGCCCGAGGGGGCGCCGATCGAGCAGCAGGGCCTGGGCTGGAAGAGCACGTACGGCACCGGCAAGGGCAAGGACGCGATCACCAGCGGCCTCGAGGTCACCTGGACCACCAGGCCGACCCAGTGGACGAACGAGTTCTGGGAGATCCTGTTCGGCTACGAGTGGGAGCTGAGCAAGAGCCCGGCCGGCGCCAACCAGTGGGTGGCGAAGAACGCCGAGGCGATCATCCCGGACGCGCACGGTGGCGCGAACAAGCTGCCGACGATGCTGACCACCGACCTGGCGCTGCGGTTCGACCCGATCTACGAGCCGATCTCGCGCCGGTTCAAGGACAACCCGGACGAGTTCGCGGACGCGTTCGCCCGGGCCTGGTTCAAGCTGACGCACCGTGACATGGGTCCGGTCGCCCGGTACCTCGGTCCGGAGGTTCCGAGCGAGGTGCTGATCTGGCAGGACCCGCTGCCGGCCGTCGACCACGAGCTGATCGGCGACGCGGACGTGACCGCGCTGAAGGCGGCGATCGCGGCCTCCGGCCTGTCGGTGGCGCAGCTGGTCTCGACCGCGTGGGCGTCGGCCTCGACGTTCCGCGGTAGCGACAAGCGTGGTGGCGCCAACGGTGCGCGGATTCGCCTGCAGCCGCAGGCCGGCTGGGAGGTCAACAACCCGGACGAGCTGGCGCAGGTGCTGCGGACGCTCGAGGGCATCCAGCAGTCGTTCGGGAAGCCGGTGTCGCTGGCCGACCTGATCGTCCTCGCCGGTGGTGTCGGGGTGGAGATCGCCGCGAAGAACGCCGGCCACGACATCGTCGTACCGTTCACGCCGGGCCGGACGGACGCGACCGCGGAGCAGACGGACGCCGACTCGTTCGCCGCGCTCGAGCCGGCGGCGGACGGGTTCCGCAACTACTCCGGCAAGGGCAACCAGCTCCCGGCCGAGTACCTGCTGCTGGACCGCGCCAACCTGCTCACCCTGAGCGCGCCGGAGCTGACCGTCCTGATCGGCGGCCTGCGCGTCCTGGGTGCGAACTGGGACGGTTCGAAGCACGGCGTACTGACCGACAACCCGGGCACGCTGACGAACGACTTCTTCGTCAACCTGCTCGACCTCGGCACCGAGTGGCACGCGGCCGACGACAGCCAGGAGACCTTCGAGGCGACCGTCGACGGCAAGGTCAAGTGGACCGGTACCCGCGCCGACCTGGTCTTCGGCTCGAACTCCGAGCTCCGGGCCGTGGCCGAGGTGTACGCGACCGACGACGCCGCGCCGAAGTTCGTGACCGACTTCGTCGCTGCCTGGCACAAGGTGATGGAGCTCGACCGCTTCGACCTCCGCTGATCCACCCACTGAACTGGCTCCCGCGCGGTTTCGCGGGAGCCAGTTCGGCATTTCGGCAGGAGGTGTCCGCCGGCAACCAGTGCGCCTGAGCCTGTTGGTGATGGCGCGTACGGTGTCTCAGGGGTGCACTACCTGTCGAGCTGCAAAGGAATGGGGTCTGTGATGCGGTTTCATCATGATCGGGAGCCGGCTGGTGATCTGACATTCAGTGACGTCTTCCTGGTACCGAACCGGTCCGGTGTGGCGTCCCGGCTGGATGTGGACCTGTCTACGTCGGACGGGACCGGTGCGTCGATCCCGATCGTCGCGGCGAACATGACCGCGGTGTCCGGGCGGCGGATGGCGGAGACGATCGCCCGGTGTGGCGGGCTCGCGGTGCTGCCGCAGGACATTCCGGTGGATGTCGTGTCGGAGGTGGTCGGCTGGGTCAAGCAGCGGGACCCCGTACACGACACCGCTCTGGTGCTGCCGCCGACCGGGACCGTGGGCGAGGCGCTCGCGCTGCTGCCGAAGCGGAACCACGGTGCGGTGATCGTGGTCGATGACGGCCGGCCGGTCGGCGTGGTGACCGAGGTCGACTGCTCCGGCGTCGACCGGTTCACCCAGCTGGACGCGATCATGTCCCGCGAACTGCTGACGCTGCCCGCCGGCATCGACCCGGAGGCGGCGTTCGGCCTGCTGCACGACGGGCGGCACCGGTTGGCGCCCGTGGTGGACGCGGCTGGAAAGATCGTCGGCATCCTGACCCGTGAGCGCGCGCTCCGGGCGACGCTCTACGACCCGGCCCTCGACCCGAACGGCAAGCTGCGGGTCGCCGCCGCGATCGGGATGAACGGTGACGCGGAGCAGAAGGCGAAGGCGCTGCTCGACGTCGGCGTCGACGTACTCGTCCTGGACACCGCGCACGGTCACCAGGAGCGGATGCTCGAAGTGGTCGAGCGGGTCCGGGCGCTCGGCCCGAAGGTACCGATCGTGGCCGGGAACGTGGTCACCGCCGAGGGCGTCACCGACCTGGTCAACGCCGGCGCCGACATCATCAAGGTCGGGGTCGGGCCGGGCGCGATGTGTACGACCCGGATGCAGACCGCCGTCGGCCGCCCGCAGTTCTCGGCCGTACTGGAGTGCGCGACGAAGGCCCGTGAACTCGGCAAGCACGTCTGGGCCGACGGCGGCGTACGCCACCCGCGGGACGTCGCGCTGGCGCTGGCCGCGGGCGCTTCGAGCGTGATGATCGGGTCCTGGTTCGCCGGCACGTACGAGTCGCCCGGCGATCCGCACCGGGACAACCAGGGCCGGATCTACAAGGAGAGCTTCGGGATGGCGTCCGCGCGGGCGGTGCGATCCCGGACCGTCGAGGACAGCCCGTTCCAGCGGGCCCGGAAGAGCATCTTCGAGGAGGGCATCTCGTCCGCCCGGATGTACCTGGAACCGGACCGCCCGAGTGTCGAGGATCTGCTCGACTCGATCGTTTCCGGAATCCGCAGTTCGTGTACGTACGTCGGCGCCGCGAATCTGGCCGAATTCCACGACCGCGCAGTGGTCGGACTGCAGACCGCGGCCGGGTATGCCGAGGGCAAGCCGCTCGACACCAGTTGGTAGCACCCTCATTCCTGGGGTGAGGTTGAGGGCGCAACAAGGTCATGCGCCGGGCGATGGCGAGGGTCGCGGATCGGTGACACCGTGGAGGCAACAGGGGGGAGCGAGGGCACCGGAGGCTTGCAGGCCGGGAGGTGTCCTGCTTCGTGGTCGCGGGTACTGACGCGGGGTTCGGCCGAGGCTTGGGAGGGCGACTCGGGAACCCAGGCTCAGCGCCCGCGACCGCATGTACCGATTCAGTTGGCGTGTCGCGGGGTACAGCGGCAGAGTTCAGGGAATCGATGCTGCAGCGGTGTTTGGGGCCGGTGTCGTGGATGCGCACAAGGTTGCCCCGTTGCGGGTTGACGCCGAAACGGCGATCATCCTGCGCGAGGCGTACCACAAGATCGAGGCGCTGTTCCGGACCGACCATTACGGACTGTACGACTACGTCCGGGTGGTGGCCGGGAAGATCGCGCGCGTCGACGCGTTCTTCATCGGCTTCCTGCACGGCACCAGCCGGGTGCGGTACCCGTACGGCTACGACGCCGGCGCGTACGTCAGTCCGGACACGCACACGTTCGGCCCGAACGGGCAGACGGCCTGGCTGATCAAGCACCGGCAGACGTACCGCTTCGGGTACGACAACGGGGCCGCGCTGCACGCCGGCGTACCGGTGGGGGAGCA
The DNA here is from genome assembly GCF_039531045.1 of Kribbella hippodromi. Taxonomy (NCBI): domain Bacteria; kingdom Bacillati; phylum Actinomycetota; class Actinomycetes; order Propionibacteriales; family Kribbellaceae; genus Kribbella; species Kribbella hippodromi. The sequence continues at coordinate 147,256 of NZ_BAAAPH010000013.1, read as the reverse complement.
GGCCCGGCGGTCCGCGGACGTGGTGACGGTGCCGATCTTCCGGCCGGTCAAAGGTGGGCCGGACCAACTGTTCGGGATGCTGTCGATGCAGAGCTACCTCCCGGACTCGTACGACGACAACGCGGTCCGTGCTTTCGAGTGGCTGGGCGGCCTGGTGGAGCGCGTGCTGACCCGCGAAGGTGAGGACAAAGACGCCCTCCGCCGCTTGCCGGCCGGGGACACCGGGCCGAACCTGCTGACGTCCGATCACGTGGTGGAGTACCTGACGCACCGGGTCGCGTCGATCCGCGACATCGCGGCCGAGGCGCTGACCGAACCGGACGTGAGCACCGGCGTACACACCCACCTGGCCCGGATCATCGACGCCACCGAGCACATCCAGACCGAGCTGATCGAGATGCTGCTGGAGACCGACGAAGGCCCGGAACGCCGGTTCGCGAGTCTGACCAAGGCCCAGCAGGGCATCGCTGTGCTGCTCGCCGACGGTTTCGACAACGATCAGCTGGCGGCCGAGCTCGGGGTCAGCTTGAACACGGTCAAGACCCACCTGAGCGCGATCCTGCGCAAGTACGGTTTGCGCAGTCGCGCCCAGGTGGCCGATGACGTCCGGCGGTACCTGGCCCGCTGAGTCAGTACGAGCGCGCCACGTACGCGATCAGGTCCGGCTCGGTGTCCTCGATCGGAAGCGAGCCGTCCGGGCGCTGCAGGCAGCGGACCGTGATACCCGACTCGCCGAGGCGGTCCTCGCCTTCCTCACCGAGCGTGGCGTACGGCAGGCTGGCCCAGCCGGACGCTGCCGCTTCCACCGCGTCGTCGACGGTGGTGACCGGGGTGATCCGCTCCGCCTGCCGCGCGGACGCCTCCGCCAGCAGGTGCACCTGGTCGTCATCGATGGCGGTCGTGACAGTACTGATGAGGTCCGCCAGCCCGACCGTGGATTTGCCGTTCCCCCGCAGGCGGCGTACGACGGTGGCGACGTTGGCGGCCAGGTCACGGGGGCCGAGTTCGATCCGGATCGGTACGCCCTTGAGCTCCCAGTTGACCGCGCGGCGGCCGAACGGCTGGTCGACGCGATCGTCGAGCGTGACGCGGAGGCCGGCCGCTTCGAGGCCGGTGGCGATTGTCCGTGCCGCGTCGATCGTTTCGTCCTTCACAGCCAGTACGACGACCTGGATCGGTGCGACCGCGGGCGGGACGCGTACGCCGGCGTCGTCGCCGTGGACCATGATCATCCCGCCGACCAGGCGCGTCGTACTGCCCCAGGAGGTCGTCCAGGCGAGCTCGCGCTTGCCTTCGCGGGACAGGTAGCCGATGTCGAACGCACGCGCGAAGTTCTGGCCGAGCTCGTGCGCCGTACCCAGCTGAAGTGCTTTGCCATCACCGGTCATGGCTTCCAGCGTCATCGTGTTGATCGCGCCGGCGAACCGCTCGCGCCTGGTCTTTCGCCCAGCCAGGACAGGGATCGCTAGCAGGTTGACCATCACGTCGCGGTACACCTCGGACAGGATTCGCGTCGCGTACGCGCGGGCGTCCTCCTCGGTGGCATGGGCCGTATGGCCTTCCTGCCAAAGGAATTCCGTGGTCCGGAGGAACAGTCGCGGGCGGAGCTCCCAGCGGACCGCGTTGGCCCACTGGTTCAGCAGCAGCGGCAGGTCGCGATAGCTCTGCACCCACTTCGCCATGTACTCGCCGATCATCGTCTCCGAGGTCGGCCGCACCACCGCGGGCTCCTCGAGTTCCTTGCCGCCGGCATGCGTCACCACCGCCAGCTCCGGGCTGAACCCGGCCACGTGCTCGGCCTCGCGGCGCAGGTAGCTCTCCGGAATCAGCAGCGGGAAGTACGCGTTCGCGGCGCCGGTCGCCTTGATCCGCCGATTCATTGCCTCCTGCAACAGTTCCCAGATCCCGTACCCATACGGTCGCACGACCATGGTCCCCCGGACCGGCCCGTTGTCGGCGAGCTCGGCCTTGGTGATCACGTCCTGGAACCAGCGGGGGAAGTCCGTCGCCCGCGAAGCGAGCACGGCTCGGGAATCGGTCATGCCCGCCAGTGTAGGAACCCGGTCCCGGCCACGGCCACGCATTTCTGAGCGGCGGCTCAGGAGCTGAAGTTCATCCACCGGTGCGGCAGCGTTCACCAGCAGCCCGAAAAGTTGGCCCGTATCCCCTCGGACTTGGAGGAAGCAGTGAGAGTACGTCGCGCCCCAGTACTGGCCGCCTGCCTGGCCCTGGTCGGACAAGCCGGTCAAGCTGGTTGCTCATCTGGGTGACATCAAGGACGGTTCGTCGGTCTGCAGTGACGAGTACTTCGCTCAGGTGAAGACACAGTTCGACCGGTTCGCGGACCCGCTCGTGTACACGGTTGGGGACAACGAGTGGACCGACTGCCATCGGGCCAACAACGGCGCGTACAACCCGTTGGAGCGGCTGGCGAAGATCCGGCAGCTGTTCTTCCCGCAGCCCGGAAGGACGCTCGGTCAGCACCCGGCGAAGGTGCAGAGCCAGGTCGCGCAGGGCATCCCGGAGGACGTCCGGTTCAGCCGTGGCGAGGTCGCGTTCGCCGCGCTGCACATCGTTGGCAGCAACAACAGTATGGCGCCCTGGACCGGCAAGTCTGCTCCGACGCCGGAGCAGACCGCCGAGGTACTGAACCGTACGTCGGCCGTCATGCAGAGCATCCGCGACACCTTCGCGCAGGCGCGGAGCGATCGCGACAAGGCGGTCGTACTGCTCACCCAGGCGGACATGTTCGACCCGACCGTGACGAACCCGTCGTTCGCCGACTATTACGCGTTCCAGCCGATCGTGCAGGAGATCGCCCGCGAGGCGGCGAACTTCCGTGGCCCGGTGTACCTGTTCAACGGCGACAGCCACGTCTACAACAGCGACAAGCCGCTCGCGGCCGGATCACTGTGGACCAAGTTCTACGGCGTCACCACTCCCGCCGGAAACCTGTCCCGCATCACCGTAGACGGCTCCACCGGCGACAACGACTACCTCCGCGTCACCATCAACCCGCGTACCCCGGCTGTCCTCAGCTGGACCCGCGTTCCGTTCACGTCCTGACCTCTGGAGATGCGAAAGGGCCGCGGACAAGTTGTCCGCGGCCCTTTTCGTGGGGTGATCAGAGGGCGGCGAGCGCTTCGTTCCAGGTCTTGGAGGGGCGCATGATCGCGGCCGCCTTGGCCGGATCCGGCTGGTAGTACCCGCCGAGATCGGCGGGGTTGCCCTGGACGGCGATCAGCTCGTCGACGATGGTCTGCTCGTTCGCGGCGAGCGTCTCCGCGAGCGGTGCGAACGCCTTGGCCAGGTCGGTGTCGTCGGTCTGCTTGGCCAGCTCCTGCGCCCAGTACAGGGACAGGTAGAAGTGGCTGCCGCGGTTGTCGATTCCGCCGACGCGGCGGGTCGGGGACTTGTCCTCGTTCAGGAACGTGGCGGTGGCCCGGTCCAGGGTGTCGGCGAGGATCTGCGCCCGCGCGTTGCCGGTCGACTGGGCCAGGTGCTCGAAGCTCGCGGCCAGCGCGAAGAACTCACCCAGGCTGTCCCAGCGCAGGTAGTTCTCCTTGACCAGCTGCTGGACGTGCTTCGGCGCCGAACCGCCCGCGCCCGTCTCGAACAGCCCGCCACCGGCCATCAGCGGCACGATCGACAGCATCTTCGCGCTGGTACCGAGCTCGAGGATCGGGAACAGGTCGGTCAGGTAGTCACGCAGGACGTTGCCGGTCACCGAGATGGTGTTCTCGCCGCGGCGGATGCGCTCCAGCGAGAGCTTGATCGCGTCCACCGGCGCCAGGATCCGGAGATCCAGGCCCTCGGTGTCGTGCTCGAACAGGTACGTCTGCACCTTCGCGATGATCTGCGCGTCGTGCGCGCGGGTCTCGTCCAGCCAGAACACCGCCGGGTCGCCGGTGGCGCGGGCCCGGTTCACGGCCAGCTTCACCCAGTCCTGGATCGGGGCGTCCTTGGTCTGGCAGGCGCGGAAGATGTCGCCGGCCGAGACGGTCTGCTCGAGTACGGCCTCGCCGGCCGCGTTCACCAGCCGGACCGTACCGGTGGTCTGGATCTCGAAGGTCTTGTCGTGCGAGCCGTACTCCTCGGCCTTCTGCGCCATCAGGCCGACGTTCGGCACCGAGCCCATCGTGGCCGGGTCGAACGCGCCGTTCGCGCGGCAGTCGTCGAGTACGGCCTGGTAGATGCCCGAGTAGCTGTGATCCGGCAGTACGGCCAGCGTGTCGTGCTCTTCGCCGTCCGGGCCCCACATGTGGCCGGAGGTACGGATCATGGCCGGCATCGACGCGTCCACGATCACGTCCGACGGGACGTGCAGGTTGGTGATGCCCTTGTCCGAGTCGACCATCGCGAGCTTCGGGCCGTCGGCCAGCTCGGCGTCGAACGAGGCCTTGATCTCGGCGCCCTCGGGCAGCGTGGCGATCCCGTGCAGGATGCCGCCGAGGCCGTCGTTCGGGGTCAGACCGGCCTTGGCGAGGACATCGCCGTACTGGGCGAACGTCTTCGGGAAGAAGGCCCGCACCACGTGACCGAAGATGATCGGGTCGGACACCTTCATCATGGTGGCCTTGAGGTGGACGGAGAACAGCACGTCGTCGGCCTTCGCCTGGGCGACCTGCGCGGTCAGGAACTCGCGCAACGCGGCCACATGCAGTACGGACGCGTCCACGACCTCACCGGCGAGCACCGGGATCGACTCGCGCAGCACGGTCGTGGTGCCGTCGTCGCCGGCCAGCTCGATCCGCAGCGTGTCGTCGGCCGCGATCACCACCGACTTCTCCGTGCCGCGGAAATCGTCGGTGTCCATCGTCGCGACGTTGGTCTTCGAGTCGGCGCTCCAGGCACCCATCCGGTGCGGGTGGGTCTTGGCGTAGTTCTTCACCGAGGCGGGCGCACGGCGGTCCGAGTTGCCTTCGCGCAGCACCGGGTTCACCGCGGAGCCCTTGACCTTGTCGTACCGGGCCTGGACCTCGCGCTCGGCGTCGGTCTTCGGCTCGTCCGGGTACTCCGGCAGCGCGTACCCCTGGGCCTGCAGCTCGGCGATCGCCGCCTTCAGCTGCGGCACCGAGGCGGACACGTTCGGCAGCTTGATGATGTTCGCTTCGGGCGTCTTGGCCAGCTCGCCGAGCTCGGTCAGCGCGTCCGCGATCCGCTGGTTCTCCTGGAGGTACTCCGGGAAGACCGCGAGGATGCGGCCGGCCAGTGAGATGTCCCGGGTCTGCACGCCGACACCGGCCTGGCCGGCGTACGCCTGGACGACAGGGAGGAACGAGTACGTGGCGAGTGCCGGAGCCTCGTCGGTGTGGGTGTAGATGATCGTCGAGTCAGTCACAGGCCCCACCCTAGTGGGCGATCCGGCCCGGTCAGCCGTCGCGTGGGGAGGCTCACGCTGAGTCGTCAGGGCTGGTCGAGCTCGTCCGGGTGGGCGAGCTGGATACCGGCCGCGACCGTGACCGCGCTGGTGAACGCCAGGGTGTCGATCGGTGACGACGCCGCGACGGTCGCGCCGGCGAGCGAGGCGAGGCCCTTCGCGCCCTCCCAGGTGCAGTCCACGAAGACCGCCTTGGCCGCCTTGACCTGGGAGAACTCCACGCCGGAGAGGTCGCAGCGGCGGAACACCGCGCCGGTCAGGTCGGCGGAGACGAGGTCAGCGTTCTGCAGGCGGCAGTCCGTCAGCTCGACTTTGTGAAACTTCGCGAACCGGAACGAGGCGAAGTCGAGCACGGTGTCCCGGACCGTCACGTGCTGGAAGCTCGCCCCGGGGCCGGCGAAGCCGATCATCCGGGACGCCGTGATCGCGACCCGGGTGAGGGCCGCGTCCGACCAGCGGGCGTTGGCGATGTCGCACTGGGTGAGCTCGGTGTCCACCACGATCAGCTTGTCCAGGTCGGAACCGGCCAGTTTCCAGCGGGTCAGCCGGCAGCCGCCGATCTCGAGATGCTCGGCCTCCAGATCGCTGAGGTCGATGTCCTCGAGGCCGAGATCGAGCAGCCGCTCCTCGTCGTCGATCTCCTCCGGAAGAGCGGAGTCGAGCTGGGCACGGAGACGAGGCGCGGCGATCTTCACGGCACCGACCGTAGCTGTCGGCGCCGACAGCTTTGCTAGGCGGTGCGGAGGTAGTGGGCGGCGACGCCGCGGAGGGCGGAGCGTTCGGTGTCTGCGGTCGCGGTGGCGGGGAAGGTGAGGGCCTCGGTGACCAGGTCGAAGGCGCCGGAGATCGAGCCGCCGAGGACCGTTTGCGTCACGCCGAAGCGGTCGATCCACGGTTGCAGCGCGGCGGAAAGGTCGGTGAAGGCGGCCAGCAGCACCTCCCGGGCGGCGGTGTCACCCGCGCGCGTCTGGTCGGCGATCTCCTTCACGCCGGGCGCTTCGGCACCAGTGCGTTCGGCGTACCGGCGCAGGATCGCCCGGGCGGAGATGGAGTCCTCCAGCGGCTTCCCGGCGTACGCCGTCTTGTACAACTCACCGCCCGGCGGGACCGTGCTGCCCTCGCGAACCACCCGCCCGGTCGCGAGGAACGCCGTACCGATACCGGTCCCGATCGTGACGCCGACACACCGTTCGATGCCCCGGACCTGCCCCGCCGTCCATTCACCGACCGCGAACGCCTCGGCGTCGTTCATGAACAGCACCCGCTCGATCCCCAGCTCGGTACGCAGCGCCGCGCCGAGATTGAACCCGTACAACTGGTCGAACTTCCCCTGCCCCCGGTACCAGGCGACCCCGGTAGCGAAGTCGAACGGCCCCGGCAACGCGATCGCCAGCCCGTTTGCCAGCGGCAACTTCCGCGCCGCGTCGGCGAGCTGCTCGACCACTTGCCCGGCCGCCGCCTGGGATTCGAGCTCGGCTCGATCCACCTCGGTCACCTGCCACGTACCGGGCGTGACCACCGCCGCGGTGGCATGACTTCCCCCGACTTCCAGCACCGCTACGTCCATCCGCTCATCATCGCAGCCGTCCCGATCACGGACTGGGGGAACCCGTGGTGGCTCCTGTCCGTAGAGTGACTGGAGCGAGAGGATGGGAATGCCGACCGACAGCAGGACGACGTCCGTGGTCGCGGCGCTGAGCGTCGTGACGGCGGTGGTCGGTCACGTCTGGGCCGGTGGCGATGGTTTGCCGTTCAACGTCTTGGCGCCGATGGCAGCGCTGACCGGGGTGTGCTGGTTACTCGGTGAGTACTTGGCCGGCGAACGGTTGCTGACCGTGCTCGTGCTGGCCGGCGTCCAGCTGTTCGTGCACGTCGCGCTGGGCGCCGCGAGCACGCACGCCGGGATGGCGATGTCGCCGGGGATCGGCAGCAGTCTGATGATGACGTGCGCCCACCTCGGCGTACTGCTGGCCGGCGTCCTCGCGGTCACCCGCGCGCACCGCTGGGTGGGCCGCGTACTGCGCGTGTTCGCCCGGTTGTTGCCGCAACTCCCGGTCCTCCGTCCGGTCCGGCTGCACGGCAGCGCCGTACCGGGCATCTTCGCGTCCTGGGTACCGATCGGTGCCCGGCTCGGGTCGAGCGTTTCCGGGCGCGGACCTCCGGGCGTACGAGTGCAATCCGCCCTTTGACACCGGCCACCCGCGCCGGATCACTCGTATGCCTTGAAAGGTTCTCCCATGCCCAAGAGATTCGCCCTGCGCGCTGTCGCGATCGTGGCGGCGTCCGCCCTGGTGGTGATCGGTGCCGCGAGCTCGGCGTCGGCGCACGTGTCGGTGTCCTCGCCGGACGCCAAGCCCGGCGGGTACGGAAAGCTGGTCTTCCGGGTCCCGACCGAGTCCGACAACACCAGCACCACCAAGCTCGTCGTCGCACTGCCCAAGGACCACCCGTTCGCGCATGTCGGTGCGCAGGTGAAGGACGGCTGGAAGGTCGAGAAGAAGGAAGAGAAGCTGCCGGCGCCGGTGAAGGTCGGCGATGTCACGCTGACCAAGGCGATCACCACGGTCACCTGGACCGCTACCGGTACCGGGATTCCGGCGAACGACTTCGACGAGTTCGCGCTGTCGGTCGGCAAGCTGCCGGAGGGGGTCGACGCGTTGAGCTTCCCGACCGAGCAGACGTACAGCGACGGGGAGGTGGTGAAGTGGGCCGACGTCGCGAAGGACGGTGCTGCCGAGCCCGAGCACCCGGCGCCGACGTTGAAGCTGACGGCTGCGGTCACTCCGGTGGCGGCGACTAGTGCCGACAGCACGAGCTCTACTGACAAGCTGGCGCGGTGGCTCGGCGGGGGTGGGTTGCTGATCGGGCTGCTCGGGCTCGCCTTCGGCCTGCGGCCGCGGAAGCCCGCGGTGGCGGCCGGCACGCCGGCGGGGTCCGGTCCGGGGGAGTCCGGGCCCGGGATCGCGGAGTCCGGGAAGTAATCGTGCGCCGATTGATTGCGGTTCTGGTTGCGTCGCTGTTCACGCTGGTGCTTTCCACCAGCGTGGCGGCGGCGCACGCCAAACTCGAATCGATGACGCCGGCCGATGGTTCGTCGATGGCGGCGCCGCCGACGAAGGTGATCCTGACCTTCAGCGAACCGGTCGGGTCCGACGGTACGCAGGTGCAGGTGAAGGCACCGAGCGGGAAGAACGTCGCGAACGGTGACCTGACGGTGGTCGACAACACGGTCACACAGCCGGTCGGCGCGATGGTCGAGGCCGGGAAGTACCAGGTCGAGGCGCGGGTCGTCTCGGCCGACGGGCACCCGATCACGGTCACCGGGTCGTTCACGGTCACGCATGCCGGTCACGCACCTACCGCTCCTGGCACCGACCCGACCGGCACCACGCCGGCAAGCCAGTCCAACAGCAGCTCCAGCACAGTAACCATCGTCGCCATGTGTCTGGTCATGCTGGTCGTAGTAGCCCTGGCCATAGTAATCGTCCGCCGCCGCCCAGCCTCATGACCACCCGCGAAACCCCAAGCACTGTAGGGAATTCTGGGGTATTTGTACTTGTGATGGTTGCTGTTGGCATCGTTGTGATGGTGATTGCGCTGGTGGCTGCTGGGGGTGCGCCGCAGCGGGCTGAGGATGGGTTGCTGGGGGCGGGGCTCGGGGCTTCCTGGGCGGTTCCGGTGCTCCGGATAATCGCCGACGTGGCAGCGGTGGCGACCGGCGGCGCTGTGCTGGCGGTCGCCCTCTTCCTGCCGACCAAGGACGGAAAGCTAGGCACCACGGCGATCCGAGCCTGCCAGGACGCCGCCCTGGCAGCCGGTGTCTGGGCAGTGGCCAGCATCGCCGGCCTGATCGCCACCGCGACCGTCATCCTCGGCATCCCGCTCTCACACCTCGCCGAACACGCCGCCCCAGCCGGCCAACTACCTCAGGTCCGCGCACTAGCGGCAGCGGTCGTCCTCACCGCAGTCCTGGCGGTAGTCCTCAGCGGTACCAAAACCAAACGCGGCGCCCAACTAGCCGCCGTACTGACCCTGGCCGCCCTGATCGGCCCCCTCCTGACCGGCCACGGCGCCGTCAACCGAAGCAGCGTCTGGTCCATCCTCGCCACCACATCACTCGTCATCCACGTAGCCGCAGCCACCATCTGGGTCGGCGGTCTGGGAGCCGTCCTCCGCTACGCCCGCCGGCGCCCCGCAGTCGAACTCTTCAGCACCCTCGCCCTGGGCTGCGCGATCACCATGGGCATCTCCGGACTGCTCACCGCCGAGATCCACCTGGACGGCAGACAAGGCGGTTGGGGCCTGATCACCCAGTGGGTCACGACCGGGTACGGCGCTTTGGTCTTCGCCAAGACCATCGCCTTCGCGATCCTGGTCACAGTCGGATGGTGGCATCGCCGGCGTACGCTGCCGACGCTCGCGACCGGCGATCAAGCGGCCTTCCGGCGACTCGCGGCAGTGGAACTCCTGATCATGGCGGCCACCATCGGCCTCGCCGTAGCCCTGTCGAGAACACCGTGAAGCGACTCGGTGACACGTCAATAGCCTTCCGTACACTGGACAGATGACAGAACCGCGGTGGCTCGACCAGCGTGAGGCGCGACTTTGGCTGTCGTACCGCGACACGCACCGCGAGCTGATGCGCGCGCTCGAAGCGCGAATGATCAGTAATTCGGGCCTTTCCGGCGCCGACTACGCCCTGCTGCACCCGCTCTCCGAAGCCGAGAACGGCCTGCTCCGGACCCGGGATCTCGGCCGTTCGGTCGGCTGGGAACGCAGCCGCCTGTCGCATCAGGTCAGCCGGATGGAGAAGCGCGGCCTGGTCTGCCGCGAGGAGTGCAGCGACGACGCCCGCGGCTCGATGGTCCGGCTCACCGAGCTCGGCCGGAAGGCGATCGACGCGGCCGCACCCGATCACGTCGAGGCGGTCCGCGCGTACTTCTTCGACCGGCTGAGCATCGCGGAACAAGAGCAACTGACCACCTTGCTGGACCGGATCGCCGCCGATCTCCCGGTCACCTGCGGCCCGGCGGACTGCGACACCCCGGCGGACTGCGAGGAGTAACCACCAGTAACAACCGCCGCGAACCCGATGACACGCCGTCACGGAGGGCGATCGCGGACGGCGGCGGAAAGAATGAGGACGTCTCGTCCGGATGCGCGCTGGATTTGACAATCGTTTTCACTAAAGGTGAGGATGGTGCGCATGTCCGAGGCTCTGAGCAGGCGTGGGTTTCTGGGGTTGGGCAGCGCAGTCGGGCTGGCCGCCGTGGTGGGATGCGGAGCGGACGGGGAGGCGGCCGCGCAGCCGACATCAGGCGGCCGGCTGCGCGCGGTGTACGCGGGCGGCGGCGCGAAGGAAGTGCTCGATCCCCACGTTCAAAGCCTGTTCGTCGACATCGCGCGGCACAAGGCGATGTACGAGAAGCTGGTCGAGCTCGGCCCGGATCTGAAGCCGGTGCCGCGGCTGGCCTCGAAGTGGGAACACGACGGGACCGCGACGACCTGGCGGTTCAGCCTCCGGGACGCGACCTTCCACGACGGCGCGAAGCTGGTCGCCGAGGACGTCCTGTTCAGCCTGGCCCGGATCGCCGATCCGGCGGTGCCGGAGCGGGTCGCGCAGTCGTCGCTGGCGACGCTGGATCTCAAGCGCAGCAAGGCGATCGGGCCCGCGACGGTCGAGCTCGTACTGACCGCGCCGAACGCCGAGTTCCCCGCCTTGCTGGCCGGGATCGGCACCCAGATCGTGCGCAACGGATTCAAGGATCCGACCAAACCAATCGGTACGGGCGCGTTCAGGTACACGTCGTTCGAGGCCGGCCGTTCACTGATCGCGACTCGGTACGACGGCTACTGGGACGAACCGGCCCGGATCGAAGAACTGCAGATCTTGTCGGCCGATGCGGAAGCGCGGGCCAATGCCGTCCAGGGCGGTCAGGCCGAGTACGCGAACGACATGACCGCGACCTTCGCACGGACGGCCGAGGCCGGTCGCACCGTGAAGATCGTGGCGGCGAAGGCCAGCATGATGCAGGCGTTCGTGATGAAGGTCGACCAGCCGCCGTTCGACAACCCGGACGTACGACTCGCGTTCAAGCTGCTCGCGGATCGGCAACGGCTGGTCGACGTCGTACTCGCCGGGCGCGGTGAGGTCGGGAACGACCTTTTCGGCAAGGGATACCAGTACTACCCGGCCGAGCTGCCCGCCCGGGAGCGCGACGTCGACAAGGCGAAGGCGCTGCTGACGAAGGCCGGGCTGGTCGGCAAGCAGGTCGAGATCTTCACCGCGGACGCGTCGGCCGGGTTCGTCGAGGCGGCGACGTTGTTCGCGGAGCAGGTCGCGGAAGCCGGCGTACGGTTGAAGGTCACGACCGGCAGCCCGCAGACGTACGCGAAGGACCTGTTGACGAAGGGTGCTATCGGCAACCATCGGTCCGGCGCGATGCCGATCCCGCAGTACTTCACCGATCGGCTGCTGACGCATTCGCCGTTCAACGTGACGCACTGGCGGCGACCGGCGTTCGATGCCGCGTTCGCCGCGGCGCGGGCGACGACCGACGAGGCGCAGCGGGCGGCGAAGTACGGCGTACTGCAGAAGACGTTGCGGGACGAGGGCGGGATCTTGGCGTGGGGCCTGCCGGACTATCTGGTCGCGGTGTCGGCAAAAGTGCAGGGCGTGCAGGCGGCCCCGCCGAACACTCTGGACCAGGGCCGGTTCGACAAGGTGTGGCTGACCTGAATGCGGGCGTACGCCGTCCAACGTGGTCTGCTCGCAGTAGTTCAACTTGCCGTGCTTTCGGTGCTGGTGTTCGTCCTCACCTCGTTGTTGCCGGGTGACGCGGCTGATCTCCGGTTCACCGAGACGTTGTCGCCGGAGCAGGTCGCGCGGCTCCGCGATGAGCTCGGTCTGGATCAGCCGGCGCCGGAGCGCTTCGTCCATTGGCTGGGAAATGTGTTCAGCGGCGATCTCGGCACCTCGTTGATCAGCGGGGGACCGGTGGCCGGCATCGTCCGGAGCTCGATCGGCGCGACGCTCGTACTCACCCTCGCGACGCTGGGCGTGGTCGTACCGCTGGCCGTTGCCCTCGGCATCGTGATGGGTACCCGCGAGAACGGGCGCCTGGACCGGACGATCACCTCGATCACCCTGGCCTTGTCGGCCATCCCGGACTTCGTGATCGCGGTCGTCCTAGTAGCGGTGTTCGCGCTGAAGCTCGGCTGGCTGCCCGCGACCTGGATTGGCGGCAACTTGCTGGCCAGTCCGGCGTTGCTCGTGCTTCCGGTCGCCGTTCTCTTCGGGCGTACGGTCTGCCTGCTGTCACGTCAGGTCCGCGCCGGGACGATCACCGCGCTGAACGCCGAGTATGTGGCGCAGGCGCGGCGCCTCGGCGTACCGCGCCGGCGGCTCTTGTTGCGCCACGTCCTGCCGAATGCGGCCGTGCCGGGCATCCAGGAGCTGGCGCGTACGGGTGACACGCTGCTGGGCGGGGTCTTGGTCGTGGAGGCGATCTTCGCGATTCCTGGTTTCGCGACCGCACTGGTCGACGGCGTCGAGACGCGTGACATCCCGGTGGTGCAGGCGCTGACGCTGACGCTGGCCGTGGCTGCGTTGCTGATCAACTTGGCGGCGGACCTCACGTGCAATCGGCTGGTGCCGCGGACGGAGTTGCTGCGATGAGGCGGTGGATCGGGGCGAGCGCATCGGCCGTGCTGGTCGTGGTGCCGTTGGCGATCGCGGTGCTCGGGCCGTTGCTGCCGTACGAGGTCGCGCCGGGGTTGCCGTACTCCTCGGAAGGTTTGCTGGGGACCGACGGGTTGGGGCGGGACGTTCTTGGGCTGCTGCTGGTCGGTGGGCGGACCGCGTTGGGGATGGCGTTCGGTGCGGTTGTGCTGGCGTACGTGGTCGGCGGACTGATCGGTCTCACGGCGGCGTCCACTCGGCATCGATGGCTGGACGAAGGGTTGATGCGGCCGCTCGACGTACTGCTGCCGCTGCCGTCATTGCTGGTCATCAGCGTGGTTGCCGTCGGGTGGCAGGCGTCGGCGTTGGCGATCACGGTCGCGGTGGCGATGGTGAACGTGCCGACGGTCGCGCGGCTGGTGCGGGCGGCGGCGCTGGATGCGGCTAGTGGGCCGGTGGTTGAGGCGCTTCAGATGCAGCGGGAGTCGTGGGTCGCGATCCAGCTCGGGTACGTTGGGCGGTCGGTGCTTGGGCCGGTTGCCGCTGATCTGGGTACGCGGATCACGCTGGCGGTGTTCTTGGTTGCTTCGGTCAACTTTCTCGGGTTGGGGTTGAGCCCGACCGCGCCGGACTGGGCGGTCAGTATTTCGCGTAATCGTGAAGGGTTGCTGTTGCAGCCGTGGTCGGTGCTGGCGCCCGCGGTGCTGCTGGTGTCGTTCACGCTCGGGTTCAACCTGCTGGCCGATCGACTGGTGCATCGGTCGCGGCGGCTGGTGGGGAGTTCGGTATGACGTTGGTGCGGGTCAAGGAGCTGAGAGCGACGGTTGGTGACGCCGTACTGGTCGACGGGGTGTCGTTCGAGGTTGTGGCGGGGGAGGTCACCGCGCTGGTGGGGGCGTCGGGGTCGGGGAAGACTACGTCGGCGTTGGCGTTGCTGGGGGAGCATGGCGATGGCGTACGGCTTGCGGGTCACGTTGCGGTCGACGGGGAAGTGGTTGTCGACGGCAACGGGGTGACGCGGGCGGCGGTGGGTGTCCGGGGCCGTGGGGTTGCGTACATGCCGCAGCATCCCGGCAGTGCGTTGAACCCTGCCCGACGGATTGGTACCACGCTCCGCGAGCTGGCCGGCCTGCACGGAGGGGATGTAGAAGAAGCAGTCCGCGCCGCGCAGCTGACGGTGCCACGGCAGCTGATTGCAGCCGAGCCGCCCCGCCCCGCGCGGGCGGCGGCGGCGGGCGCTGACCGGGCGACTCTTCGGCGGTTTCCACATCAGTTTTCTGGGGGGCAGCGGCAGCGGGTCGCCTTGGCTCAGGCGCTGGCCTGCCGTCCGAAGGTGCTCGTCCTGGACGAACCGAGCACCGGTCTCGACTCGATCACCCGGCTGCAACTCGTCCACGAGCTCCGCGACCTCGCCGCCACCGGACTGGGCATCTTGCTGCTGAGTCACGATCTCGACCTGGTCCGCGCCCTCGCCACCCAGGTCGTCGTCCTCTCCGCTGGGCGAGTCGTCCACACGGGCGGTACCGACGTACTCGAAGCGTCCCCCGACCTGCCCGCGCCGGGAACCACCACCGCCCGGCAGTCGTTGCTTAAGGCAATGAACCTGTCAGCAGCGCTGCGGCCGCGCGGCCGTGATCCGGTCCTGCACGAGATAAACCTCGACGTCCGCGCCGGCACCTGCCTGGGCGTCGTCGGCCGCTCCGGCAGCGGCAAGACCACGCTCGCCCGCTGCCTGGCCGGCCTGCACGAGCGCTTCACCGGCCGCATCCTCCTCGACGAAGAACAGCTGCCGGTGCTGCGCCGCCGTACCGCCGAGCAGAACCGCCGCGTCCAGTACGTCTGGCAGGAGGTCCGCGGTTCATTCGACGAACGCCGGCCGGTGGATCAGCAGGTCGCTCGTACCGCGCAACGGCTCCGGGGCCTCGGCGCCGAACCCGCGTACACCGAGGCCGTCGCCACCTTGGCCCGCCTCGGCGTCGCCGCGATCACCGCGAGCCGCCCACCGAGCCGGCTGTCCGGCGGCGAGCTGCAACGCGCCGCGCTTGCTCGTGCAGTACTGGCCGAGCCCGACGTACTGATCTGCGACGAGATCACCACCGCCTTGGACGATCGCGGTACGGCACTCGTACTCGATCTGCTTGCCGAGCTGAAAGCGCGCGGCACCGCACTGATCTGGATCAGCCACGACCTCGGTCTGGTCGCGGCCGTCGCCGATGAGGTGCTCGTACTGGACGCCGGCCGCGTGGTCGAGCAGGGACCGCCCGCGACGCTGATGACCGCACCACGCCACCACCTGACCCGGCGGCTGGTCGACGCCGCCCGGATCGGCCGGCCCGAGACTCCGCCCGTGCTATCCCCCGACTCAAGGAGCGAACCGCGCCGATGACGCGACTGCACGACCATTTGGCGGAGGCGATCAAGGACCCGGACCCGATCCGCGTCCGGTCCGGCGACAGTCCGGAAGAGGACCTGATCTGCCTGCGGTTCGAGACGATGAAGGTACATTCCGCGCTCGGCGCCGTACGGCACCTGCTGGACACCGGCCGCGTGCACCCCGGGGACACGCTGATCGACAGCTCGAGCGGGATCTACGCGCACGCGCTGGCGCTGGCCTGCCACCGGTACGGGATGAAGTGTCACATCGTTGGGTCCACCACCGTTGATCGGACGTTGAAGATCCAGCTGGAGATCCTCGGCGCAACCGTCGAACAGGTGCCGTCGTCGAACAATCTCCAACTCGACCAGAACCTCCGGGTCCGGCGGATCGGTGAGATCCTGCGGGACAATCCGACGTACCACTGGATGCAGCAGTACCACGACGACATCCACTACCTCGGGTATCGCGCGGTCGCGGACCTGGTCGCGTCCCTCGTACCCAGCGGGCCGTTGTGCTTGGTGGGTGGCGTCGGGACCGGGGCGTCCACCGGCGCGATCGCCGCGTACCTGCGGGAGTGGGGGCGGGACGTCGACCTGGTCGGGGTGCAGCCGTTCGGGAGCGTGACGTTCGGGGCCGGGCACACCCAGGACCCGGACATGATCATCGCCGGGATCGGCAGCTCGATCGAGTTCCGGAACGTACGGCACGAGCTGTACGACCGGATGCACTGGATTTCGTTCGAGTACGCGATGTCGGCGGCGGTGGACCTGCTCCGTACGTCCGGAGTGTTCGCGGGCCTGTCGGCCGGAGCGGCGTACCTGTCCGCATTGTGGGAACACAACTGCGACCGGGGCCGGAAGCACGTGTTCCTGGCCGCGGACACCGGGACGCGGTACGTCGAGTCCGCTTTTTCCCGGCATTCCGAGGCGCGGCCGCTGGCGTCGATGCGGCCGCGCGAGATCGACTCGCTGGACGAGCTCGCGGTGCCGTGGTCGGCGATGGCGTGGGATCGGCGCGAATCCGGACTGCTGCGGCGCGCGGAGTTCCCATCTGCGACTCCGTCGCATTAACCTGTGACTGTGTTGCTTCGGGAGCTGTTCACGGCGGCTGAGGTCGATCGCTTGCGGGACGTGGTCGAGCGGGTGCACGCGGAGGTCGTCTCGGCGGCCGAGGCCGGGGAGACGACGGTCAACGTCTGGCCGGACGGGCACCGGCTGGAGACCGTCCGCGGGACCACGATCCACTGGGAGCCGGACGCCGTCGGCAAGGCGGTCCGCAGTCTGTCGCCGGTCTCGCATTTGGACCCCTTGCTGGAGTCGTTGTGGGGTGAGCCAAGGTTGGTCGAGCCGATGAGTTCGTTGATCGGGGCACCGGCCGGGCGGTTCGTGGCGAAACTGAACTTCAAGCGCGCCGGCGTCGGATCGGAGTTCGCGTGGCATCAGGACTTCCCGTACTGGTACGGGTGCTGCGGCGCGGCGGCGTACGACATCGCGACCGCGATCGTGATGCTCGACGACAACACGGTCGAAAACGGCGCGATGACGTTGATTCCAGGCAGTCCCGCCGAAGGTCCGGTCCGCCGTGATCCGCTGGACCCGACCGGGTTGCTGGTCGATCCAACGGTTGTGGACGAATCCCGCGCGGTCACGGTGGAAGCGCCGGCCGGCTCGGTGCTGATGTTCCCCGGCCTGATGATCCACCGCTCGGCGCCGAACCGCACGGCCACCGACCGCCGATCCCTCCTCTACTGCTTCCAGCCTTCGGGCCGGCCTGAGTTATCCGCCTTGCATTACAACCCTGAAAGGTTGGTCGATCTCCCATGACTGCCTCCGTTGCCGAACTGACCGCGTGCGTTCTCGACGGGTCGTACGGGCCGTCGCCGGCGGACTTCGACATCACGAGTGCCTTTTGGCTGCATCACACGACGCGGTTGCCGGGCGCCGCGGTGACGTACCGGAACTATTACGTGCTGCTCCGCGTGGGCGAGGTTTTCGGTGCTTGCTCGTTCGAGGCCGACGAGTTGGAGCCGTCGTTCTGCGCGGACACTTCCGGGCGTACGTTGGCCGATGTCCTTTCGTCCGATGATCCGCTGCCGGTGCGGATCGCGGCGCTGGATGCGTACCTGGCGGCGGTCGAACCGCATCACGAGTCGCCGTACGCCGAGGAGGTCGTGCTGCCGGCCGGTACGCCGGACGTCCGCGCCCGGGCCCGGGATGCGGCCGTCGCCGGACTGCTGGAGGTTGCCGAAGGCACCAAGGTTGCGCTGATCGGGGTGGTGAACCCGCTCGTCGACGCGATCACCGCGCGGGGTGGGACCTGTCTGCCCTGCGATTTCAACCTCCGCGAGACCGCCTCCGGCCTGCCGGTCAGCCGCGACATGACCGAGGTGATCGACGCCGCCGACGCGGTCGTCGCCACCGGAATGACGCTGTCCAACGGTTCCTTCGATATCCTCCTTTCTCGTTGCCGTGAGCAATCAAAGCCCCTGGCCATCTACGCCCAAACCGGAAGCGCGGTCGCCCGCGCCTTCCTCCCGTCCGGCGTCACCGCCCTCTCCGCCGAACCATTCCCCTTCTCCCAGTTCAGCTCCCGCCCGAGCAGCCTCTACCGCTACAGGACGGCCGAATGACCACCCAAAACCACAACCACCCCACCGGAGTACAGGCACCCCCCGGCGGTTCGGCGTACGCCCCCACCCCCCTCACCAGAACCCCACCCACCGCGCCCACCTCCGCCTCCGCGCCCACCTCTGCGGAAGTGCCTGGGGATTTGAAGATGGCTCGGCGCTTGTGGCCTTTTCTGCTTGCCTCAACCGTGAGCTTGATCCCGTTCACGGTGTTCGGGATGTACCTGGTACCGATCGCCGGCGCCGCCGGTGGGAGTGTCGCGGAGATCGGCGGGCTGCGGGGGCTCGGCGGACTAGCGGCACTCGCGGCCGGCGTATCCCTCGCACCCCTCATGGACCGGGCGCCCCGCGAACTGGTAGCCGCCGGCGGCCTCGCCCTGCTGGGCATCTCGGCCGCATTAGGAGCCATCGGCAACGTTTTCGCCCTGGCCGGCTTCTGCCTCCTGATCGGCGCGTCGACCTCCATCCTCGCCCCCTCGATCGGCGCCGCGGCGGCCGACCGCTTCACCTCCCCAGCCGCCGCCGGCCGCGCCGCGACCCTCGTCTCCGCGACCACCTCGGCCATGGCCATGCTCGCCGCCCCCGTACTCGCCGGTCCCGGCCTGATCTGGGGCTGGCGCGGAAACCTGCTCGCTGCCTCAGTCATCTCGCTCGTACTCTCCGCCGCGTTCTTCTGGCGTGGCCGCGGCCGCAAACCAGCGATCACCAAGAACGAGCGGATGAGCTACCTCGCCACGTACCGCGCACTCGCCCGGGTCCCCGGCGCCCTCCCGCTGCTCGCGATCGCGATGCTCCGGACCGCGGCGTTCATGGGGTACCTGGCGTACCTCGCCGCGTTCTACGACGAGAAGTTCGACCTGGCGCCGGGGTGGTTCGCGCTGGTCTGGTCGTTGAGCGGAGCGTCGTTCTTCCTCGGCAACCTCCTCGCCGGCCGGTACATTGCCGCGGACCGCCCGTGGATCGGTCCCGAGAAGATGCTCGTGATCGGCATCGCCACCGCGCTGGTCGCGGTGTCGGCGTTCTACTTCTCGCCGTCGTTGCCGCTGACGTTGTTCCTGACCGCCCTGATGGGTGCCAGCCACGCCACGGTTGCCGCCTGCGTCACCACGCTGCTGGTCCGCCGCAGCGGCGGCCTCCGCGGCTCCGCGCTCAGCGTCAACGCCGCCGGCATGAGCCTCGGCACCTTCCTCGGCGCCGCCATCGGCGGCCTCGGCCTGGCCCTGGCCAACTACCCCGGCACCGCCGCCACCTTCGCCGCCCTAACCCTGATCGCCCTCCTCTGCGCCCTAAAAGTCCGCCCCTGACAAACCCACCCCGCCCGTCGCCCGTGCGGCAGGTCGACAGTACGTATGTGTCCACTGGGCCACTGTCCAGGTGGTCGTCACGCCTGCGGGCTGGTGCAGTGGACTTATACGTACTGTCGACCTGCGACTGTCGGCCAAGTCAGGGGTTGGTGGGGGCGGGTTCAGGGTTGTCACGGTGGTTCGGATCGGGCGGACTCGATATATCGTTCAGGGTTATGGAGAACCTGCCCGATCGCCCGCATCCGCACGCGCACCTGCGGGCGTCCGACATCGATCGTGACCAGGTGGTCGACGTACTGCGGGAAGCCCTGATGTCGGGGCGGTTGTCGCAGGACGAGCACGCCGACCGGCTGGAGCAGACCCTGCAGGCGAAGACCCTCGGCGAACTCGAGCCGATCACCCGCGACCTGGTCGTCCCCGGTCAGGCCGCGCCGGCGCCGGTGCCGCAGCCGGTCGCGGCCACCGGAAACAGCCCGGTCCCGATCGAGGAGCCGGCCGACCCGAACGCGAGCCTGGACAACATGGTCGCGATCTTCGGCGGCGGTGAGCGGAACGGCCGCTGGCGGGTGAAGCGCCGGACCAACGCGATCGCGGTCTTCGGCGGGCACGACCTGGACATGACGGATGCGGTGTTCGAGGGCCGCGAGGTGACGATCTGGGCGTTCGCGGTGTTCGGCGGGATCGACATCACCGTCCCCGAGGGCGTGACGGTGCGTAACGAAGGCGTCGGCATCTTCGGCGGCTTCGGCGCCCGCGGCAGCTCCGACCCCGACCCGAACGCCCCGGTCGTCGTCGTCAAGGGCCTGGCCCTCTTCGGCGGCGTAGGCGGCCAATCCTCCGCCAAACGCCACGGCAAGAAGAACAAACGCCACCTGGGACACTGAGCCGTGTTCGTCTCAGCCGACTTCGACGTACCCACCGAGCTGGACGGATGTTCCTGGGTACGCGCCGAGGTGGACCTCAGATCCAGGACTTGAACCACATGCGGTTGAGCCAGTCCGGGTGGGGGAGGACCTTGTCGGTCAGGATCGGCCAGATGTAGGCGAAGTTCAGCACCACCAGTACGACGAACGCGCCGACGACCGCGCTGCCGATCAGCCGGCGCGGGGTCGCCGTACTGAGAGCGGTACGCGCCGGGCCGAGGATCTTGCCGAGGACGAGCGACAGCGCCATCACCGTGAACGGGATCATCGTCACGGCGTAGAAGAAGAAGATCGGTCTGTCGTCGAACGCGAACCACGGCACCCAGCAGGTGACGAAACCGACGATCGGCACGCCGTACCGCCAGTCCCGGCTGCCGATCCAGAACACCAGCGCCGCGAGCAGCGCCAGTGCGCCGCCCCACCAGAGCAGTGGCGTGCCCAGGGCAGAGATCACCTGCAGACAGTTCGTCCCGGCCGGCGCGTTGCAGCCCGGCGTACCAGGCTTGATGTCGTTGACCGCGTCGAACCCGATCGGGCGCGCGATGATCGGCCAGCCGGCCGGGTTCGACTGGTACGGGTGGGTGGCGTGCTTGATGTAGTCACCGGTGTGGAACGCGAGCACTTCCTTGTGGTACTCGATCAGTGACCGGAAGTCGTCGGGTACGACCTTCATCACGCCATGGGCCGGATTGCTGGCGGCCCAGTTGTGGTCGTACGCGTTGTCGTGCAGCAGCCAGCCGGTCCACGTCGCCACGTACGTCACGCCCGCGACCAGTACGAGGCTGACGAACGCCGGGACGCCGTCGACGAGCGCCGATTTCACGAACGCGAACCGGACGCCGAGCGCGCGCCGGGCGCCGAAGTCCCACGCGAACACCAGGATGCCGAACGCGGCCAGGGTCCAGACCGCCGACCACTTGGTGCCGAGCGCGAGCCCGAAGCAGACCCCGGCCGCGATCCGCCACGGCCGGACCAGCAGCCAGCGGCCGATCGTGCGGCGTGCACCGTCCGGGGTCGGGGTGTCCAGCGACTCGGCGTGCCGGCGGCGCGTCCAGTCCCGGTCCGCGACCAGGCAGGAGATGGCCGCGACCAGCCAGAACGCCAGGAAGATGTCGAGCAGCGCGACCCGCGACATCACGAAGTGCAGGCCGTCGACCGCGAGCAGTAGCCCGGCGATCGCGCCGATCAGGGTGGAGCGGGTCATCCGGCGGACGGTCCGGATCAGCAGCAGCACCGTCAGGGTGCCGAACAGGGCCGGCATGAACCGCCAGCCGAACGTGTTCATCCCGAACAGTTGCTCACCGGCAGCGATCATCCACTTGCCGACCTCGGGGTGTACGGTCAGGCTCGGCGTGTCTTTGAAGACGTCCAGGTTTCCGCTCAGGATCGCCTTGTCGGCGGCACCCTCCGGCTGGTCGATGAACTGCCGCGCGTACCCGAACTTGAGCAGGCTGAACGCGTCCTTGGCGTAGTACGTCTCGTCGAAGACGAACTTCACCGGGTTGCTCAGGTGCCAGAACCGCAGCACCCCGGCCAGGACGGTGATCACCAGCGTCGCGATCCAGCCGCCGTCGAAGTCCTTCGGCATCGCCGGGTACAACCGCTCCTTGAGCGGCGGCAGCCGCCGCCCGAGCACGTCCCGCCCGAGCGTCTCCAGCTCCTCGCCGGCGTCGCCCCGCCGCGCAGTCCCGTCCTCGATCACAGCAGCCACGCCCGCCATCGTACGGACGCCCAGGTCTCACCGCCTCCCCGCGGTTGCTCCCAAGACTGGGATGATGGCTCGATGACCGGGCGATTGGTGTTGGCGGGGACGCCTATTGGGGATTTGGGGGATGCTTCGGGGCGGTTGGGGAGGGTGTTGGGGGAGGCCGACGTGGTGGCGGCGGAGGATACGCGGCGGTTGCGGCGGTTGACTTCCGAGTTGGGGATTCAGGTGGGTGGCCGGGTGGTCAGCTACTTCGAGGGGAACGAGCGGGAGCGGACGCCGGAGTTGCTGCAGGCGCTCACCGACGGGCAGACCGTGGTGGTCGTGACGGACGCGGGGATGCCGAGCGTGTCCGACCCGGGGTACCGGTTGGTGGCGGCGGCGATCGAGGCGGACGTGGTCGTGACCGCCGTGCCGGGGCCGTCGGCCGTGCTGACCGCGCTGGCGCTGTCCGGCCTCCCGGTGGACCGGTTCACCTTCGAGGGGTTCCTGCCGCGCAAACCGGGCGAGCGCGGGCGACGGCTGACGGAGCTCAAGGACGAGCCGCGCACGATGGTGTTCTTCGAGGCACCGCACCGCCTGGCCGCGTCCCTCGAAGCCATGCGCGAAGCCTTCGGCAAGGACCGCCGCGCCGCCGTCTGCCGCGAACTCACCAAGACGTACGAAGAGGTCAAACGCGGCCCCCTGGACGACCTGGTGACCTGGGCCGAGCCGGGCGTACGCGGCGAGATCACCGTGGTCATCGCCGGCGCCGACCCGGACCGCACCATGACCCCGGCCCAGCTGGCGGCGGAGGTCGCGACCGACGAAGAGGCGGGTACGCCGCGCAAGCAGGCGATCTCCGACGTGGCCAAGCGCTTCAACGTCCCGAAAAGGACCGTGTACGACGCCGTACTCGCTGCCCGAGACCCTGGTAAATAGCACTGGCGCCCGGCACTACTCTTGAATGCATGTCCGAGAAGGCCTATTACGTCACCACCCCGATCTACTACGTCACGGCCGCGCCGCACATCGGCAGCGCGTACACGACGGTGGCCGGGGACGTCCTGACCCGTTGGCACGCCCAGCGCGGCGAGCGCAAGTGGTACCTGACCGGTACCGACGAGCACGGCGAGAAGGTGATGCGCAGCGCGCAGGCCCAGGGCATGACCCCGAAGGAGTGGACCGACAAGCTCGTCGAGGAGGCCTGGAAGCCGGCCTGGGTGGACGTCGACATCGCGTACGACGACTTCATCCGGACCACCGAGCAACGGCACACCGAGCGGGTCCGCGAGTTCTGGCAGACGCTGTACGACAAGGGCGACGTCTACAAGGGCGAGTACGAAGGCCTGTACTGCGTGGGTTGCGAGGAGTTCAAGCTGCCCGCGGACATCCGCACCGACGAGGACGGCACCCAGCGGTGCATGATCCACGGTACGGAGCTGGAGACCGTCTCCGAGACGAACTACTTCTTCCGGCTCTCGGCGTACGCGGACAAGCTGCTCGCGCTGTACGAGGAGCAGCCCACTTTCGTCGCCCCGTCGAGCGCCCGCAACGAGGTGATCGCGTTCGTCAAGCAGGGCCTGCAGGACCTGTCGATCACCCGGTCCACGTTCGACTGGGGAATCCCGGTCCCGTGGGACGAGGACCACGTCCTGTACGTGTGGATCGACGCGCTGCTCAACTACGTGACCGCCGCCGGGTACGGGACTGATCCGGAGCGGTTCGAGGAGCTGTGGCCGGTCGACGTGCACCTGGTCGGCAAGGACATCCTGCGCTTCCACGCGGTGATCTGGCCGGCGATGCTGATGGCGGCCGGGGTGGCCGTACCGAAGCAGGTGTTCGCGCACGGCTGGCTGCTGGTCGGCGGCGAGAAGATGAGCAAGTCGAAGCTGACCGCGATCGCGCCGCACGAGATCACCGACCACTTCGGCTCGGACGCGTTCCGGTACTACTTCCTGCGCACGATCCAGTTCGGTTCCGACGGGTCGTTCTCGTGGGAGCACCTGAGCGCCGTGTACACGTCCGAGCTGGCGAACGGCCTGGGCAACCTGGCCAGCCGGATCGCGGCGATGGTCGGCAAGTACTTCGACGGCGCCCTCCCGGAGCCGGCCGACCACGGCCCGGCCGAGCAGGCGCTCGCGGACAAGCTGGCCCAGACCGTGGCCACCGCCGACAAGGCGCTGGACACGCTCGCGTTCCACGACGCCCTGGCCGCGATCAACGAGCTGGTCGGCGCCGTGAACGGCTACGTCACCGAGCAGGAGCCGTGGAAGGTCGCGAAGGACGAGACCCGGCGCGACCGCCTGGCCACGATCCTGTACTCCGCCGCCGAGGTCCTCCGCGCCGTCGCAGTCCTCCACAACCCGACGATGCCAAAGTCCGCCGCCAAGCTCTGGACCCTCCTCGGCGCCGAGGAAAAACTCGGCGCCCTCTCCGACCAGCGCATCCAGGACACCGCCACCTGGGGCCAACTCCCCCCCGGCACCACCCTCACCAAGGGCGACCCCCTCTTCCCCCGCCTCGAAGAGGCCTGAGAGTTGGTATCGCTGAAGATACTATCTTAAATGATACTATCTTCAGCGATACTCTCTGAGGAGGCTGGGTGCGGCGATTCATCGGCCGGGCGTGGGAACTGGGCGTACTGCGGGGCGCGCTCGAACGCATCGGCTCCGGCCGGGACGCGGCTCAGCCAGGGGAATGCATTCTGATCCGGGGCCGCCGAAGGGTCGGAAAGTCGAGCCTGGTCGAGGAGTTCCTGCGGACGGCGGACGTTCCGTACGTCTTCTTCACGGCAGCGGGAAGGTCAGCCGAGGACGAGCTGACCGAGCTGGCTGAGGTCGTGGCCACCTCGACCCTTCCCGACCGGGAAGTCTTCGCCGCCGAGGCGCCGAGCCAGTGGAGCGCCGCGTTGCGCCTGCTCGCGGAGCTGCTGCCGGACGATCGTCCCAGTGTCCTCGTGATCGACGAAGTCCCCTACCTGATGGATCGCGTCGACGCCTTCGAGGGTGTACTGCAGCGGGCCTGGGACCGGCTGCTCAGTCGCAAGCCGGTGCTGCTCCTGCTCGTCGGTTCGGATCTGTCGATGATGGAGTCGCTGAACAGCTACCAGCGGCCCTTTCACCAACGGGGCCGGGAGCTGGTCGTCGGGCCGCTGACCCCGGCCGATCTCGCCGACATGCTCGACCTCGAGCCGGCGGTCGCGTTGGATGCTGCTTTGGTGACCGGCGGGCTACCGCTGATCTGCCGGGACTGGAAACCGGGCGGAACGCTGCGGGACTTCCTGAAGGTCTCCCTCGGCGATCCGACCTCCGCGTTGCTGGTGTCGGCCGAGCGATCGTTGGCAGCCGAGTTCCCGCCCCAGGCGCTCGGTACGGACGTGCTGCGCGCGATCGGCAGCGGCGAACGGACGTTCAGCAACATTGCCCGATCCGCCGGCGGACTTGCTCACACCAGTCTGACCAGAGCGGTGAAGGTGTTGACGGACAAGGGGATCGTGGTCGGCGAGCTGCCGATCTCGCTCCGTCCTTCGAAGGAGCGGCGGTACCGGATCGCGGATCCCTACCTGCGATTCTGGCTCACCTTCCTGGCGCCGCACATGGCCGAGATCGAACGGATGCGTGGCGATCTGACCTTGGTCCGGATCAAGGAGAACTGGACCACCTGGCGGGGCCGGGCGATCGAGCCGCTGGTCCGTGAGGCGCTGGCCAGGTTGCTGCCGGACGACCAGTTGCCGGCGGCACCCGTCGTCGGCGGGTACTGGACCCGGAGCAACGATGTCGAGATCGATCTGGTGGGTGCCGACCACGGTCCGGTGGCGAAGGAGTTGCTGTTCCTCGGTTCGATCAAGTGGCTGGAGAACGAGCGGTTCGACGACCACGATCTGGCGGCGCTCCAACGGCACCGCGCTCGGCTGACCGACAGCCCGATCCCGCTCGTGGCCGTAGCGCGGAGCGGTGTCACGGCGAGCGGCCTGGATGCCGTCTACGGTCCGACTGAGTTGCTGGCCGGCTGGAGCACGCGTTAGCCGTTGGCGGCGGTAGCAGGAATATCAAGGTGTCTGGCCGGCTTTCTGGTAGCACAACCAATTCTTGGAGGCGGTTCGATGCGGGCGGTGGTGTTTGTGGAGTTTGGGGGGCCGGAGGTGCTTCAGGTGCGGGAGCGGGCGGAGCCGGAAGTGGGTCCGGGGCAGGTGCGGATTGCGGTGCGGGCGGCGGGGGTCAATCCGTATGACTTCAAGGTGCGCCGTGGGGATGTGCGGAGCTTTGTGAAGACGGTGTTTCCGGCGGTTCCGGGGTTTGAGGTCGCGGGGGTTGTGGATCAGGTGGGGGAGGGCGCCGCGTTCTCGGTTGGGGATGAGGTGGTGGGGTGGTCGCAGGGCGGGGCGTACGCGGAGTACGCGATCGCGGGGACCATCGCGGTGAAGCCGGCCGGGTTGAGCTGGGAGCAGGCGGCGAGTATTCCGATCGCGGGGGAGACCGCGCAGCGGGTGCTCGACGAGGTCGAGGTGAAGCCCGGTGAGACGGTGCTGATCCATGGGGCCGCGGGTGCGGTCGGGTCGGTCGCGGTGCAGTTGGCGAAGGCGGCGGGCGTGACGGTGGTTGGTACGGCGTCGGCCGCGAACCACGACTACCTGCGGTCGATCGGTGCGATTCCGGTCGCGTACGGCGCTGGGCTGGTCGAGCGCGTACGGGAGGTTGCGCCGCGGGGGATCGATGCGGTGATCGACACTGCCGGGAAGGGTGGTCTGGAGGAGTCGATCGAGCTTCGGGGTGGTACTACCGAGCGGATCGTGACGATCGCCGACTACGAGGGCGCGGGCAAGCTTGGGATCAAGACGAGCGGTGGGGGCCGGGAGCCGGAGGCGATCCGGGCCGGGCTGGCCGAGCAGTTGAAGGCGGCGGCGGACGGCAAGCTCGAGGTTCGGATTGCCGCGACGTTCGGCCTGGCGGAGGCGGGCAAGGCGCAGGAGCTGAGCGAGTCCGGTCACGCCCGCGGCAAGGTGCTCATCCTGCCGCAGGCGTAACCAAAGCCGGGCCGCCGGACAACCAGCCGGCGGGGCTTATACGTAGGCGAAGCGCGACGGCGGGGTCGGTACGTCGTCCACCCGCGGATCCCACCGATCCACGAACTGCACTCCGGCGGGGACCTCGATGCTTTCGGTCGAGGTCCAGCCACGGGTCAGTGTCCGGAAGTCCGGCACATCGGGGTGATAGTGCGGCTTCCCCGTACCAAGCGCGTCCCGAGCCATCGGCGCGCTCAGCGCCTGGTACCGGAAATCGGCCGACAACCGCAGCCGGTTCGTCCGGTTGGGCATCGCGCCATGCACGGTCAGGCTGCCGAACAAAAGCACATCCCCCGGCTGGTACGACGTCGTACGCCACTCCGGATGGTTCTCGTCGGCCTCGGCCCGCATCATCCCCGGCCCGTCCGACGCCCGCACCGGCAGCACGCCGAGCCGCGGCGACCCGGCGAACACCCGGAGCCCACCGATCTCCGGCGGCGCCTCGCTCAACGGCAGCCAGGTGGTCAGCGTGTCCACCGACCCCTGGATGAACCGGTAGTCCTGATGGATCGGCGTCGGGTTCGCGCCGGGTGACGGCGGCGCGATCCGGCAGATGTGCGCCGGGTGCGCGAACGCCTCCTCACCGAGCAACCGCCCGGCCAGCGACACCAGCTCGGGGCGTACGGCCAGCTCGTGAAACGCCTGCGTGCTCTGAATCGCCGTGTACGCACCGAAGAACCCGGCCGATCCTTCTTCGACCGCCCGGCCGGACGCGATCAGGTCCCGCGGCTCACTGTCCGGCGCGAGCCAGTCGCTGTCGTACAGAATCCGCGCCAACTGCCCGTGGACGTCCGACACCACGTCCTTCGGCAGCAGTCCCCGGAAGAACAGGTACCCGTCCCCGGCCAGCCGATCGCGCAGTACGCCGGCGTCGTCCAGGTCCCCGTACGAGTCGGTCAGTTCTTTCATTTCTCGTTTCCGATCTTGTCCATGGCGGCGGCGATGTCGCGGACGTCGACCTTGTTCAGGTACAGGTCGTTGACCGCCTTGTTGATCTCGGTCGACTTGGCCGTCCAGCCTTCGGTGATCGGCAGGTTCACGGTGCTGCCGGCCGCCGACGCGATGAACGGCTGGACGTCGATGTTCTTCTTCTTCCAGTACGCCTGGTACCCGGCGCCGGCGTCGTTCAGGGCCGGGATGATGTAGCCGGCGTCGCCCATCAGCCGTTGTGCCTTCTCCGAGCCGAGGAACGCGACCAGCTTGCCGGCCTGGTCCGGGTGCTTGGTCTTGGCGAACATCGCCTCGGCCAGGCCGTTGATCACCACGGTCCGCCCGGACGGCCCGACCGGCATCGCGGCGACGCCGATCGGGAACTTCACCTCGGGCAGCGCGAACGGCAGCAGCGCGTTGTTCGCCGGGAACATCGCCACCTCACCGCGGTAGAACATCTCGGTCGCCTGCCCGGTCGGCGGATTCGTCCGCGTACCGTCCGGGGACACCTTCCACTTGAAGATCAGGTCCCGGGCGAACTGCAGCGCCTCGACCGACTTGTCACCGGCGAAGTCGAAGGTGCCGTACGGCTTGTCGATCGCGTGCCCACCGTTCGACGCGATCCAGTTCAGCCACTGCGTCTGGCTGTGGTTCCAGGAGCAGAAGCCCCACTGCTTGCTGCCCACGGTCAGCTTGCGGGCGATCTCCAGGAAGTTGCCGGAACCGTCCGGCGCCCAGGTCAGCTCGGCCGGCATCGTGACGCCGGCCTTCTGGAACAGCGTCTTGTTGTACAGCAGGCCGACGACGCCGAGGTCCTTCGGCATCCCCAGCTGCTTGTCCTCGAACTTGTACGACTGCACGACGTTCTCGTTGTACGCGTCGAGCTTCAGCCCGGCCTTCGAGATCAGGTCGTCCAGCGGCGCGAGCACGCCCTTCGACGCGAAGTCCGGGAAGTAGTCGACGGTCAGCCAGAACACATCCGGCGCTTTGCCACTGGCCAGCTCGGTGGTGAGCTTGGTCCAGTACTGGTCCCAGGGCAGCACTTCCATCCGGACCGTGATGTCCGGGTTCTCCGCGGTGAACGCGGCGAACACTGCTTTGTAGCCCACTTCTTGCTGCTCGTCCCAGAGGCGGTAGACGAGCTCGACCTTGCCGCCGGCGCTGCTCGCCTTGTCGTTCGACGAACCGCAGCCGGCCAGCGCGAGCACACTGCCGGCGCCGATCAGGAACGTCCGCCTGGACAGGG
This sequence comes from Kribbella hippodromi, assembly GCF_039531045.1. Taxonomy (NCBI): domain Bacteria; kingdom Bacillati; phylum Actinomycetota; class Actinomycetes; order Propionibacteriales; family Kribbellaceae; genus Kribbella; species Kribbella hippodromi. The sequence continues at coordinate 118,040 of NZ_BAAAPH010000013.1, read as the reverse complement.
GTTGATTCATGAGAACCTCCGCATTACTTGAGCCCGGTAACCGCGACCGAGCGGACGATGAAGCGCTGGAAGACGACGAACAGCACCAGCAGCGGCACCAGCGCGATCAGGCTGCCGGCCATCACGGCGTTGTAGTCGACGCCGACCTCGCCCTTGAACAGGGCGATGCCGACCGACAGCAGCCGCTTGTCCTCGCTGCTGGTGATGATCAGCGGCCAGAGGAAGCTGTTCCAGTTCGCGACCACGGCCAGCGTTGTGACGGTGACCAGGATCGGTTTGGACAGCGGCAGCACGATCGAGAGCAGCGTCCGGACCCGGCCGGCGCCGTCGATCCGGGCCGCGTCCTCGAGATCCGCGGGGATGCTGCGGAAGAACTGCCGGAGCAGGAAGATCGCGTACGGCGTACCGAGCATGGTCGGCAGCATCAGTCCGGCCCACGTGTCCACCAGGCCGAGCTTCTGCATCATCAGGTACAGCGGGATCATCGTGACCACCGGCGGCACCATCAAAGTCGACAAATACACCCAGAACAGCGCGTCCCGGCCCGGGAAGGACAGCCGCGCGAACGCGTACGCCGCCAGCACCGCGAACACCACCTGGCCGAGGGTGATCCCGGCCGTGACGAGCGCGGTGTTCAGCAGGTACCCGCCGAACCCGGACGCGAACAGCCGGTGGAAGGCGGCCGTACTGGGCGGCAGCCCCGGCTCCCACGGCATCGTCTCGGACAGTTGCCCGGGGCCCTTGAACGCGGTCAGCAGGGTGAGGAAGTACGGGAAGATCGCGAACACACAGCCGAGCACCAGGACGGCGTACGGGAAGATCTTCAGTTTCATCCGGACACCTCATAGGTCGTACGGCGTTCGAAGTACACGAACTGGGTGATGGTCGCGACCAGGACGACCGCGAAGAGCAGCACCGAGATCGTCGACGCGTAGCCGAAGTCGAACTTCTTGAACGCCTCTTCGTAGATCAGGTACGTGGTCACCTCGGTACTGTTGCCGGGACCGCCCTCGGTCATCACGAAGATCGTGTCGAAGGCCTGGAACGAACCGATCACGTTGGTGATCAGGACGAACAGCATCGTCGGCCGGAGCAGCGGCAGCGTGATGGTGAAGAAGTGCGCGACCGGTGAAGCACCGTCCAGGGACGAGGCCTCGCGCAACGAGGCCGGGATGTTCTGCAGGCCGGCCAGGAAGAACAGCATGTTGTACCCGGCGAACTGCCAGATGTGGACGGCGGCAACGCTCGGCATCGCCAGCACCGGCGACGACAGCCAGGCCGGACCGTCGATCCCGAACACGCCGAGGAACTGGTTCAGCGCGCCGCGCCCCGGGTCGAAGATCCAGCTCCAGACCAGACCGAGCGCGACGGGCGTAGCCATCCACGGGATCACCAGCAGCGCCCGGAAGTACTTCATCCCGCGCAGCTTCCGGTCCACCAGGAGCGCCAGCAGCAGCGAGAGGATGGTCGTACCCGGTACGCAGATCGCCACGTAGTACAGCGTGACGAGCAGCGAATGCCAGACGTCCGAGTCGGCGAACAGCTTCTGATAGTTGGCGAGCCCAACGAATTCCGGTGTCGCGAGCAACTTCCAGTCGAACAGGCTGAGCACCAGCACAATCACTACCGGCGCCAGCAGGAAGCCGAGCACGCCGACCAGGCTCGGGGCCAGCAGCGCGTACCCCGCGGCGGTCTGCCGGGCGCGTCCGCGCTGCCGCCGGCCGCGAGGGGCCGGCCTAAGCATCGGGGTCCTTGAGCGGGTGCGGACGCGGCGAACTCGGCACGAGCAGCTCGCGCGTACGGTCGATCGCCCAGTCGTCGAGCGCACCGATCGGGTCACTGGACATCCGCAGCCCCGGCCCGTCCTCGATGTGCTGCGCCCAGATCTCGCGCTCCTGGACGTCGGGCCGGACGATCAGGCAGTCGGAGTCGTTGGCCCACCAACGACCGTGCAGGAACTCGCGCGCCACCGACGTGGACCGGGCGCCGCGCTGACCCGGCTGGCTGATGTCGCCGGACGGTGGGTCGACCAACGGATCGGTGTCGGGGGAGACGCGCATCGCGTCGACCAGTCCGAGGCTCGGCAGGATCGGGGCGCCGCAGCCGTGCAGGATCCGGTTCGGTCCGACCGCTTCGCGGAGCAGCCGCAGACCATGCCGGTACGCCGTGATCCCATCGACTTGTTCGTGGCGCTGTCCTTCGATCGCGCCGGCGTACACGAAGTCGAGTTTGAAGTGGTCGTACCCCTGGCGGCAGAGCTCGGTGAACACGTCCTGGATGTGCCGCGCGGCGCCCGGGTGGGTGACGTCCAGGACAAGTTGCTCTTGGCCCCAGTTCGTCCCGGCGTTGATCCCGGGGACCAGCCAGTCCGGGTGCTTGCGCGCCGTTTCGCTGCCGCTGGCAACCAAGAACGGTGCTACCCAGATGCCGGCGCGGCGGCCGCTGGAGCGGATGTCGGCGGCCAGCCGGACGGTCGACCCGAAGTCGTCCCGCGGGGTCAGCCAGTCGCCGATCTCGCTCTGGTACCCCTCGTCGAGCAGGACCAGGTCGACGCTCAGCTCGTGCTGGTCGAACTGGCGGACGTCGTTCATCACGTCGCGTTCGGTGACCTTGCCCCAGTACGCGTACCAGCTGCACCAGGACGGACCGAACACCCGGACCGGCGGCGCACCGGCGGCGAACGTCTCGGCCCAGTCGGCGAGCGCCTGGTTCGGATTGGCGTGGGTACTGGTCGTGGTCTGGACCTCGCCGTCGGCGGAGACGACCAGCCGGTCGCCGTGGACCTCGGCCCGGATCGACGGCACCACGTCCGGGCTGAGCGCGGAGAAGACGACGACCGCACCGCCGGTCGCGACCGCGAGCAGGCCCTCGCCCTGGAACCGGCCGGCGTCGACGCCGGGGCGGTAGGCCATCACATGATGGTTGGGCGCGGTCGGCCGGGGCGGCCGGGCGTCGAGCCGGTACCAGCCGCTCGGGCTCCAGGACTGCCAGCCGTGCTCGAAGACCAGCGTGCCGGCATCAGGGGTGAGCTCGGCGACGGGAGCGAAAGGCACGAATCCCTCGATTCAGATGGGGTGCAGGATCTTGCTGCTGTGCCGCTAATCTTGGGGCGCAAATAAGGAGATCCACCATGACGGAGCCTGCTGACTTCGAGCACGATCTTGCTACCCAAGTGCTGATCGAGCTGTACAGCGAGATCCCGCCACCGAGCAAACTGGTGACCGGGCACTTCCACAGCGGCGGTGATTACCGCGTCGTCCGTCCGGACGGCGTCGGCAGCTGGTACCTGCTGTACACGGCGTCCGGCACCGGGCAGTACGCGCTCGGTGAGAACACGCTGACCCTGCGGCACGGGGACGTACTGCTGGTCAGCCCGGGCACGCCACACGACTACGGGACGGTCGGCACGTACTGGGAGTCCTGGTGGGCGCACTTCCAGCCGCGGCGGGAGTGGCACTCGTGGCTGTCGTTGCCGCAGGCAATGCCCGGGCTGTCGTACGTCCGGCTGACCAGGTCGTCGGAGACAGACCGGGTGGTGTCGGCGTTCGACCGGATGCACCGGGACGCGCAGCGCGCCGGGCTGTCGCCGACCGGTGACACCGAGTTGCACTTGCTGGAGAAGAGCGTCGCGACCGAGCTGACCATGAACGGCATCGAGGAGGTGCTGCTGACCGCGGTCGCCAGCCTGCGCCGCGAGACGCAGCACCTCGATGCCCGGGTGCATTTGGTGCTGGAGGCAATCACCGCCGACCCGGCCCGGCCGCACACACTGACCTCGCTGGCCGGGCTGGCGCAGGTGTCCGTGTCGCGGCTCGCGCATCTGTTCAAGGAGCAGGTCGGCGACTCGATCATGAACGTGGTCCTCGCGCTCCGGCTGCAGCGCGCGGCCGAGTTGCTCGGCGCGACCGACATGTCGGTAGCGCAGATCGCGGCGGCGGTCGGGTTCGACTCGCCGCACTACCTGAGCCGCCAGTTCGGCCGCCGGTACGGAATGTCACCGACGGCCCACCGGAACGCGGTCAGGAAGCCGGAGCTAGAGCTATATTGAGCTCGGTCGCGGCCGCGTAGTCGGCACCGCCGGCCAGCCCGATCAGACGTACGTACCGGGCTGTCGTACCGGCCGGGAGCCGGGCGATCTTCGCGTCGACGCTGCCGTCCCAGGACCCCTTCGCCGCCGACGTGAACGTGCTGCCGTCGGTGCTGGTTTGTACGTCGTACGACGAGATCCGGCCGTTCGGGACGTCGGCGTCCTGCCGGGGCGTGTACACGAGGGCCTCGATCGCGCGGGGCGTCTTGAGGTCGAGCATGATGTACTGCGGCAGCGGCGCGTGCGGGCTCCAGTTCGAGTGCCACATGGTGGTGCAGTTGCCGTCGAGCGCGGCTGATGCACCGTACGCAGATCCGCCCTGGCTGGTGGCCATCGCGGTCATCTCGCTCTGCGGCAGCAGGTTGAGCGGGCCGAACGGTCCGTCAGCGGGTGGCGGGGTGCCTGGGATCGCGGTCACCCGGCCCAGGTTCGGTGCCTTGAGCAACGGGTGGGTGCGGAGGTAGTTCAGGAACACTTCTTGGCCCATCCGTGGTGCTCGCACCAGGTTGGTGTATTGCTCGAAGGCCGGGTACCCGTACTGCGCGCCGTGCAAGGGCATCGCGGCGCTCGTCGTCACTCGGTACGTTCTGCCGAGCTGCAGCGGTTTCCCGTTGATCAGGACCTTCGCGGGATCTACTCGATTGCCGACTGGTTTGCCGAGGTCGTACGTGTAGCGGAAGTTGGCCGAGGTTGCCAGCGCGGACAGTCGCGTACATCCGTACGCGGGCGGAATCCACTGCTGCTCAAGGACGTCCTTGACGTTCGAGCCCTTCATGGAGAGCGTGGTGATGGGGGAGATCCCGGCCACCGGCCACGCGGCTCCGTACGTCACCGTGCCTGCTTTCAGGCCGGCCGCGATCACGTCGACGCCGAGATCGGCCGGGACCAGCGCGAAATCACCGTCGGCCTCGTCCTGGTACAGATCCGCGACCAGGTTGCCGGTCCGGCTCTCCGCCTTCGGGGCGAAGTCGAGGTCGCGATCGAGCTTCGTCAGTGGTTGCTGCTGCCGCGCGGTCCACTTGTCCATCCAGTACTTCACGATCTTCTGGATGCCCGGGTCGGGCGTCAGGTCCTTGGTGACCGCGTGGTTGGCGGCCGTGGTCGCGGAGCGGATCACGTCACCGGTCGACGGGTCGAGCGAAAGGTTCACCTCGCCGAGTACGCGACCGTGGTTGCTTGCCTCCAGCACCGGCCGGGGTACGCCGTTCGGGTCCGGGATCATGCAGTTGAACGCGGTGTGCCAATGCCCGCCCAGGATCACGTCGACGTCCGGCGAGATCGCCCGGGCGGCGTCGAAGATCGGACCAGTCGGGTTCTTGCAGTCGTTGTACAGCCCGCCCTGCTGACCGCCTTCGTGCATGCTGACCACGATCGCGTTCACGCCCTGGGCCTTCAGCTCGGCCGCGGCCCGGTTCGCCGCGTCGACGACACCCTGGAACTCGAAGCCGGAGCCCTTGATCGACAACGTCTCGGTCGGCGTACCCGGGAAGCCCAGTCCGATGAAGCCGATCCGCTGCGAGCCGGCCTGCGCGATCCAGTACGGCGGGAGTACCGGCTGCTTGCTCTTCGGGCGGACGATGTTGGCGGCGTGGTACGCGTAGTCGGTGCCGTGGAAGTTGCGGCCGGTCGAATCCTTGAAGCAGCTGTCGAAACCCGGTTTGCCGTAGCAGGCACCGGTGGTCATCCGGCGCAGGAACGGGAACTCACGGTCGAACTCGTGGTTCCCGGCCACGTCGAAGTCCATCCCGAACGCGTTCAGTACCTCGATCGTCGGCTCGTTCGCGAATGCCTGGGTGTAGTCCGGCCAGCCGCTGAACTGATCGCCGGAACCGATCAGGAAGCTGTTCGGCTTCCCGGCGCGGAGCTTGTCCAGATGCGCCTTCAGGTACCCGGCGCCGCCGACTTGCTGGGTACCGGACGGTCCGGCGATGGTCAGGTTCTCGGTCTCGGAAAGGTAGCCGTGCAGGTCGGTCAGGCTGAGGATCTGCACCGGTATGGGCGCCTGTTCAGCGGCCGCTGTCGCACTCGTCGGGCTCGGCATCGCGACGGCCGCGGCCACCAGGCCGAACGCCGCGAGGATCGAGCTGATCCGGGACTTTCTGGTCATCGGCTGCTCCTGTCAGTCGGGACACGCAACGTATGACCTGCCGCCGCGACCCGGACAGCTCCGGAGCTGCTGACTTCGTGCACGATCCGGCTGACGCGTTTCTACAAGCGCTCCGGGTACCGGCAGTCGTACGGTCGGGGTGGAAAGGAGTTCACGATGACTGGATATCTCGCGACGGCGGAGGTCGACATCGACGCGCCGGCCACCCGGGTCTGGACCGTGCTGACCGACCCGGCCGAGCTGAAGGACCTGTGGTTCGGCGCGGACGTGGAAACGGACTGGAAGGTCGGCAACCCGATCACCTGGTCCGGCGAATGGGAAGGCAAACCCTTCCAGGACAAGGGCAAAATCCTCGCGGTCGACCCCGGCCGCGTCCTCCAATTCACCCACTTCAGCCCCTTGACCGGCCAGCCGGACGTCCCCGAGAACTACCACACCCTCACCTACGAACTCACCGGCTCCACCCACCTCACCCTCACCCAAGACAACAACGCCAGCGAAGAGGAAGCAGACCACGCCCGCGGCATGTGGCAGTCCCTCCTGGCCAAGGTCAAAGAAGCCGCCGAATCCTGATGGCGGCGGGGCAGTGGCGAAACAGCCAGACAGTGGCGTCAGTAATCTGAGCCCTATGGGTGCTGATGGTGTTGAGGTGGAGCGGCCTACGCGGGAGCGGGCGGGGGTGGGGGAGGACGGGCGTGTGCGGGATCGGACGCGGCCCGCGGTGCCGGATCCGTTGCCGGTGAGTGTGGTGGATGCGCATTGTCACCTTGATATTGCGGATGGGGAGGACGGGGACTGGCTGAGCGCGGCGGAGGCCATTCGGCTGGCGGCCTCGGTTGGGGTGACCCGGATTGTGCAGGTCGGGTGTGATTTGCCCGGCGCGGTGTGGGCGGTCGAGGCGGCTACGCAGTACCCGAATCTGATCGCGGGCGTCGCGTTGCATCCGAATGAGGCGCCGAAGTTGAAGGACGCCGGTGAGCTGGACAGTGCGCTGGCCGAGATCGAGCGGCTGGCGTCGAGTTCGGACAAAGTACGGGTGATCGGCGAGACCGGGCTCGACTACTTCCGTACGGGTGCCGATGGGCAGGCCGCGCAACACGAATCGTTCGCGGCGCACATCGAGCTGGCGAAGCGGCTGGACAAGACGCTGATGATCCACGACCGGGATGCGCACGACGACATCCTGCGCATCCTGGACCGCGAGGGCGTACCCGATCGGCTGGTGATGCACTGTTTCTCCGGCGACACCGAGTTCGCCCGCGAGTGCGTCAACCGCGGCGCGTACCTGAGTTTCGCCGGCGTGGTGACCTTCAAGAACGCCCAGTCGTTGCGGAACGCGCTCGCCGTCACTCCGCTCGATCGCATCCTGGTCGAGACCGACGCCCCGTACCTGACCCCGTCGCCGTACCGCGGCAAGCCCAACGCCTCGTACTTGATCCCGCACACCGTCCGCAAAATGGCCGACGTCCTGAACATCTCCACCGCCGAACTCTGCGCCGCCCTGAACACCAACTCCGACAACGCGTTCGGAGGGTCCTGGTAATGGAGTTCAGTGAGGTCGTTCGGCGCCGGCGGATGGTGCGGAACTATGAGCCGGACCGGGCGGTGCCGGACGAGGTGCGGGAGCGGATTCTTGAGCACGGGCTGCGGGCGCCGTCCGGCGGGTTCAGTCAGGGCTGGGCGTTCCTGACGCTGGAGGGCGAGGAGCGGGAGCGGTACTGGCGGATTGCGGCCGAGGACCCGGACGAAAAGTATGTGCAATGGATCACAGGACTGCGCCGGGCGCCGCTGCTGATCCTGGCCTTCGCGCACAAGGACGCGTACCTCGATCGCTACACCGAACCGGACAAGGGCTGGACCGATCGTGACGAGGGCCGCTGGACCGCGCCGTACTGGTACGTCGACACCGGAATGGCCGTCCTGCTGATGCTGCAGACAGTGGTCGACGAAGGCCTGGGAGCCTGCTTTTTCGGGCCTCCCGCGGACAAAGTGGGCCGGCTGCTGGGTGAGTTCGGCGTACCCGAGGGGTTCGACCTGGTGGGTGTCCTTTCGATCGGCTACCGGGCCGCGGACAAGCGGTCGCCGTCCTTGAAACGAGGGCGCCGGACGACCGCCGAAGTGGTGCATCGAGGGCAGTGGGGCAATCACCAGGAGTAGCGGTCCCGTTACACCTTTTTGCGACTCGCCGGACAGGGGATTGGCACTTCCGCGTCCTCTTCGTTATTGTCCCGTGACGTTGGCCGGGATCGGGGAAGATTCCGGGCAGCACGCCCCTCGGCGTTGACCACAGGTTCCGGGCCACCAGTCCGGCGCTCGCGGCCGGTGCCAGTGCTGTCCCACCCCGTGCCCGGGTAGCCCTACCTGGGAGCGTTAGTGCGTAAGTCCATCATCGTGGCCGTCGGTGCGGCGGCCGCGTTAGCCGTCGCGGGCGGCTCGGTGGCCTATGCCACCAAGAGCAAGACGGTCTCCATCTCCGTCGACGGCCAGGTGCGGAAGGTACACACCTTCGGCTCCACCGTGGCAGACGCCCTGAAGGCGGAGAAACTTCAGGTCGGTGACCACGACGTGGTCGCGCCGAGCGCGGACAGCAAGCTCAAGGACGGCCAGGAGATCTCCGTGCAGTACGGCCGCCAGCTGACCGTCGACGCCGACGGCGTGAAGAAGGCCTACTGGACCACCGCCGACAACCTGAACGAGGCTCTCGGCGACCTGGGGCTGCGGTACGACGGCGCCCAGCTGTCCACCAGCCGGAGCGCCCCGCTCGGCCGGGAGGGTCTGCAGCTGACCGTCAAGACCCCGAAGACCGTGAACATCGTGCACCTGGGCAAGACGGTGACGATCAAGTCGCTGGCCGGCACCGTCGGTCAGGCGCTGACCGAGGCGAAGATCCGCTGGGACGCCGACGACCGGATCACCCCGGCCGCCGCCACCCCGCTGAAGCTCGGTGTGAACACGATCGGCTACGTCCAGGTCCTGCAGAAGACGGTCACCAAGAACGTCGCGGTCCCGCACGGCTCCGACAAGACCGAGTCGGCGACCCTGCTCGAGGGCACCACCAAGACCACCACCAAGGGCACCGACGGCTCCAAGGCCGTCACGTACCTGTACACCTACCTGGACGGCAAGCTGTCGGCCACGAAGGTGGTGGGGTCGAAGCTGGTGACCAAGGCGGTCGACGAGGAGATCGTGGTCGGTACCAAGCCGAAGCCGGCTGAGACCACCACCGGGACCACCGACACCAAGCCGCCGGCGACGAGCAACAGCGGCGCCTGGGACCGGATCGCGCAGTGCGAGTCCGGTGGCAACTGGGCGTCGAACACCGGCAACGGCTACTACGGCGGCCTGCAGTTCGACCACGGCACCTGGGCGGCGTACGGCGGGACCGCGTACGCGAACAACGCCAACGGTGCTTCCAAGGCGCAGCAGATCGCGATCGCGGAGAAGGTCAAGGCCGACCGCGGTGGGTACGGCGCCTGGCCGGTCTGCGGCAAGAAGGCCTGACCGGAGTGGTTTCCGGCTCTGCCAAACTGACGGGGTGACCTCGTCTGATTCATCCACCTCCGCCGGACCGAGACTTCTCGGTCCGGCGGACGTGCGTTCGCTGGCCGCGTCCCTCGGGGTCCGCCCGACCAAGCAGCGCGGGCAGAACTTCGTCATCGACCCGAACACGGTCCGGCGGATCGTCCGCGCCGCCGGGCTGACGGCGGGCGAGACGGTGCTCGAGGTCGGTCCCGGGCTCGGGTCGCTGACGCTGGCCCTGCTCGCCGAAGGGCATCGGGTGACGGCGGTCGAGATCGATCCGCTGCTGGCGCGGGCACTGCCCTCGACGATCGCCGCGTACGCGCCGGAGCAGGCTTCCGGGCTGATCGTGGTCGAGGCGGACGCGATGGACGTCGGGCCGGCGGAGATCGGTGCTCCGACGGCGTGCGTGGCCAACCTGCCGTACAACGTCGCCGTGCCGGTGCTGCTGCATCTGCTGCAGGTGTCCGACTCGCTGCGGCACGGGCTGGTGATGGTGCAGTCCGAGGTCGCGGACCGGCTGGCCGCGGGGCCTGGGTCGCGTACGTACGGGGTGCCGTCCGCGAAGGCGGCCTGGTACGCGGACGTACGCCGCGCCGGGCCGATCGGGCGGAACGTGTTCTGGCCGGCACCGAACGTGGATTCCGGGCTGGTCGCCTTCGAGCGGCGCGAACCGCCGGTGACGACGGCCAGTCGCGAGGAGGTGTTCGCGGTGATCGAGGCGGCGTTCTCGCAGCGGCGGAAGACGGTCCGGTCGGCGCTGGCCCGCTGGATGCCGGACCGCGACCGCCTGGACGAGGTGTTCGCGAGCACCGGGATCGACCCGCGGTTGCGCGGCGAAATGCTCGGGATCACCGAGTTCGCCGCCCTCGCCGGTGCAGGTCGGACTGCCTGAGGCACTAGCCTGTGCGACGTGCCACCTTCTGCTGAGGTCACGGTGCGGGCGCCGGCCAAGATCAATCTCGGTCTGTCCGTCGGTCCGCCGCGCCCGGACGGCTTCCACCCGGTCGCCACGGTGTACCAGGCCGTTGCCCTGTACGACGACGTGACCGCGACCGTCCGCGACGACGACGGCGACGTCACGGTCGAGATCGTGGGTGACTTCGCGGCCGACGTACCGACCGGCGAGACGAACCTCGCGGTCAAGGCGGCGCGGCTGCTGCAGGCCGAGTACGACGTGGACGAGGGCGTCGACCTGTCGATCCGGAAGACCATCCCGGTCGCGGGTGGGATGGCCGGCGGTTCGACCGACGCGGCGGCGACGCTGGTGGCGTGCAACCGGTTGTGGGGGCTGCAGCTGACCCAGACCGAGCTGCAGCATCACGCCGCCGAGCTCGGCAGCGACGTACCGTTCTGCCTGGTCGGCCACACCGCGCTCGGCCAGGGCCGTGGCGAGCAGGTCACCGAGGTGATGTCCCGCGGGACCTTCCACTGGGTGTTCGCGATCGCCGACGGCGGTTTGCCGACCCCCGAGGTGTACGGCGAACTGGACCGGATGCGCCCGCTCCGCCGGGTCGAACCGCCCCAGGTCCGCCCCGAGCTGCTCTCCGCCCTGCTGTCCGGCCGCCCCGGCGCCCTCGCGGTTGCCCTCGGCAATGACCTGCAGGCGGCCGCGCTGTCGCTGCGCCCCGAGCTGGGCGAAACCCTCCAGTTCGGCCTCGACCAGGGCGCCCTGGCCGCCCAGATCTCCGGCTCCGGCCCCACCTGCCTGTTCCTCGCCGCCGACAGCCGCAGCGCCGTGGACCTGGCCGTGGAACTCGCCGAATCCGGCCTCTGCCGCATGGTCCGCCAAGCCGAAGGCCCAGTCCCCGGCGCCCGAATCCTCCCCGCCATCGTCAACCGGTAGTACACTTAGCTAAGTGGACTAAGGAGGTTGGATGGCGGAGCAGGCGCAGTACAACATCCACGAGGCGAAGACGCAGTTGTCCCGGATCATCGAACGGGTCGAGCACGGCGAAGAAGTCGTCATCAGCCGTGCGGGACACCCGGTCGCGAAGGTCGTCCCACTGCCGACCACTCACCGACGCACTGGTTGGGGTTCGCTTGCCGGGGAGGTCAGCTGGGCCGACGACTGGGACTCCACCAGCACCAATGAAGCGATCGCTGACGACTTCGGCATGTCGTCGTGAGCGCCGCCGGATCAGGCCGATTGCTGCTCGACACGCACGTGTTGCTGTGGTGGCTGGTGGGCAGTCCTGAGCTGTCGGGGGAATTGAAAGAGAAGATCGACACCGAGCTCGAGGTGTATGTGAGTTCGGCATCGGAGTGGGAGCTCTCGATCAAGAAAGCGTCTGGAAAGCTGACATTGCCGGACGATCTGGTCGACTGGATTCGCCGCGGCGGCCTGAGCGAGTTGCCGATCACCATGCAGCACGCTGACCTCGCCGGGCAGTTGCCACTCATCCACCGCGATCCGTTCGACCGGATGCTGATCGCCCAGGCATTGGCCGAGAAGCTCACCTTGGTCACCAGGGACGGCTTCATCCGGCAGTACGAGGTGCCGACGATCGTCGCCTGAAATTCGTTCGCGAACTGTTGGTGGTTGCCCTAGGGTCCGAAGAACCAGAGCTAGTTGTCATGAGACAGGAGACCGGGATGCGCCGCGTTGTGATCGACCGCATTGGTACTGATCGCTTCGAGGTAATCGCGAGGACTCTTGAACTCATTGACGATGGGTATTGTGGCGCATGTCGACGCCGGTAAGACCAGCCTGACCGAGCGGCTTTTGCATGCCGCCGGGGTGATCGACCGGGTCGGGCGGGTGGACGACGGGAACACCCAGACCGACTCGATGGAGCTCGAGCGGCAGCGCGGGATCACGATCCGGTCCGCGGTGGTGGCGTTCGCGCTCGGCGACCTTCCGGTCAACCTGATCGACACCCCCGGACACTCGGACTTCATCGCCGAGGTCGAGCGCGCGCTGTCCGTACTGGACGGTGCGGTGCTGGTGATCTCCGCGGTCGAAGGCGTCCAGCCACAGACCCGGCTGCTGATGCGTACGCTGCACCGGCTGCACATCCCGACCCTGCTCTTCGTGAACAAGATCGACCGCGTCGGTGCCCGGTACGACGAGCTGCTCGCCGACATCCGGCGACTGCTGACGCCGGCCGCCGTACCGATGGGAACTGTCACGGACCTCGGGATGCGTTCCGCCCGGTTCAAGCCGGCGCCGGTACGGAACCCCGTGCTCGGCGAGGTGCTTGCCGAGCGGGACGACGACTTCCTGGAGCGGTACTTGGAAGAAGCCGAGCCCGACTACGCGACCGAGCTGCGCCGGCAGGTCGCGCGGGGCGTGGTGCATCCGGTGTATTTCGGCTCGGCGATGACCGGTGACGGCGTACCCGAGCTGATCGACGGCATCCGTTCCTGGTTGCCGCGAGCAACCACATCGCCGGAAGATCCTTTGCAGGCAAGGGTGTTCAAGGTGGAGCGTGGCGCGGCTGGGCAGAAGATCGCGTCCGCACGGATCATCGGCGGCGCATTGACGGCGCGTACGCCGGTGGACGTTCATCCGGTCGACGGGGCCGCGTACCAGACTCGTCCGAGCGGGATCGAGGTGTTCGAGCAGGGCGGCCGGCATCCGGTCGATCGTGCCGAGGCCGGCCAGATCGTGGCATTGCGGGGACTGAAGAGCATCCGGATCGGGGATCAGCTCGGCGTACGCGGCGGGCAGGTCGCGCGGTTGTTCGCACCGCCGACGCTGGAAACCGTGGTGAGTGCGCGTGACCGGGTCAGGCTCTTCCAGGCGCTGACCCAGCTGGCCGAGCAGGACCCGTTGATCCGCGTCCGCAAGGCCGATGAGATCACCGTCAGCCTGTACGGCGAAGTACAGAAGGAAGTGATCGCGTCGCTGCTCGCGACCGAGTACGGCGTCGAGGTCACGTTCAGCGCGACCACACCGATCCATGTCGAGCAGCTGATCGGCACGGGCAGCGCGCTGCGCGAGATCACCGCGCCGCAGAACCTGTGGGCGGCCGGCGTCGGTTTCCGGGTGTCACCGGTTGCCGAGGGCATCGAGTACGAGCTGGAGGTGGAGCTCGGCGGCCTGCCCCGGGCGTTCCACAACGCGATCGAGGAAACCGTCCGGCAGACGCTGCATCAGGGGTTGTTCGGGTGGGAGATCCCGGACATCCACGTGGCGCTGACGCATACCGCGTACTACAGCCCGGTGACCGTCGCCGCGGACTTTCGCAGACTGGTCCCGCTGGTGCTGATGCAGGCGATCGCGGAGGCGGGTACGCGGGTGATGGAGCCGGTGAATCAGTTCGAGCTGGACGTACCGGCGGAGACGATCTCGCGCGTACTGGCGCATGTCGCGGAACATCGCGGCGTGGTCACCCGGACGAACCTCACCGAAACCCAGGCGCACCTGGAAGGCACGATCCCAGCCGCGACCACGCACGGCTTCGAGTCGGCGCTACCGACGCTCAGCCACGGTGAGGGGATGCTCGCGACCGCCTTCCACGCGTACGTTCCGGTCACCGGACCGCCCGCGACCCGCACTCGAATCGACGGAAACCCGCTGAACGAAAAGGAGTACCTCATCCACCTGAATCAGTCGAACCGCTGAAGGATGTCGTGGATCTCGGCGACCGTCTCGGGGCGGTCGGGCGAGTTGGCGGTGATACTGAGCAACTCGCGCAGGTGGAGCAGCGGGGTACGGGACCGCCAGCCGGGATCGAGCGGGTGGACCTCTTCGTAGGCGGCGAAGAAGTCGTCTGAGAGCTTGCCGTAGATGAGGAGCGTGGCGAGATCGGACTCGGGCCAGCCGTAGTGGACGGCGGGATCGATGATCGCGGGCGTGCCGTCAGGCCCGGGCAGCATGTTGGCGTGCCAGAGGTCGCCGTGGAGGAGCGACGGCGGCTGCGGTGGAATCAGGTCGGCGAGCCGGTTGGCAAGGCGTTCCAGCCGGCGCCGATCCTCGAGCGGGACCTGATGATGGCAGTTGGGGTCTTCGAGGAAGCGCAGCAGCCGGTGCTCGGCGAAGAACGCGTGACCGTCGGTCATCCACGGATTCCGCTGCGCCAACGTGCCCAGGTAGTTGTCCTGGTGGTACCCGAACTTGTCCGCCGTCTGCTCGTGCTGCAGCGCCAACGCCCGCCCGGCATCCGCCCAGTACATAGCCGTCGGCGCCGCCGTCCCGAGGTCCGTCAGCACGATGAACCCGGGCGTGACCCGCAACACCTCCGGCACGACGAACCCACCCGGCATCCGCAGCGCGTCCAGCCCGTCCGCTTCCAGCGCGTACAGGTCGGGCGGCAGGTTGTCCTGCGTTTTCACGACCACCGATTTCCCCAGCGTGGTGCGTACGCGGTACGTCTTGCTGGCGTACCCGCCTTCCAGCGGATCGGCCGAAATCGGGTCGCCCAGGCAGAGGCCGTCGAGCCAGGCAGGAGTCAGCACCCGGATGATCCTGGCACGAGGGCGGCACGCCCGCGGCGGTCGGCTACCCTGGGGCGCGTTATGCAGGCACCTAACTTGGTCAATCTGGAAGCTGTTTCCAAGGGCTTCGGGACTCGAACACTGCTTGACTCGGTCAGTCTCGGCGTCGGCCGGGGTGAGCGGGTGGGCGTGGTCGGGCGGAACGGCGACGGCAAATCGACGCTTCTGCAGCTCCTGGCCCGGCAGTTGGAGCCCGACGCCGGCCGGATCACGCAGAACCGGGACCTGCGGCTCGGGTACCTCGGGCAGAGCGACGATCTCGACCCCGAGCAGACCGTGCTGCACGCGGTCCTCGGCGATGTCGAGACGTACACCTGGGCAGCCGATCCGCGCGCACGCTCGGTGATGGAGCACTTGCTCGGCGAGGTCGACCACGAAGCACTGGTCGGCAGCTTGAGCGGTGGTGAGCGCCGGCGCGCGTCGCTGGCCCGGCTGCTGCTGACCGACGTCGACCTGCTGGTACTCGACGAGCCCACCAACCACCTCGACATCGAAGCGGTCAGCTGGCTGGCCGGACACGTCACGGATCGCGCCGGCGCACTGATCGTGGTCACCCACGACCGCTGGTTCCTGGACGCCGTCTGCACGGTCACCTGGGAGGTCCAGGGCGGTCGCATCACCTCGTACGACGGTGGGTACGCCGCCTATGTGCTGGCGAAGGCCGAGCGCGCCCGCACGGCACAGGTGACCGAGGCCAAGCGGCAGAACCTGCTGAACAAGGAGCTCGCCTGGTTGCGGCGCGGTGCACCGGCCCGTACGTCCAAGCCGAAGTTCCGGATCGACGCCGCGAACGCGCTGATCGCCAACGAGCCGCCGCCGCGCGACAAGCTGGCCCTGTCGCAGCTCGCGACCGCGCGGCTGGGCAAGGACGTCTTCGACGTCGAGGACGTCAGCTTGAGCTTCGGTGACCGGACGATGCTGGACCACGTCACGTTCCGGCTCGGCCCGGCCGACCGGATCGGTCTGCTCGGCCCGAACGGAGCCGGCAAGACCACGTTCCTCAAGGTCCTGACCGGGCAGCTCGCTCCGGACCGGGGCCTGGTCAAGCAGGGCAAGACGGTACGCGTCGCGAACCTGTCCCAGACGCTCGAGGAGATCGACGGCTCGGTCACCGTGCTCGACCACATCACCGCGATCCGGCGGACGGCCGCGCTGGCGGGCCGGGGCGGCGAGCTGACGTCGTCACAACTGCTCGAACGGTTCGGATTCACCGGTGACAAGCTGACGACGCGGATCTCGGACCTGTCCGGTGGCGAGCGGCGCCGGCTGCAGTTGCTGCGCATCCTGCTGGACGAGCCGAACGTACTGATCCTGGACGAGCCGACCAACGACCTGGACGTCGAGACGCTGACCGTGCTCGAGGATTTCCTCGACGGCTGGCCCGGCGTGGTGGTCACGGTGACGCACGACCGGTACTTCCTGGAGCGGGTCAGCGACCTGGTTTACGCGATCATGGGTGATGGCCGGGTGCGGCATCTGCCGCGCGGTGTCGAGCAGTATCTGGACGAACTCGAGGCCGGAATTCCGCGCCGCTCCCGGTCGAATGTGTTGACACCGGCGCCCGCGATGTCCAGTGATTTGCCGGCCGCGGACAATCCGGAAAGTGCGGCGCCGGTTGTTGACGTGGCAGCGGCCCGGGCGGCGAAGAAGGAGCTGAACCGGATCGAACGGCAGCTCGCGAAGCTGACCGAGAGCGAGCGGAAACTGCACGACCAGCTCGCGGTCAATGCGAGCGACTACGCCCGGCTGGCCGAGCTGGACGCCGAGTTGCGCAAGCTCGCGGATGAGCGCGGCGAACTGGAAACAGCCTGGTTCGAAGCGGCGGAACGCGCCGAATAGCAGGGTTTTCGAGCCACGGCGCCCCTCCGATCCCCTGTGATTCGGAGGGGGCGCCGAGCTCGTGGGTGAGCGGGCCCCGTGCCGGTCGGCGTTGTTCGGGCCCCGAGCCCCGGACACCGCGCGACCGCATTCGGCGGACCACCTCTTGCCGCCGAAGTCACCGTCGTTCTGACATTTTGTAGTCGGTTAGCCACCGACGGTGATGACCCTAGACCGGGTCCTCACTCAGTGTCGATAGTCGTCGGCTACAGCAGTCTCACGATCTCGTTGCAACTAGCAACGATCGGAACCGGGCCGAAGTGACGGGTCGTCTTTTCGGATAATTCCAGCACAATTCCGTCCCGCTTTGTCAGTACCAGGTATCGGCATTGTCGACGCGTTGAAACCGGGTGTTTTCGCGGCTCAGTGTTTTTCCTGGTCGAAGGGCCGGACGAGTTCGCGCAGCACCCGGGCGATGCGCAGCTGGTCGCGCTCGCTCAGCGACCCGAGCAGCGCCCGCTCATGGGTGAGCAGGTCAGCCATCGCCGCGTCCACCGCGTCCCGGCCGGCCGGGGTCAGCTGGACCAGCACGCCGCGCCGGTCGCTCGGGTCGGGCAGTCGCTCGACCAGGCCGCGCGCGGTCAGCCGGTCGACCCGGTTCGTCATCGTGCCGGAGGTGACCAGGGTTTCCTTCAGCAGCTTGCCGGGGGAGAGTTGGTACGGAGCGCCGGCCCGGCGGAGCGCCGCCAGTACGTCGAACTCCCACGACTCCAGCCCGTGCGTGTCGAACGCCTGGCTGCGGGCCCGGTCCAGGTGCCGGGCCAGGCGGCTGACCCGGGACAGCACCTCCATCGGTGCCACGTCGAGGTCCGGCCGCTCCCGGCGCCAGGCCTCGATCAGCCGGTCGACCTCGTCCTCCATACGTCGAGACTACCCATCAAGACTCTTGACATCAAGACAAGTCGCGTGGTTAAAGTATCTCGACGTCAAGATAAAATTTCAGCCGAGAGGGGCAGAACCGATGCGTACGTCACCGGTGTGGAGTCCAGAGCAGTACGGCACGTACGCCGACGAGCGCGCCCGCCCGTTCCGGGATCTGGTCGAACGAGTGCGTGCGGACGACGTACGCACCGTGGTCGATCTCGGCTGCGGACCGGGCGCGCTGACCGCGACGCTGCGCCAGGTCTGGCCGGACGCGGTGATCCGGGGGATCGACAGCTCGCCGCAGATGCTCGAAGCAGCCGGGCAGTACGCCGACGAGCGGCTGTCCTTCGAGCTCGGCGACGTTCGCAACTGGGCGGTCGAGCCGGAGTCGCTGGACGTGATCGTCACGAACGCGACGCTGCAGTGGGTGCCCGAGCAGCTCGACCTGCTGCCCGGCTTCGTCCGTGCGCTGCGGCCGGGCGGGTGGCTGGCGATCCAGATCCCGGGGAACGGCAACGCGCCGTCGCATGCGATTCTGCGCGAGCTGGCCGGTACGGAGCCGTACGCCCAGTACGCGAAGGATGCGTCGCTGCGACCGGACGTACCTGGGCCGGCCGAGTACGTCGACGTGCTCAGTGCGGAGGGCTGTGTGGTGGATGCATGGGAGACGACGTACTTCCACTTGCTGTCCGGCGACAACGCCGTGCTGGAGTGGGTGAAGGGCACCGGCGCGCGTCCCGTACTGCAGTCGCTGCCCGATCACGTACGGCCGCGGTTCGAGGCGGAATACGGCGCGCGGCTGGCGGCGGCGTACCCACAGAAGGCGTACGGGACGCTGCTGCCCTTCCGCCGGATCTTCGCCGTGGCACGGAAGGCGTGACGATGCGACTCGACCATGTACAGGTGTCCTGCCCGCCCGGCGGTGAAGATGTGGCGCGGGCGTTCTACCGCGATGCGCTCGGGATGACCGAGGTGGAGAAGCCGGAGCTGCTGAAACCGCGCGGTGGCTGCTGGTTCAAGGCCGGTGCGGCCGAGATTCACATCGGCGTCGAGCAGGCGTTCGTACCGGCGAAGAAGGCCCATCCGGCGCTCGCGGTCGACGATCTGGACGCACTGGCCGCGAAGCTCGAAGGCCTTGGTTTTCCGGTCACCTGGGACAACGAAACGATCCCGGGCCGCCGGCGGTTCCACACCGCCGACGGCCACGGGAATCGGGTCGAGATCGTCTGAAAGCGGCTCGTCCGGCCCCCTCAAGCCGGACGAGCCGCCGGCTCATTCGGTTGCCAGCGCGCCGGCCGGGGCGACCTTGGCCGCGCGGCGGGCGGGCAGCACCGACGCGAGCAGACCGGCGACCGCGGCGATGGCGGCGATCGCGATCAGCAGCGTGCCGGGGACGGCGTACTGCACGCCGCCCTTGGCGGTCTGACCGCCCATCAACGCGGCCGTCCCGGTCCAGCCGTAGATCAGGCCGAGGACGATCCCGAGACCGGCCGCGACGAGTGCCATCAGCAACGATTCGACCGCGAGCATCGATCGCAACTGCCGGCGGGACAGGCCCATCGCCCGGAGCAGCGCGTTCTCCCGGGTTCGCTCCAGTACGGACAGGCTGAGCGTGTTGCCGACGCCGACCAGCGCGATCAGTACCGAGACTCCGAGCAGGCCGACTCCGACGATCAGCAGCACGTCGAAGATCTTCGTGTAACTGGTCCGCTCGGCCAGTCCGCCGCCGACCGACAGGTCCTTCACGGTCGGGATCGACTGCTCGACGGCGTCGATCACCTGCGAACCGTTCGCCTTCGGGTCCGACGCCAGCCAGTACCCGGTGACGGCCGCGTTCGGTGTCAGCTTCGCCAGGTCGGTCGAGGTCAGCGTGACCCCGTCCAGCCCGACCGCGCGCCGCGCCGTCACGGTCAGCTGGTGCTTGCCG
This sequence comes from Kribbella hippodromi, assembly GCF_039531045.1. Taxonomy (NCBI): domain Bacteria; kingdom Bacillati; phylum Actinomycetota; class Actinomycetes; order Propionibacteriales; family Kribbellaceae; genus Kribbella; species Kribbella hippodromi. The sequence continues at coordinate 98,216 of NZ_BAAAPH010000013.1, read as the reverse complement.
GTCCCGATCGTCACGCGGGAACCGTCCTCGGCCTTCAGCATGCTCATCGTCCCGTGGTCGAGCAGCGCCGTACCAGGCTTCAACGCGTTCGCCAGCTCCGGATTGTGGATCACCGAGCCGGCCGCGGCGGCATCGACACCGGTGACCTGGTACTCGTTGTCAGCGGTCTTCACCGTCACCTGGCTGACCGGTACGACCTGCGTGATGCCCTTGATCGCGCGGAGCTGATCGGCGGCACCGGACGGCATCTTCTCCTTGTACGTGGTCACCACCAGATCAACCGGGTACCGGCCGTCCATCGACACGTCGAACGTCTTCCGGACTGACGCGATGCCCACACAAGTGAGGCTGATCAGCGTGACCCCGATCAGCAGCGCGGACGTGGTCGCCGCCGTACGCTTCGGGTTCCGGACCGCGTTCGCAAGGGCGATCCGGCCGGGTACGCCGGTGCGGGCCGGGAGTACGCCGATCACGCGGATCAGCGCCGGGACAAGCAGCGAACCGACCGCCAGTACGCCGAGGAATGACAACGCGCCGCCGGCGACACCGAGCAGGACCTGACTCCCGGCCGCGCCGCCCGCGAGCAGCAGGCCGCCACCGACGAGCAGCAGGAAGCCCAGGATCAGCCGCAGGATGCCGGCCCGGGATGCGGCCGCCGGAGCCACCTCCGGACGCAGCGCGGCCAGCGGCGCCACCTTCGTGGCCCGGCGAGCCGGTACGACAGCGGCAATCAGCGTGGCGACGGTGCCGATCACGAGCGGCAGCAGCAACGACGACGGGTCCAGGTGCAGCGGGACCGGCGGGATACCCCAGTTGAACTCACGGGACATCGCCAGCGCGAGTGCGGACAGGGCCACCCCGAAGATGACCCCGATCGCGGACGCGACCGCGCCGACCACAGTCGCCTCGGACAGTACCGAGGTGAACACCTGCCGCCGGGACGCGCCGACGCAGCGCAGCAGCGCCATCTCCCGGGTGCGCTGGGCGATCACGATCGTGAACGTGTTGCCGATCACCAGACAGGCGACGAACAGCGCGATCACCGCGAACATCCCGAACACGCCACCGAGCACATCGATCCCGTGCGTGAAACTCTCCACCTCGTGCTGGATGAACGCCGTGCCGGTGAGGACCTGCAGCCCCGGACTCACCTTGGCCTGGAGGGCCTCGGCAAGCTGCTCCTGGCTGACCCCGGGCTTGGCCGCGAGGCCGACGCCGCTGACGAACGCGCCCGGGCTGAAGATCTGCACCGCGGCTTCGGTGGCCACCGCCGGGGCGCTGCCGACGTAGTTCGTATCGTCCACCAGGCCGACGATCCGGACCGTCCAGGCCTTGCCTTCGTAGTTGTCCAGCCGCAGCGTCTGGCCGACAGTCACCTTGTACTTGTCCGCCAGCCGGGCCGGCAGCGCGATCTCGGTCGTTGCGGTCGGCAACCTCCCCGAGGACGTCGTGGGGCCGGCGATCCGGGAGGTGTCGTGCAGCGACTCGACCGGAAGCGAGGTCGGCCGGACCAGTCCCGGGAAGGCCGCCTGCACGTACGCGGTGGTGTAGGCGACCACCGAGGCGGCCTGCGGCAGGTTCTTCGCGGCGGCGATGTCGGCCGGCGAGAGCGTCGACTGGTCCGGCACCACGGCCGCGTCGACGCCCTTGTACTGGGCGCCGATCGTCTGGTCGACACCGTGCGACGCGGACGAATGCACGATCATCGCGAGCGAGCCGAAGCCGACGCCGAGAACAATCGCCAGGCAGGCGGCGATCAGGCGGCCCAGGTGGGCGCGCAGCGAGGACAGCAGCGAACGACGCACGTCAGGCCCCCAGCTGCCGCAGCGCGTTCAGGACACTCTCCGGGGTCGGCTCGAGCAGCTCGCCGGCCAGCTTGCCGTCGGCAAGCATCACCACCCGGTCCGCGTACGAGGCGGCGAGCGGATCGTGCGTCACCATCACCACGGTCTGACCGAACTCACGGACCGAACGGCGCAGGAACCCGAGTACCTCGGCGCCCGACCGCGAGTCCAGATTGCCGGTCGGCTCGTCCGCGAACACGACCTCCGGCCGGCCGACCAGGGCGCGCGCGACGGCAACCCGCTGTTGCTGGCCACCGGACAGCTCCGACGGGCGGTGCGTGAGCCGGTCCTGCAGTCCGAGTACGTCGATCAGCGTGGCCAGCCACTGCTGGTCGGGTTTGCGGCTGCCGAGCTCCAGCGGGAGCAGGATGTTGTCCTTCGCGGACAGCATCGGCAGCAGGTTGAACGACTGGAACACGAAGCCGATCCGGTCCCGACGGATCTTCGTCAGCTCGGCGTCCGGCAGCCGGGTCAGCTCGGTGTCACCGAGCAGCACCTGGCCGTCGGTCGGGCTGTCCAGCCCGGCCAGGCAGTGCATCAGCGTCGACTTGCCGGACCCGGACGGGCCCATGATCGCGGTGAACCGGCCGACCCCGAAGTCGACCGAGACCCCGTCGAGCGCGGCCACCGCGGTATCACCCTGTCCGTAGACCTTACGCAGCTCGTGCGCACGGATCGCGGTCCGCGGCTCCCCGTCCTGCGGCAGCCGCCCGGCGGCAACCTGCCCGGTCTGCAAGCTCATGTCACTCCTCAACTCAAACTGAACGTTGGTCAAGAAGTTAGTGAGTACGCGACCCGATCTCGTCGGACCGGAGACTGGAGTCCACGTACTACCTGGGTATTACGTGGTCTACCTGGGGTGCTACTTGGTCTGTTACTTGGTCTGTTACTTGGTCGGGCGGACCAGGCCGGTCTCGTACCCGAGGACCACCAGCGCGACCCGGTCCCGGAGGCCGGTCTTGGCCAGGATCCGGCCGATGTGCGTCTTCACCGTTGCCTCGGACAACGTGAACAGCTTGGCGATCTCGGTGTTCGACAGGCCGCGGGCGACCTCGATCAGCACCTCGCGCTCGCGGGCGGTCAGCTCGGCCAGGTCCGGCCGCTCGGTGCCGGCGTCGGGCAGTGCGCCGGCGAAGTGCTCGAGCAGACGCTTGGTCGTACTCGGGGAGACCACCGCGTCACCGGAGTACACCTGGCGGATCGCGTTCAGTAGATCGGCCGGCGGGGTGTTCTTCAGCAGGAACCCGGCCGCGCCGGCCTTGATCGCGGCGAACGCGTACTCGTCCAGGTCGAAGGTGGTCAGCACGATCACCTTCGGCGGCTGCGCGTCAGTCGATGCTTGCGGCAACGACTGCAGCCGCTGGGTGGCCTGGACGCCGTCCAGCCGCGGCATCCGGACGTCCATCAGGACGACGTCGCACGCGGTCACCTGGATCTTCTCGACCGCCTCGCCGCCGTCCCCGGCCTGCCCGACCACGCGCATGTCGGGCTGCGAGTCCACCAGCATCGTGAACCCGGCCCGGACCAGCTCCTGGTCGTCGACCAGGAACACCCGGATCACGTCGTCGTCGCTCACTTACTGTCCTCCGCCTGGCAGGTTGTACGGCAGTCTGGCGATCACCTCGTAACCGCCGCCCGCCTTCGGTCCGGCGCTCACCGTACCGCCCGAGACCGAGGCGCGCTGCCGCATCCCGACCAGACCGTGACCCGGATCGCTGCTCGGCGCGACGCCGGCCCCGCGGCCGTCGTCGGTGACCACCACGGTCAGCATCTCGCGCCCGAAGTCCAGGGTGACGGAGGTACGCGCTCCCGGCCCGGCGTGTTTCAGCGTGTTCGTCAGGCCTTCCTGCACGATCCGGTACGCGGTCAGGCCGAGTAGCGCGGGCAGGTCGCGCGGGCGGCCGGTCACCTCGTACTCGACGCTGAGGCCGGCCGCCCGGACGTTCTCGATCAGCTCCGGCAGGCTGGAAACCCCCGGCTGCGGGCGCGGCTGGTTCGGATCGAGCTCGCGCTGCTCGTCCTGTTTGAGCAGGCCGAGCATCTTCCGCATCTCGGTCAGGCTGGCCCGGCCGGTGTCACCGATCGTCGCCAGCGCCTTCTTCGCCGCCTCGGGGGACTGGTCGGCCGCGTACAGACCGCCGTCGGCCTGGACGATCATGATCGACAGGCCGTGCGCGACCACGTCGTGGATCTCGCGGGCAATCCGGGTCCGCTCGTTGCTGACCGCCAGTTTGGACTCGCGGTCCCGGTCGCGTTCCAGCTGGGCGGCGCGTTCCTCCAGCTGCGCCACGTACAGACCGCGGGTCCGGCGGCGTTCGCCGAGCGCCCACACCCCGAAGACGAGTGCGCCGAGCGCGACCATCATCGTGATCTGCTGCTTCCAGTCCGAGTTGGACCAGTAGCGCGAGGTCGCCATCAGTACGCCCAGGCCGCCGATGCCGAGGGCGACCCGGCTTTGCTGGACATCGCCGTACACGGTGATCGCGTACAGCGCGACCATCAGGCCGACGTTGCCGGGCATCAGCTGGACATGGGCCAGCCACTGCAGCAGCGCGACCGAACAGACCCCGTAGAAGACCAGTTCGGGATGCGTACGCCGCCAGACCAGCGGCGCGAGCATGCCGAACGCGAGGAACCCCTCCAAGTGCGCCTGCGCGAGCGACAGGAACCCGAAAGTCACGCACAAGCCGCCGGCCAGGAACAGGTCGAACGCCCTGCTCCGGGCAGGCACCGGCCGCGCGGTCAGCATCCCCGTCATGCGAGCCAGCGTACGGGGCAGCGCGCTTGCGGAGGTCATGCCCTGGGCGGATTCGGGTGTACGACTGGTGGTGGGGTACCGAACGACAGGAGGTGGTCACCGCCCGGCGCTTTCGACGGCGCGACACGCCGGTATCCAGGCCCTGGGACGGGACTACCTCCTGTCCTTAGGGCCTACTTGTGGGGGCGGGTGGAGAGGGTGGGCTTGGCTTCGAGGCCGGAGAGACCGTTCCAGGCCAGGTTGACCAGGTGCGCGGCGACGTCCGGCTTCTTCGGTTTGCGGGCGTCCAGCCACCACTGACCGGTCAGCGCGACCATGCCGACCAGCATCTGCGCGTACATCGGGGCGTTCTTCGGGTCCAGGCCGCGGCGCTTGAACTCCTCGGCCAGGATGTGCTCGACCCGGGTCGCGACATCGCTCAGGATCGAGATGAACGACCCGGTCGACGACCCGACCGGCGAGTCCCGGACCAGAATCCGGAAACCGTCCGCGTTGTTCTCAATGTAGTCCAGCAGCGCCAGCGCCGCCTGCTCGACCAGTTCATGCGCGCGACCGGCCGTCAGTGCACCGGTGACACCGTCGAGCAGGGCGCGGACCTCACGGTCCACGACGACCGCGTACAAACCTTCCTTGCCGCCGAAGTGTTCGTACACGACCGGCTTGGAGACCTCCGCGCGATGCGCGATCTCTTCGACCGAAGTGGCCTCGTACCCCTTCTGGGCGAACAGGCCGCGGGCGATCGTGATGAGTTGTTCGCGACGCTCGGCACTGGTCATCCGGATCCGGCCGGATCGCCGCGGTTTTGGTTCCGTCACGTCGTGATCACGTCAGCATCATGCCGTACTTCCGGTCTTGCCGGTGGTGGATTTCGCTCTCAGGCAGCTTTCAGCGTACGCGTCGAGGCGTCCACCCGGCGTGCCTCCAGCCGCTCCTTGACCGGCCAGCGGACGTCACTCACCCAGCCCATCCGCTCGAAGAACCAGATGGAGCGCGCCGACGTGTCGAGCTGGCCCTTCAGTACACCGTGCCGGGCGCAGGTCGGGTCGGAGTGGTGCAGGTTGTGCCACGACTCGCCCTGGCTCAGGATCGCCAGCCACCACACGTTGCCGGACTTGTCCCGGCTCTTGAACGGCCGGTCGCCGATGGTGTGGCAGATCGAGTTGATCGACCAGGTGACGTGGTGCAGCAGCGCGATCCGGACCAGGCTGGCCCAGAAGAACGCGGTCAGCGCGCCCTGGATCGACCAGGACCACAGACCGCCGATGACGGCCGGCGCGAGCAGGCTGACGGCGACCAGCATCGGGAACATCCGGGACACCTTGACGATGTCCTTGTCCTTCAGCAGATCCGGCGCGTACTGCCGCTGCGGCGTCTGCTCGGTGTCGAACAGCCAGCCGACGTGCGCGTGGTAGAACCCCTTGGTCAGCGCACCCATCGTGTGACCGTACTTCCACGGGCTGTGCGGATCGCCGTCCCGGTCGGAGAACTTGTGGTGCTTGCGGTGGTCCGCCACCCAGCGGATCACCGGCCCCTCGATCGCCAGCGAACCCGCGATCGCCAGCGCGTACTTCAGCGGCCGGTTCGGCTTGAACGACTTGTGCGTGAACAGCCGGTGGAACCCGATCGAGATCCCGTGCCCGGCGACCGTGTAGAACACCACGGCCAGTACGACATCCCGCCAGCCGAGGAACCCGCCCCACGCGATCGGCACCGCCGCCAGCACCGCCAGGAACGGGATGCCGATGAACAACGCCAGCGCGACCTGCTCCCAGGCCTTCTTCTGCTCACCACCGAGCGTCCCGGTGTGCACGTCCTCGACCGGCGCGGTACGGGTGGGCGCGTCCGGCGTGGCAACGGGTGGAGTCATGGCTGTTCTTCCCTCGGGTCAGGGGTTCCTTACCTACGCCACCGTAACCTACGGACCCGTAGGTTAGGAACCCCTCGCGTGTCGCCGACCCCATTCATGGCAAACTGTCCCGGCAACCACGATCCCCCGTGGGGTAATCGGCAGCCCGCGAGACTTTGAATCTCGAAGACCAGGATCGAAACCTGGCGGGGGAGCTAGCACTTTGTCGCGCGATCCGCGCGGTCGCACCTCGTGTAGTACGACTCCGCGCTGCTTGCGCGGTCGCACCTCGTCGCTGCGCTCCTCGTACGCGCCCGCTCCAGCAGCTCCCACCCACCCTCCGGCTGGCGCCGGCACCCCGCGACCTGGTCCCTGCCTGACCCGCCGTCACCCACACGAGTGGTTCTCCACCCGAGTGGTGGGTTCTCCACCGGTATACAAGTGGAGAACCCACCAGACGGATGGAGAACCCTGTCCTCAGACCTCGTCGTGCGGCTTTCGGCCATGGCGGCCAGGCGGCGCGACTGACAATCGGCGCAGCAACGGACTCAACCACCGTGCTGGTGGTGCCTTCGATCCGTCGCCACCGGTCTGGTACACGAACTCGGCGACCCCGAAGAGCAGTACACAAGCAATCGCCAGCCACTCGTACCCGAGAATGAGCCCGCCGACCAGGCCACCGATCCACGCCGCCGCGATGAGCCATCCCACGTGACGATGCAAGACAGCAGATGCCCACAGCGCCCGCAAGACCAGGCCGACTGCGATCACGATCAGCAACAGCAGTTCGAAGTCCATCCCAGCCCCTCCCATGGGTGACCACGTGTATTGCTAACAGGAGGTGCGGTCGTCCAGGTCGCCGTACTGAGTGAAGTAGGCGCGCAGTCTGCGGGCGTAGGGCTCGCGTTCGTCGCGGGTGGCGGGGCGGGCGAGGTGCCGGGTGTTGTAGAGATTGTCGTCCTTGTACCGCGGAAAGACGTGCACGTGATAGTGCCACGCATCCTGGTAGCCGGCCGGCTCGTTGTGTTGCCGGGTCGAGACCCCGTCGCAGCCATACGTATGCCGGATGGCAATCGCGATCGCACGGACCGCATCGTGAACCGCATGACCGTACCGAGGCGGCAGGTCGTACAGGTTCTCATGATGCTCGTCCGGCACGACCAGAACATGACCCCGGTTGTTCGGCCACCATCGCGAAGCCACGAACGCCATCGCCCCCGCGGTCCGCAACACAATGTCCTGCTGGCTGGTCACACCGTCTTCACCACCGCCAAGCACCCTGCAGAATGGACAGTCGTACCCCACCGGCTCGTGGTTGAACATTGACCGCCTCCAGTGACCTTCGTCTAGGTGCTCGGGACCTCGGCGCCCCACCCGTCGAACTCCATCCCATACTGATCGCCAAGCCGGACCAGCCGCTCCACCCACTCACGAAGAGCGGGCAGCGACACCGGGCGAGGTTCAGTCGTCCCCGTCACCAGCCAGACCCGCCGCTTCCTGAAGACCCCGGTCTGATGCGCCGACACCTGAACCACCGCGACCTCCCCCGAAAGCGCTCTCTTGAGCTCCTCCGCCGCCCCCTCCTCCCCACCTAAAAACGTGAAGTCAAGCCTCAACAAGCTCCCCTCCACAACCCCTTCACCCCGCAACGCCCCCCAAGTCCCATCCGTCATCTCCAACTGAGCAGCCACCACATCCTCAACCGTCACACGAGCGACCCTACGACCTGACCGACCCGCTACCCGCCCAACCGCTGCTCAGCGCCCTCATCCGCAGCGTGTCGCGGGCTCATAATCGGGGGCATGGTCTCGCCTCCTGCTGCGTATCCGTTCGTGCCTAGGTCCAACGCCTACCTCTTGCCGGGGCACATCTGGGGGATTCCGTTGCGGGACGGACGTTCGGCCTGTGGTGTGGTTGTTGCGGTGCCTACCGCTGAGGAAGCGCCGCACGGAGCGATCAACAGCCGGACGTTCGTCGCCGGCCTGTTGGACTGGGTTGGCGACGAGCCGCCGACGCCGGCGGCGGTCGACGAGAGTCCGCTCCTGAATTGGGGCTACGGGCACATCAAGCTGATCGGCGCGAACGGAGGATCGATCCTCGGCAGGCGCTCCCCGGTGCATGATCGAGAGGGCGCACTGTTGGCTGTCTCCCACCGTATGGGCGGAACGGTCGGCCTTTATCGCGCCGGACGCATGCTCCGCCTCGCCACCGCCGACGAGGCACGCGATCTCCCCGTCATCGGTACGTGGGGCGGCGGTTTCATCGCTGCCATCGCCGATCGCGTGTTCGTAGACGGCAAGCCCATCGTCCGCTGACCCGGAGATCAGTCGCGGTGCTCATCAGCTGTCGGTGCGCAGGTTCCACTTGGCGATGTGGGTGGCGAACCACTGTGCGGTGATTGTGGCTGCCTGGTTGGGTTCCACATTGTCGTGACAGAGGCCAGCCGGTGGGTTGGTGTCGATGTGCGCGTCGTGGGCGCGTATGCCGCCGTCCCAGTTGAGGTTTGCGGGGCTCCATCCGCCGCGTAGGGCGTTGCCGTCGTAGTCGGCTCGGAGCGTACGCACGATGCCTCCGCCCGCCACGAAATCGTGGGATACGAGCATCCATGGGGTGCCGTCGGGGTCGGCGTGGTACCAATCGTGAAGGCCGGGGACGAGTGCCGATAGTTCGTCGAAGAAGGTCCGTTCGGTTGCTGTCGGCTCGCGATCGGACATGGGGTGAGTCTGGCATTCGTGAGTGCCACGTGTGGCTCCGTGGGCAGGACATCCTCGTACGCGGCCGCCGACTGACTAGTGCCCGGGCTAGTGCCAGAAGTGCCAGCCGGTGGGGGCCTTTGGGAGGGTGGGGGGTGGGGTCCAGCCTCGGGGTGGTTGCCAGGTGGGGGCGGGTGGGGGCCAGTTGGGTGGTGGGTTGAAGCGGTAGCGGGTGGCGCGGAGGTGCCAGGCGAAGGTCCAGGCTGCTGCGAGCGCGGCTACCAGTAGTAGGCCGACGCCGACCTTCGCGATGGTGAGCGGCTCGGGTCCGCAGCCGGTGGTATCCGGTGGGCAGGGGTCGGACGGGGCTCCCAGCGTCGCGATTGCGAGGAAGCCCAGCAATCCACACAGTCCTGCTACCCATGCTCCGCACATGATGAGCTCGGTGTGCTTGGGCGCGTCGGAGTATCCATGGAAGATCCGGGGATCCTCGGGTGCCGGGAAACTCACAGTGCCATTACAACCGCGTACGCCGGGCTCCGTGTGCGTACTCGACTTGTCGGCATCCAATCGTGACGCCCAGGTGAGGGACGGTGAGTCGGATGCGCGTCGGTGGACGTCAGCGCTTGGGCGGCTGATGCCTTCGCGTTGATGGGCGGCGGTGGGTCCAGAGGACTGCGGCGGTCCACGTCAGGACGGCGAGTACGAGGCCTGCTGCGGCGCCGGATCCAGGGGCGTCGAGGAGGCTGCCGGCTACTGCTCCGGTCGCGGTTGCCGTGAGCATGCCGGCGAACAGCAGGGCGTACGCGTCGCCGCCGGTGCCGAGATCACGGAGGCGCTTGGCGGCTGGGCGGCGGCGCTGCATCAGCATCAAGATCTGGGCGCTGATCACCAGCGCAACCAACAAGCCGAGTACGAACGGAACAGTACGCACACCAGCATTCTGCGGGATGGGTTCGGCCGTATTCTGCGGGGATGGTTGGGGAGTTGTGGGGGTTTCCGGTGGTTTGGTTCTTGCGGCACCCGGGGATCGCGGTGGGCGTGATGGTCGGGTTGCTGGCGGTGACGTGCTTGCTGACCTGGCGGGATCCGATCATTCGGGCGCGTACGGTGCCGCTTGGGATTGCGCTTGCTGGCTGGGGGTCGATGGCGGCGCTTCCCCTGTTGGGGCTGCTCTTCGGCGGGCTCGGAGCGGCCGCGGGCCTGCTGTGGACCATGGCTGGGCTGTACGCGCTGTGCATCGTCGCAACGCTCGGCCGGCCCTTACTGATCTTCTCGGATCTGTTCGAGGACGCCGACGGCGAAGTACCAACCGCGGACCGCCGCCGCTCGACGATCAGCCAATTCGTACTGATCGTGGCCATCTGCGCCACCGTCGCGCTCGTGATGATCTGACGCCAAGCGCGGGGCGCGTAACGTACGGCCGGCAGTCCAGGTCCCTTCACCAGCCCCAAGCAAGTTCGTCCCGTCGGCGTACGCGGCCGCAGAATGGGGTCATGGGGCTGAGACCGGGCGATGCGCTGCCGACTCCCGGAGTTGGTGGCCGCGTGGCTGACGCTGGATCAGTTGCACGTGGAATCGGTCCCGATGTGGGCGGCCGGCTGGCTCGTTCAGGGGTACGACGGGCCCGCGCTGGCCGAGCTCGCCGGACTGAGCGCGCGTGATCCCCGCGAAGTCCGTGATCTCCTGCCGGATGCGCTGGCAGAGGCCGGAGTTCCTCCGCTCACGGCGACGTACGCCGCCGTCAAGGTGACGCTCGACGACATCGCACAGCTTCACCTGACCGGCCGCGCCCGGTGGTCCTGGGTCGTCGATCAGGTCGACCAGCTCGCCCGCGAATCGCACGACGTACTCGACCAGCCGCTCGGTCGCCTGTACACGATCAACGACCAGCCCGGCGAACCATGGAGTCCCACCGAAACCGAGCTCGCCCAAACCGTCCACAACGCCTGCCTCGACCAAACAGGTCAACGTGATGAGGCCGGGCAACTCGATCAGGCCTGACCACCAGCGAAAGGTGATCGCGGGGCGGCGGCTGAGTTGCTGGTCAGGAGTGGGTGGTGAGCCAGGTGGTGTACGTGGTGGGGTTGGTGTTGCTGCCGCAGATGATGGTGGTTGTGGGGCGGTGGGTGAAGCGGGTGGGGTTTTGCGGCGACGCCTAGGGCGGCTGAGGGTTCGGTGATCAGGCCGGCGTGGTCGTGGAGTAGGCGGATGGCTTGGATGATGGAGGATTCTTCGACCAGTACGGCGTCGTCGGCGACGGCGAGGAGGTCGGTGAGGACTTCGGGGATGGGGCGGCGGCCGGCTACTCCGTCAGCGATGGTGTTGATGGAGTCGGTGGTGACTACGCGGCGTTCGTGCCAGGAGCGGGTCATCGCGGGTGCGCCGTGGGGTTGGACGCAGATGATTTCCACTTCTGGGACGAGGGTTTTCAGTACGTACCCGATGCCGGTTGCCATCGCGCCGCCGCCCAGGGCGATCAGTACGGCGGGTCCTTCGCGCCACGCGGATCGTTGCTCCGGCCTATTGCCGGGCGCGGGCGGCGGGGTGTTGTGGGGAGCGGTTGCGTGCGGTGGGTTGGCTCGGAGCGGGGTGGGTGCGAAGGCTTCGGCCAGTTCCAGGCCGATGGTGGCGGCGCCTTCGCAGGTTTCCAGGTCGAGGCTGTCTTCGAGGAGGCGGATGCCTTCGTACTGGGCGATTTCGGCGGCTCGGTCGCGGGCCAGTTCGTGGTCGCCGTCGACGAGTTCGAGGTTGGCGCCGAGGGCGCGGATGCGGTCGAGTTTGGTGGGGGTCGCGAAGCGGGAGGCGACGACGGTGACGTCGATGCCGCGGGTGCGGGCGGACCACGCCATGGCTTGGCCGAGGTTTCCGGCGCTTGCGCAGACGACAGCGGGGGAGTTGGTACGCGCGAGTTGATCGGCTACGACTTCGGTGCCGCGGCCTTTGAAGCTGCGTACCGGGTTGGCGGTCTCGAGTTTGATGGTGAGGGCGCAGCCGAGCACTGGATCGAGGGCCTCGCAGCGGTACAGCGGACTGTCCAGAAACACCGGATCGATCACTCGCCGAGCCGCCCGAATCCGCTCAAGATCAAGCCGAGTCTCCACCACGAACAGCAGCCTATCCGGGGGCGTACGCGCGAGTCGCGGATGTGTCAGTGATGTCGATCGGGATGGTGGGGGTGCCGTTGGTGAGGAGGGTGGTCAGTAGGGGACCGATGCTGGGTGGAAAGACGGTGGAGGTGGTTCGGGTGAGGGCGGGCGCGGTCCACCAGTTGAAGCCGAGGATGGTGCGGGATTCGTGGGCGGTCAGTGCGGTCGGGCGCGGGGTGAAGTGGTCGACGCGGTGCAGCAACCATTCCTCATGTACGTCGACGCGACGGCCGGCGTACTCGTACACATGATCGCGCCGCCAAACCACAGTCCCTGGCGGAAGCGCGGTCAGCCCGGTCTCCTCGTACGCCTCGCGTGTGGCGGCGGAGTGGATGGTTTCGCCGGGTTCGATGCCGCCGCCGACCGGGTACCAGCACTCGGCGTTCGTCTGCGGGTCCTTGGCGTGGATGAGCAGCAGGCGATCGCTTGGGTCGATCAGTAAGAGCTTCACCGTTCGCCGGACGGTGGACGAGTCGGGGGACTGCGGCGTGCGGGCAGTCCGCGGTTGGGGAGGCATCGGGGTTCAATCGGCGAGGAAAGTGCGGAGGTGGTTGGACCAAACTGTGGGTTGTTCGAAGTGGGTCATGTGGGCGGTGTTGGGGATGACTGTCAGGTGGGTGGTGGGGACGGCGGCGTGGAGGCGGTGGGCTAGTTGGACGGGGAAGCCCATGTCTTTTTCGCCGTGCAGGATGAGGGTGGGTTTGGCGAAGTCGCGGAGGGTTTGTTCGGGGTCGCGGGTGAACCAAGGATGCATAAGGCCTTGGCGCGCGCGTTCCAAAGACCAGTCGCCTTGGTCGGGGCCCAGGGACTCGAGAAGTTCCAGGTAGTCGGGGGCGCGGTCGAGGTTCCAGACGAAGATGGTTGAGTTGCGGAGGGCACCGTTCGCCTTGTCCTCGAGTTTTTGGCGGCGGTGGTACTCGGGCCAGTCGGCCAGGTACGGCTCGTTGTCCGCCGCTGTGTACGCCGAGGTGGAGGCGAGCACCAAGCGGCGCACCTGCTCAGGGTGTTTGTCGACGAATTGAATTGCCGCGCGCCCGCCGGTGGAGAAGCCAAGGAGATCCACCTGGCCAAGGTCGAGTCGTTCGATCAAGCGGTGGGTGTCGCGTACGACGAGCTCCGGCTGCAACTGGTCGTCGGGCAGACCGCGCGTACTCCGGCCGCAGCCGCGGAAGTCGAACAGGACAACGTGATGATCACGCGCCAACGGTTCGAAACCGGGAAGCAGATAGGCGTGACCGACGTCGGGACCGCCGTGAATCACCACGAGAGAAGGGCGATCGCCGCGCTGCCCGAGCTCCCGGACGAACAGCGTCACGTCCCCGACATCCACCAGTGATTCCTTCATCTGCCGAGGATGTCAAAGGCCGCCGACAGTTTTTGCAGTGCGGAGATCCACGGGTAGCGGTTAGGGTCGCTAAAATTTAGCGAGCGAGAGGTCGCCGGTGGTGTTGTCGGACGGGTTCCTCAGCGAGCAGCTTCACGCGATCGGGTACCCGGCGGCCGAACAGCTCGCGATCGGGATGCAAGGCGCGGTGTTTCGGCTCGGTGGTGAGAAGGTCGCGAAGATCTGGTTCCATGCCGGCGAGGACGAGTTGCGCCGGCTGGGCGAGGTGTACGCCGCGCTCGACGGCCGGCTGCCCTTTCACACCCCACGATTCCTGGAACTGTACCGCCCCGGCCCGTACTGGCTGACCGTCGAGCGCGAACTCCCCGGAACCCCGCTGCACGCGGCCGCACCGGCTTTCGGCGAGCCCGGTTGGGAGCGTACGCGCGACGCTGTCGTGGAGGTCCTTGCCGAGCTGGCGAACGTCGAGCCGCCACACGTACTGCACCAGCTGACCGTGCTGGACGAGCGAACCCCGTTTCGGCCCCAAGGTGAGACCTGGACCGATGCGCTGACAGCGCTGGTCCAGCGCCGACTGCACCGTTTCGGAGCCCAACTGCGCACAGTTATCGACGATTTCGATGCCAAGGTCGAACAGATGGTCGCCCTCTTGGCCGACCTGAAAGCACCCGACCCGCACCTTGTACACGGGGACGTCACCGCAGGGAACATCCTGGTCGACGAGAACCTCCGCCCGGTGTCCGTACTCGACTTCGGTCTCCTGACGATGCCGGGCGATCCGGTCTTCGATGCGGCGGCCGCGGGGAGTCTGGTCGAGTTGTGGTCACCGCGGGTTCGGGAGGTCGAGGCGGCGTTCGACGCGGCGTGTATTCAAGAGCTCGGGTACGACGCGGAGCAACTACTGCTCTATCGCTGCATCCACATGCTCATCATCGCCAACGCGCACGACGAGGACCCGTACGGCCGGAACAGCGGGGTGCCCCTGACCGCGCGGCTGTTTAACAGCCCGGAAGTCAGTGCGTTGCTGAGTCGATGATGCAGAAGACCGTGCCGTCGGGGGACTGAAGGACGACGAAGTCGGCGTCGGGCGGGTAGGTCCAGTCCTCGACCCGGGTCGCGCCGAGGGCGATCAGGCGATCGACCTCGGCTTGCAGGGTCGAGTTCGGGTCGACCCAGAGGTCGAGGTGGGTGCGGTCGCCTTCGTCCAGGTGCAGGCGAGTGGGGCGCGCGGTCGGTGGTGGGACGAGGAAATCGGGGTTGCCCGCCGGGGTGAAGTCGAGGGCCTGCGCCCAGAACTCCGCGGCCGGGCCGGTTTTCGGGACGTTGAGGATGATCGCGCCGAGAGTCAGAGCCATACGTCCAGCGTCGCAGAGGGCGGGCAGGGTGCGTAAGGACAGGTAGTGGTGCTCGGTCGCCTAGTGCACCTGAGCGTGAGCGGCGCCGCGCGTACGGTGTCTCGGCGGTGCACTACCTGTCCTTCGGTACCCGGATCGATGTGGAATCGGGCGGGCGGAGCGTGAAATCGGTCTCGTCGCACCCGGGTGAGGGCATGGTTCGGGAGCAAGTAGGCTTGCGCGGGCACTGCATCGGGTGCCCATGCTGATACTTGTCGAAAGAACTCGCAGGGAACTCGAGGAGAAGACCGCGTGACTTCCCATCGCCCCGCGGCGGTCGTGATCATGGCCGCCGGTCTCGGAACCCGGATGAAATCCGCGACCCCGAAGGTGCTGCACGAGATCGGCGGGCGCAGCCTCGTCGGGCACGCCGTGGTGACTGCCCGGGCGCTCAGCCCGGAGCACCTGGTGGTCGTGGTCGGCAACGGCCGTGAGCTGGTCGAGGAGCACCTGAAGGCCGTCGACCCGGATGTCCGGACCGCCGTTCAGGAGCAGCAACTCGGTACGGGTGACGCTGTCCGCGCCGGGCTGACCGCCGTACCGGGCGACTTCGACGGCTCGGTGATCGTCACATCGGGTGACGTACCGCTGCTCGAGGCGGAGACGCTGCACGACCTCGTCGCGGCGCACGACAAGGACGGCAACGCGGTCACCGTGCTGACCGCGCGGGTGCCGGATCCGACCGGGTACGGGCGGATCGTGCAAGCCGTGGACGGTACCGTCGCGGCGATCGTCGAGCACAAGGACGCGACCGCCGAGCAGCGCGCGATCGACGAGATCAACGCCGGGATCTACGTGTTCGATGCGGCTACCCTGCGTGACGGTCTGAGCCGGCTGACCACCGACAACGCTCAGGGCGAGCTGTACCTGACCGACGTGCTGGGCATCGCCCGCACCGACGGCAAGCGGGTCGGATCGCATGTCACCGGCGACGCGATGCAGACCGAGGGCGTCAATGACCGGGTCCAGCTCGCTACGCTCCGTGCCGAGCTGAACCGCCGGACCCTGCTGCGGCACATGCGCGAAGGCGTCACGATCGTCGACCCGAACACCACCTGGATCGACAGCACGGTCGACCTCGCCCGCGACGTCACGGTGCTGCCGAACACCCAGCTGCACGGCGCCACCACCGTCGGCACCGGCACCACGATCGGCCCCGACACGACGCTGACCGACCTGGAGATCGGCGAAAACGCGACGATCATCCGGACCCACGGGTCACTCGCTGTGATCGGTGATGGTGCTTCGGTCGGACCGTTCGCGTACCTGCGCCCCGGCACCAAGCTCGGTGTGAAGGGCAAGATCGGGACCTTCGTCGAGACCAAGAACTCGACCATCGGCGACGGTGCGAAGGTGCCGCATCTGACGTACGCCGGGGATGCCACCATCGGCGAGGGCGCCAACATCGGGGCGGGCACGATCTTCGCGAACTACGACGGGGTGGCGAAACATCCGACGCACGTCGGGAAGCACTCGTTCATCGGCAGCAACTCGGTGCTGGTCGCGCCGCGGACGATCGCCGACGGGGCGTACCTGGCCGCCGGGACCGCGCTGACCGAGGACGTCGGGCCGGGCGAGATCGCGGTCGCCCGCGGCCGGCAGCGCAACATCAAGGGCTGGGTCGAGCGCAAGCGCGCCGGCACCAAGACCGCCGCCGCCGCCGAAGCCGCCCTCGCCGAGCAGCAGGCCGCCGGCCAGCAGGTGCCGGGCGAGCCGGCGACCGAGCAAGCCGCCGAGCAGCAGGTGCGAGCCGGGCAGCCGGTGCAGGGCGAGCGCGGCGAGTAGCGGGACTTTGCGGGTCAGCGAGATCAACGGGAGGCGCGGGCGGATGAGCGGGATGAAACGAACCACCGAGAAGAACCTGATGGTCTTCTCCGGCCGGGCCCATCCCGGTCTGGCCGCGGAGGTCGCCGAGGAGCTCGGCTCCGGCCTGGTGCCGACCCAGGCGTACGACTTCGCCAACGGCGAGATCTACGTCCGGTTCGAGGAGTCGGTCCGGGGCAGCGACGCGTTCGTGATCCAGAGTCACACGTCGCCGATCAACGAGTGGATCATGGAGCAGCTGATCATGGTCGACGCGCTGAAGCGGGCGTCGGCCAAGCGGATCACCGTGGTGCTGCCGTTCTACGGGTATGCGCGCCAGGACAAGAAGCACCGCGGCCGGGAACCGATCTCGGCCCGGCTGATGGCGGATCTGTTCAAGACCGCGGGCGCGAACCGGCTGATCTGCGTAGACCTGCACACCTCCCAGATCCAGGGGTTCTTCGACGGGCCGGTGGACCATCTGATGGCCCTGCCGATCCTGAGCTCGTACGTCGCCGAGAAGTACGGCGACCAGCAGCTCGCGGTGGTCTCCCCGGACGCCGGCCGGATCAAGGTCGCCGAGCAATGGTCCGCCCGGCTGGGTGGTGCGCCGCTGGCGTTCATCCACAAGACCCGCGACATCGACCGGCCGAACGAGACGGTCGCGAACCGGGTCGTCGGTGAGGTCAAGGGCCGGGTCTGCATCCTGGTCGACGACATGATCGACACGGCCGGCACGATCACCAAGGCGGCGGACGCCCTGTACGCCGAGGGTGCCGCGGGGGTGGTGATCGCGGCCACGCACGCGATCCTGTCCGGCCCCGCGGTGGACCGGCTGAAGAACTGCCAGGCCAGCGAGGTGATCGTCACCAACACGCTGCCGATCGCCGAGGAACGCCGCTTCGACAAGCTGACCGAGCTGTCGATCGCCCCTCTGATCAGCCGAGCCATCCGCGAAGTCTTCGAAGACGGCTCGGTAACCAGCCTCTTCGAAGGCCGCGCCTGACCCACCCCGGCGCCGCCCGACTCCGGGCGGCGCCGCGGACACCCGGTTGTTTCAGGCGGCGATCCGGCGTCCGGTGACTGTTCCGGTGTTCGAGGCGATCACCTGGGTGATGCTTCCCGGCGCGTACACGGTCACCCGGTACGTACCCGACAGCTTCCCGCGCGACACCGACCCCCGCAGCTGTACGCGAATCGCCGGCCCCACCGAGTTCGGCCCCTGCGCACCGGACGATCCGGTCCAGAACGTCGCCTCGAACCACTCACCATGCGACGACCAGGTCCCCGTGAACGGCGGCCCCGCAGGGCTGATGTCGTGCGAGATGAACACCCCACCGCCGCAAAAACTCACCACCAGCCGGATCTTCGCCGTCGTACCGGTGTCCTGCCGCAGGCACATCCAACTGCCCTGCAACCCGTTCCCGTCATCAGCCATCGCCGGCGTAGCCGCCAGCCCGGCCACCGCGACACCGCCCGCGGCGATCCCCGCACCCCTCAGCGCCTGGCGGCGCCCGATCGCGTTCTCGCGCATGAAACCCTCCCCCTGAGAGCCGCTGTTCCCTCCACGCTGCACCCGCCTCCGGTGCCCTGGCAACGGCTCGCTCACCACCACCTCGCGCGGTAGTCCAACGGTTCCGCCGCGTACGAATCACCTATGTTGGTTCGCATGCGGATCGTGCTGTTGCACCCGGGGGCGATGGGTTCGAAGCTGGCGGGGGAGTTGGTCGGTGCCGGGCATGACGTGTACTGGATACCGGACGGCCGTAGTGAAGCCAGCGTGACGCGGGCTGATGAAGCGGGGCTGATCGGGACCTCGTTCGCGGACGCGATCGCCCGGGCCGACGTGGTGCTCTGTTCGTGTGCTCCGCAAGGGGCGGTGGGTTCGAAGCTGGCGGGGGAGTTGGTCGGTGCCGGGCATGACGTGTACTGGGTACCGGACGGCCGTAGTGAAGCCAGCGTGACGCGGGCTGATGAAGCGGGGCTGAT